>JAWWBW010000134.1:0-8520 GCA_033720775.1 Oleiphilaceae bacterium | reverse complement strand
TCACGTAGTGCTTACCCATTTTTTGGTTGTTGTCGCGTAAGTGTTTTGATTGTTTTCGTGTCGCGTCTGCCTGTTGTCGCAATATGGCTTAACGGCAAAACGATCGTTCTAGCTTAGGCGTTCACACACCAATTCAGATAAGCAAAATGCGCCATCGAATTATCAAAACGCGCCAAAAGATGAACTTAAATTCATCTTTTGCGAGGTCGATCATCCTGCTCAAAATCGCTCGGCCTGATGCCGGCTTGCTGTTTGAAAAAACGCACGAAGTTGCTGGGTTCCGAAAAGCCCAATCGATAAGCGATTTCCTGTACCGGCATACTGCGCTCAGTTAAAAACTGCTTGGCCATATCGAGGCGCATTTTATTGAGGGTGCTCTTGAAGCAAAGGTTTTCGGATTGCAGTTTACGTTGCAGGGTGCGCTTGCTCATATTGAGCTTATTGGCGAGCTGGTCCAGCTTCGGCGTACCTGCCGGTAGCATGGTTACCAGCGCAGAGCGTAACTTTTCTTCGAGGCTTTGTTCTCCCAAACGGGTGGTTTGGGAGGCAAGAAATTGCTCAACGTGGTTGCTCAATGCAGGGTTTTTGCCCGGAATATCGGCATCGAGTACATGCGCAGGAAAAGACAGCACGTTACGTGGGGCGCCAAACTCAACCGGGCATTCAAAAAAACGTTCGTAGTGCGGCGCGTGCCTGGGAGCAGGGCGGGTAAGTTGCAAGCGACTGGGCCGCACCTCGTTTTGCGGAAGGTTGCTCCCAAACTTTTTAATGAGTCCAAATACCAGATCAACGTCTTCAGGGATCAGGTAGGGTTCGGGGGTGGCATCACTCACCACGAGGCGCACCGAATCGTCTATCTCGAGACTGATTTTGGTGCCGCTCGAAATCACTTTGTAGTAACGCAACAGTACAGTCAGTGCCTGGCGCACATCGGCGCTGGCCTGTACTGAAGTGATGAGTGCGTTGAGTGCGGGGTCGTTCAGAAAGTGCAGTACGCGAAGACTAAACGCATCGTTGCCGCTGACTTCAATGGCTTCTTCCCATAATTGATTTACCCACCCTTTGGGCACACGCACACTTTGTCGCAACTCTCCTAGATCGAGATTCAGTCTGTTGAGAATGCGCCGCGAATCAAAGCCTTCATGTTCGAGGGCATGGTGGATAGCAAATACCCAGGTGGCAAGGGTGGTTTGTGTCGGCTGAACCATAATTCGCACCTTAATGCTTGGGTTCGGTCTAAGGCTTTCGCGCGGCCGAACTTTGTTATTTTTTTGAGCCCCTTTTAGTTTAAAGGCTGGCTCAATAATAAAAAGCGAAGTGAGTCGGTGTCCATGTAAAAGCTGCCGATTTTTAGCACAAAAATAAGAACAATGATCATTTATGGCGAGGTTTATGCATACTGTCCAATCGGCTTTATCTGTTTACTCTTCAGCTCGATTCAACCCAAATTAACCTAAATGGGCATACGCCTCGTTGGCCCTTCTTATAAGATTGCGCACCTGACGGCTGGGCTAACCTGCCAGGCGTCACAGGGAGTTGTTATTGCTAGGGATAACTAAGACATAAACAACGAGGATCCACACAATGAAAATAAGAAAGTTAAAAGCGATGGGGCTGAGCTCCGTGTTCGCGCTTTGTTTGTCAGTTGTTGCGTTTCAGGCGCAGGCGTTGCCGGGCAAAGCCGCTGCAGCGGGCGATAGTATCACCATGGGTTTTGCTGCCGATTGCCGATACAACTATTGGTTTTGGGACTTGTTCTGCCTGTTAGGTGGCGACCAGCCCGAGCACTCGTGGTTTGACGGCTGGGACTCCAGCGTGAACTCCGTGCACGACAAATACAAGCAGTTGAACAGTTCCATTGCAGCGAACAAAAGTGCGGCGGCGTCTGGCTCAGAAATGCGTGGCGGTTCCAACAACTTCGCGACTCAGGCGGCCAATATCGTGGCACAAAGCACCACGCCTGATCACGTAGAAGTTGTACTGGGCGGTAACGACATCTGCAACCGCGACTGCACCAATCCTGCCAATTGTAACAACCCTCTCTACACCGATAGCCAATGGCGCTCATCGGTGCGTGCGGGCCTCGATACACTGGTGAGTGGTCTGCCTAACGGCTCTACTGTGTATCTGGGTGGAGTGCCACGTGTGCAAGATCTGCGTGCAGCAGGCCTGGCCAAGCAAGCGACTACCTACCGCATTCGCTGTGAGAATATCTGGTCTTCTTATGATATCTGCAGCATCGCCACCAATGGCGGCACCATGAACGGTGAAACCAGTGCCCAGCGTTTGGCAGCGATCGAAACCAGACAGCGTCGTTACAACGAGATTCTGGCTGAAGAAGCGTCAGCCTATAACAGCAACGCAAATGGCAAGAATCCACGCGGCATCGAAGTGGTCTCTGACTACACTGGCCAGAACACGTCTTCAACCGGCACCTTCCGTTTTGGCAAGGACGATATCGACGGTGGCGATTGCTTCCACCCAAGTATTCGTGGCCAGAACACCGTTGCCAACCTGATGTGGAACAACAACCCCGACAAGTAAGTCAGGTATATTGCAGCAAGGACGCTGCAAGCTGTGTATCGGTCTCATAGATAGAGGCCGATACCTTTCTACAAAATAAGCACTTAACCGCTAAAAACAACAACAGGTGCGAGATGCGAAAAGAATTACTCACTTTACTCTGCGCGTTGGGGCTGGTGGCCTGCCAGCAACAAGATACCAGCGATGCGACAAACAATACCAACACACTCTCATCTGAAGCGACGGACGCGCCTGTGGTCGCGACTGCGCCACAAACCGATACGGCTGAGCCGCATGAAAACATTGTTGCACGCATCCAGGGTATGCCCGTGCAGCAAAATATGATTGATGAACAGATCAAACTCAAACTTTACGATCTGGAGTGGGCCAAATACGAACTGCGTCGGGCATCGCTCGCACAACTGGTGGATCAGGCATTGCAATCCGGTCGGGTGGCAGGCCAACAAATAGAAGTGCTGTTAGAACCGCCTATGCCGCCACGTCTTGATGTGAACCCCGCCGGACAGCCCGCCATCGGGCAGGCCGAGGCGCCAGTTACCCTGAGCGTATTTTGCTCCTACCAGTCGAGCCACTGCGGACGTATGCAGGCCACCTATCAGGCATTGCGTGAGCATTATGGCGAACAAGTGCGCTTTGTGTTCTACGACTATCCGCAAGCCTTTCACCGGCAGGGGCCAGAAGCTGCCTTTGCCGCGCGCTGTGCCCATGCGGCAGGCCAGTTTGAGGCTTTTCACAAGGCCCTTTGGGCGCAACAGAATCAGTTAGGCGCGGACTTGTACAAGCGTTTGGCGAAGCAGCTCGCATTTGACGAAAAAGCCTTTGAACAATGCCTGGATCAGCGCTTGTATCTCGATGAGGTCAAAGCCAACATGACCCTCGCAGAGGGATTCGGGTTTGTAAATGTGCCGGTCACACTGGTCAATGGCTTGTATCTGAATGGTCCTAAAACAGCCGATACCTTGCGCTTCTTTATTGATCAGGAACTTGCGCGACTGGGCAAAACCGTGCCCTCAGATCATGCCACACAGCAAAGTGCACAAGCATTGCCAGTGAGTGAGTTACCTCTGGCGCTTGAAGGTGTGATGCTCAGCGACAACCCGGATGCCAGCAAGGCCATGATTCGACATTTAGAGGCGCAAAACCTGAAAGCGTATCAGCAAGATGAAAGCGTACTCGATAAGGTGTTTGTAGTGCTGATTGAATCCGAACGCGTCATTCTTGAAAACGATGGCCGTCTCGAATATCTGCCATTGAAAACCAATGCTAAAAGTGTGGCCGAGGCCAGTGACGCATCCACATCAGAAGATGCTACGGCGATGTCCGAAAACGAAACGGCGGGGCAGACCGAAGCCGATATTCCAGAAGAAATACGGATGGCCGCCGAATCGCAGGGCTTTAAGGCCCGCCCCATCGTCGCGGCACAGGGTGAAACGCCTTTGTCTCGCGCGTGGTTAGAACAGCAATTACAGAACAAGGGATCGTTGCAGGAACACTTCAAACCTGCGGCGCTCGAAGTGGAAGGCGTGCACGTGCTCAAGTTGCGTAACGTGGCCGAGAATGAGTTCTATCAAACCCTGGGTTTGATGGAAGGAGACGTGGTGCTGCGTGTCAATGATGAATGGGTACACGAGGACCAGAATAATCTGTTCGCTTATCTTGAGAATGAGCAAAGTGTGTCGGTCGTGCTGATGCGTCGGGGCCTACCGGTTCATCTTAAATACGCGATCAATTAAGCACTAAACCACAGTCGTCTCTCCTGCGTACTCTAATTGAACGAGTAACGCGGGAGAGCCCCCATGCAAGAATTCGTGATTGTTGGTGCCAGTGGTGGTATTGGCCAAGCGTTGGCGGAATACATACTGGAGAACAATGAACGCGCGAGGCTGACGGCCTTTACGACCAACCCGGAACGCCTGCGTTTGGACCACCCGCGCTTACGGGTATTTGCTTATGAGGCGAATAGCCAAGGCGTCGAGCAGGCCATAGCGCCGCTCAAACAGGAATTTGCGCAACTGCGCGCCGCCTATATCTGCACAGGTCTGTTGCACAACGAGACGATACAGCCCGAAAAACGTCTGGAGCAATTCTCGCTAAGCACGTTTACCGAGGTCATGTCGATCAATGCTGCGCTTCCACTTATTTGGTTACAGGCCCTGTTGCCCTTTCTCAAAAAGAGTGAACACGCTGTGTTCGCTGCCATCTCTGCGCGGGTGGGCAGTATTAGCGACAACCAGTTGGGCGGCTGGTACAGCTATCGCGCCAGCAAGGCCGCGCTTAATATGTTGATGAAAACGGCGGCCATTGAGTGTGCGCGGCGAGCGCCTCAGCTCAAACTCTTGTGTTTTCATCCGGGCACTACCGACACCGCGCTATCCAAGCCCTTTCAGGCCAATGTGCCCGAGCACAAACTATTCACGCCGGCCTTTGTGGCGGAACGATTCTATCAGCTGAGTATGAAGCTCAACGCGGACGGCGAGCTTAGCTTTATCGATTGGGATGAGCAACCCATTGCGTGGTGAGGACTCTGTGTCGAAATTTATTTCGACAAAGTCAGACGATTCCCCAGAACACTGTAGGTCAAAACTAATTTCGACAATAGGACTACGGCACAGAGATCCGAATGCCACCGATACACGTAACACGATAACAAACCACAGGAGGGCATCATGTTTGAAAAACTCATGAGTTTTGGCAGCAAGTCTGAAAACACCGGGGTGATTTGGTCGCTTGAGGGAGACCATTACCTTGCCTTTCAACTTTCACCGCAGGGCGATGTTGTGCAACAGGCCGATCATGCCTTTAAATGTTTATCGCTTGCGCGGGAATGGCTTGAAAATCAAGGTGTAGAAACCATCTCTTTACGACAGTCAAATGCCTATTTTGAAATGGTCGGGCAAGATACCCTCCATTAAACAAGTGCAGTACTGATTGAGGAAACATGGCTTGGCCTCGCCGTGTTGCATTGATCACCACCAACAAACGAGGTAACACGTGAATCATTACAAAACGCCTTTGGATAACATCAATTTTGTGTTGTTCGACTTACTTAAAGCCGGCGAGCTTGCGTCTTTGCCAGGCTTCGAAGACGCGCCCGAAGACATACAGCGCGCCGTGATTGAGGAGGCCGGTAAGCTTGCAGAAAACGCGCTGCAGGCGGTCAATACCAGCGGCGACCGAGAAGGCTGCCACTACGACCCGGACAGCAAAACCGTCACGACGCCTAAAGGGTTTAAAGAAGCTTACAGACAGTATATTGAAGGCGGATGGAGCGGTCTCTCATCCACTACCGAATACGGCGGGCAGGGCTTGCCGCATCTTCTTAAAAACGTCGTGGACGAAATGGTATGCTCGACGAATCTGTCGTTTGGTATGTATCCGGGGCTGTCACACGGTGCCATTGATTGCCTCACGCAGCACGGTACTCCCGAGCAAAAAGAATACTACCTGCCCAAGCTCATTGCGGGTGAATGGACCGGCACCATGTGTTTGACCGAACCGCAATGCGGTACTGATCTGGGTTTGATTACCACCAAAGCAGAGCCACAAGGCGACGGCAGTTATAGTCTGAGTGGTACCAAAATCTGGATTACCGGTGGAGAGCACGATCTGGCCGACAACATCATCCATCTGGTGCTCGCCAAATTACCTGATGCGCCCGAAGGCAGCAAAGGTATTTCGCTATTTGTGGTGCCCAAGATCCTCGAAGACGGAAGCCGCAACCCGGTATTCTGCGGTGGGCTGGAACATAAAATGGGGATTAAGGCCTCGGCTACCTGCGTGATGAATTTTGAAGGTGCCAAGGGCTGGCTGGTGGGCCAGGAAAACCAAGGGCTCAAGTGCATGTTTACCATGATGAACGCCGCCCGCATTATGGTCGGTATTCAAGGGCTGGGCTTGGCCGAGACGGCTTATCAAGTATCCCTCGGATTTGCCAAAGAGCGTTTGCAAAGCCGCTCGTTGTCGGGCCCCAAAAATCCCGACGGCAAGGCCGACCCGATTCTGGTGCATCCCGATGTGCGCCGCATGATCGCCCGCCAAAAAGTGATGGTCGAAGGCATGCGTGCCATGGCCTACTGGACTGCCAAGCATCTGGATCTGGCCCACGCCCATCCCGATGATGAACAAAGGGAACATGCCGACGACGTGTTCCAGCTCATGACGCCCGTGGTTAAAGGCTTTTTGACTGATGAGGGCTTTTTCTCTTGCGATCAGGCCCTGCAATCAATGGGCGGCTCCGGCTTCACCCAGGATTGGCCAGTGGAGCAGCTAATGCGCGATGGTCGTATCGCTCGCATCTATGAGGGCACGAATGGTATTCAGGCGATGGATCTGGTCGGGCGTAAACTCGGCTTGCATGGTGGGCGCTTGCCGCGTTCTTACTTCAAGGCGATTGAAGGCCTGTTGGCAGAGGTGAGCGACGCTAGCCATTTAGAATCCAGTCGCGCGCTGCTTAAACATCTGCAAGAAGCGCTGGGTTGGTTAATGCAAAACGCCATGAAAGATCCCGAGCAGGCGGGCGCGGTTGCCACGCCATTGCTGCGACTGTTTGCGCTCGCCACCATGGGCGCCTTGTGGGCACGCATGGCGGCGCAGACTGAAGCCGAAGACACCAAGGGGCGTTACAGCGCCGATTTCTTACAAGGCAAGCGCAAAGCGGCCGCGCACTTTTTCCGCATGGCACAAGCCGAAGCTCCGGCACTGCTGGCCGATATTCAGGCCGGTAAAGCCTCGCTGATGGATTTTGCCGAAGGCGAATTCTAAACAAGCCACCCCGGAGGCAGCCATTCCTCCGGGGTGGCTTTTGTAGGTCGGCATTCCTGCCGACATGCCGCGCCACACAATTGGCTACCACAACACCGCCTATGTGTTAGGCTAATCACAGCGGTAAAGAATCGATCAACATACAATAAAAGGATATTCCTCATGGCAACTGTGACGCTCAAAGGCAATGCCGTCGAAACCGTCGGCCAACTTCCAGCAGTAGGCGATAAAGCGCCAGACTTTACCTTAGTACAATCCGATCTCTCAGAGTTGCACGCAGCTGATTTAAGCGGGCAACGCATCGTGCTGAATATTTTCCCTTCTGTTGATACGCCCACCTGTGCCATGTCGGTACGCAAATTTAACGAGCAGGCATCGGGCCTCGACAACACCACGGTAGTCTGTGTTTCAAAAGATCTGCCCTTCGCCATGGCTCGCTTTTGCGGCGCCGAAGGTCTTAGCAACGTAAAGGTAGGCTCCGCCTTCCGCACATCCTTTGGTGAAGATTACGGCGTCACCTTCAGCACCGGTCCACTCACCGGTTTACTGTCGCGCGCAGTGGTGGTGATCGGTGAAGATGGCAAGGTGCTGCACGCCGAGCAAGTCGCCGAAACCGCAGACGAACCCGATTACGATGCCGCGCTGGGGGTCTTGTAGGCTTTAGAAAGGGGCTGCTTTTCTAGCGAGCCCCGTCACACCCACCCAAGCGGATTTCTAATTCGCTCGCGGTTCTCGTTGATCGTATCGAAAACGTCATACCCGCATAGTCGGGTATCTAATTTGACCCTAGGTCAATTTAATCAAGTGGCCGCGTTAGAGCCGGGTATTCTCCAGAAACTCTGCGGCCATTCCAATAAACGAGCCTGTCATACCCGCGAATGCGGGTACCCAATGCCTAGCACCTCCTCACATTGGTCGCGCGTTTACGTCATACCCGCGAATGCGGGTATACAACTCTCTCAAGCTCATTCATCAGCACGCTTACCATTAGGTCAAAAAAAATGCACTTCGTTGGTGCAATAGTGTTGCATCTTCAAAGCATCCCGAACTAAGATATTTTCGGAATGGAATAACTAAGAATAAAATGGACAAATTCGATCGTATTCAACAACTGCATCGCATCTTTTCCAACCGTCGCACTCCGGTCTCTCTGGGTGAACTCGCAGAACAACTCGAATGTAGTGAAAAGACGGTTTACCGCGCAATCAATACGCT
>JAWWBW010000133.1:0-8664 GCA_033720775.1 Oleiphilaceae bacterium | reverse complement strand
CCAGCTTTCGTCTTCTTTGGTGCTTTGCTCAGATGATTCCTCGACTTCTGTTTTATAGGGATCGGCCGGCTTGCTATCGTCGAGTTCCAGGAACGATGTACTGAATTCATCGGAGATGATGGATCTGTCCTGATCTTCCTGATCCGCATCAGGATCATCCTGAATCAGCTCATCATCCTGAGCATCCTGGTGTGTCTCATTATCAATGTTATCGTTGATGTCGGAGATGGATTGTTCGAGTTCTACAGGGGGTGGTGTTGGCTCGTCGGGATTGATTTCGCCTTCGTGATTGACACTCACGCCGTAGGCGATCGCATCAAAAATATTCATGCAGGCGCCGCAACGAACGCGCCCATTGGCGGCGGCCAGTTGATCCTCAGTGACCTTGAATGTTGCCTTGCAGTGGGGGCAGCGGGTATAGCGATCGGCACTCATTGCAGAAGAAGCATCCTGTTTTTATGCGAGCGATTTAGGCCGTATTGTTGAGGAAAGCGATCGGCCTTGTTTGCAATTTTCTTAGCAGTGTAACGGCTTTTGGTTCTACCGCAAGCGTCACCCCTACCTTAATTTTTTGCCATGTAGTCGGACCCAATCACCTTGCTGAACGATGGGCGACATCGCAAACAGTCCATCTTCGGCATAAAAGTCTCTCAGTGCTTCGGCCTGATCAGCAAGTATGCCGGATAGAACGAGGTCGCCATCTTGCTTTAAGTAGCTTGCCAGAGTTTCTTTTAAATCATACAACGGTTGCGCGAGGATATTGGCGACCAGTATATCGGCTTTTCCGGGAGGTGCATCTTCCGGCAGGTAGCACTCTACCTGCTGCTCGCTGAGTTGGTTGCGTTGGGCATTATCGCGTGTCGCGATGACCGCTTGAGGGTCGTTGTCGATGCCGACCGCCTTGTTTGCTCCTAATAACACGGCGCCAATGGCTAGAATGCCGGAGCCGCATCCGAAATCAATCACCAGCTTGTTGTCCAGTGGGTGTGACTCGAGCCATTCAAGACACAAGGCCGTTGTGGCATGGGTGCCGGTGCCAAATGCAAGGCCGGGGTCGAGCAGGAGGTTGACGGCTTCGGGCTCAGGAGGGTTACACCAACTAGGGCAGATCCAGAGCCTCTGTCCAAATTGCATCGGTTTAAAGTTCTCGATCCACTTACGCGTCCAGTCTTCGTTTTCCAGTAAGTCTTGGGTAATGGCAGGTAAAGGATCCTGGCACAGATTGCTGTATACGTTTTGTATTACCTCGCGCGCCATTGCCATATCGTCTTCGGCGCTGAATAAACCGATTGCGATGGTTTTTTCCCAAAGGGGAATGGTGCCGCGAGGAGGTTCGAACATTGGCTGGTCTTCAGCGTCGAGCAATGTTACTGCCGAAGCGCCGGCAGCGAGCAAAGCTTCTTCGAAAGCTTCCGCCTGATTCGGTGCCAGTTGCGCGCGTAACTGAATCCAGTGATTCATCTTATTTCTTATCCTTGGCGATCAGCTTTTCAAGGTAGTGAATATTGAATTCGACATTTCTAAATCCTTCGTCACGGGCCAGACGCTGATGCAGAGCGATATTGCTTTTGATGCCATCAACGACAATTTCGTCCAAGGCATTTTTCACACGGTTCAGCGCGGACTGTCGATCCTCGCTGTGGCATATCAATTTCGCAACCAGTGAATCGTAATAGGGGGGGACGGTGTAGCCGCTATATAGGTGAGAGTCGACGCGCACGCCCATTCCGCCGGGCGCATGAAACTGACGGACGCGGCCGGGGCTAGGAACAAAGCTATCGGGATCTTCGGCATTGATGCGGCATTCGAATGCATGCCCTTTGAAGGTGACCTGATCCTGGGTGACTGAAAGTGGCATACCGCTGGCAATGCGGATTTGCTCTTTGACGATATTAATGCCGGTAATCATTTCGCTAACAGGGTGTTCTACCTGAATGCGTGTGTTCATCTCAATAAAGTAGAAGCGGCCATCCTGGTATAGAAACTCAAAGGTGCCGGCACCTTTGTATCCAATATCGAGGCAGGCCTGTGTGCAGGCTTCGAATACCGCTTGTCGTGCTTCTTCATCGATGTTGGGGGCTGGCGCCTCCTCAATGACTTTTTGGTGTCTGCGTTGCAGGGAGCAGTCGCGGTCACCCAGATGGATCGCGCCGCCCTGCCCATCCGCTAATACCTGAACTTCGACGTGTCGTGGATTATCGAGAAATTTTTCGAGGTATACGGTGCCATCACCAAAGGCGGTTTTCGCCTCTGTTTGGGTGAGTTGTATTGATCGGAGCAGTTCATTTTCGGCATGCACGACACGCATGCCGCGACCACCGCCGCCAGCTGCGGCCTTGATCATGATGGGGTAGCCGATGTCTTTGGCTAGCCCGAGTGTACGTTCGGTGTCGTTTGTAATGGGGCCGTTGGAGCCGGGCACAGTCGGTACGCCCGCATTGCGCATGGCTTGAATGGCAGACACCTTATTGCCCATGAGTCGGATGACGTCGGAAGACGGTCCAATAAAGGTAAAGCCACTTTTTTCAACCTGTTCAGCAAAGTCAGCGTTTTCCGCAAGAAAGCCATAACCTGGATGGATACCTTCGGCATTAGTGACTTCAGCGGCACTGATAATGGCAGGGATATTGAGGTAGCTTTCAGTCGGACTATTGTTGCCGATACAAACCGATTCATCGGCCAAGCGCACATGCATCAGGTCTCGATCGACCTTTGAGTGAACAGCCACGCTGGGTATGCCGAGTTCTTTACAGGCGCGCAAAATGCGGAGAGCTATTTCGCCTCTGTTAGCGATCAGAATTTTTTTGAGCATGGTCTATCCTGCGCGTTAAGCGATGCCGAATAAGGGTTGGTCAAATTCAACCGGCTGGCCGTTCTCTACCTCAATAGAAACAATCGTCCCGCTGCGGTCTGCTTCGATCTGATTCATCATTTTCATGGCTTCAACAATGCAGAGCACGTCGCCCGCTTTCACACTTTGGCCCACTTCCACAAATGGGGCGGCGTCAGGCGAAGGTGAGCGATAGAAGGTGCCCACCATTGGGGAGTTGATGGTTTGGCCAGTTTTCGTTGCGCTGCTCTCTTTGCTTGCTTCGGGGTTACTTGGTGCAGGGGCTGGTTGCGCCGCGACAGGCTGAGGAATTGCTGGCGCAGAGGCTATTTGGCGTCCGCGCCGGGTGAGCCGAATCGCATCGTCGCCTTCTTTTATCTCTAACTCTTCAATGTCTGATTCTTCAATGAGTTCGATGAGCTTTTTAATTTTTCGAATGTCCATGTGTTCGATCCTGAGTTGGCGCGCACGAATTAGTGTTTGAGCATCTTGTCTGCCGCTTGCAGGGCTGCATCGTAGCCGAAACTGCCTAAGCCGCAGATCACCCCTCTGGCGATGTCAGAAAAGTAGGAATGCTGGCGAAATGACTCGCGAGCGTGCACGTTAGATAAATGAATTTCGATAAACGGAATATTCACGCCGAGCAGCGCATCTCTCAGCGCGACGCTGGTGTGCGTAAATGCTGCCGGGTTAAAAAGTATGAAATCGACCTGCTCGTTTCGGGCCTGATGAATACGATCAATTAATGCGTATTCGGCGTTGCTCTGATAGTGGTTTAACTGGTGACCAAGGCTGTTGGCCAATGCGCTGATCCGTTGACAAATCTGGTCCAGTGTCTCGCTGCCATAGACTTCGGGTTCGCGGGTACCTAGTAGATTGAGATTGGGACCATTTAACACCAATATCGAGGCCATGTAGGGCTCCTGACAGGACGGGGTTTGCTAAAGGCGGCATTTTAATAGCCGTTGCCCGGAGCGACAACCGCCGCAGGAATGTATGTGGGCATATTTGTAGAATGCTGGCCAGTTTGCCCACATTTATTGAGTGATACAAGCACAATCGCAACCACTTAGCTAATGTTACTCGCTGTCTGGTTCGTTGTTGTAGCATCTGACTGTGTTGCGGCCTTCTCGTTTGGCCTGATACAAGGCCTGATCGGCGCGCTCGCAAAGTGTTTGGGCTGATTCCCCCTGCGACAAGGCGATCCCGCAACTAAAGCTTACTCGGAAACTGCTGTCGCCAACGGGTTGAGGCAATTCGGCAAAACGCTCGCGAATATCATTAAGGATTGTGCGTGCATCAATTTCACCTGTGTTGGGTAATACAATCGCAAATTCCTCGCCACCGTATCGTCCAATATGGTCGGTTTTTCGTAAACGCTGTTTCAAAAATAGCGAAAGGCTTTTAAGGACCCGGTCGCCAATGGGATGGCCGTAGTTATCGTTGATTTTTTTGAAATAATCGATATCCAGCATAGCAAAGCTTAGAGGGTGACCTTTTTGCTTGGCCTTATTAAGCTCAACTTCGAGCAAGTGCAGGGTGTGTGTGTGGTTATATAAGCCGGTAAGGCTGTCCCTAATCATAAGCGCGATCAAAGAGCGGGCACGTCGGCCGCGGTTATGTATGGTCGCAGTCAGATGCTTGGGATCAATGGGCTTGGTTAAAAAGTCATCGCCGCCCAGACTCATCGCGTGTAACTGTTTATTGAGGTCGTCTTCAGCCGATAAATAGATGATGGGCACGCTATGAAAACGGTCCTGTTGTCGAATTACGCGAGCCAGCTCCATGCCTGTGCAGCCGGGCATGTACATGTCCATAATAATGATTTCTGGTTGGAAGGATTCCAGCGCTACCAGAAGTTGCATGGGGTCCGTAATCACATGGGGTTTCATGCCCGCCTTGGTGAGTACGTTTTCGATATGTTTCGCCTGCGACTTTGAGTCGTCCACAATAAGAATACGATAAGGCTCTTGTGGCGAGGCGTGGGTATATTGTTCAATTTTTTCGATAAGCTGGCCCGGATCCAGTGCACGGAAAAAGAACTCTTCGCCACCGCATCGGGATGCCATGAGTCGCGTTTCAATGTCATCAAGTCGTTCGCTGACGAAGATCACCGGGATAGGAGTTTCGTGATTGGCCTGAATTTGTTTAATGACCTCAATGCCATAGCGATTACCCTGCTCAAAATCCACGTCAGCCACAATTGTTTCGGGTTTATCGTGTTGTGACGCGTGGATCAGCTCCTCAGCGCTATGAAAATTAATTGAGCGAAAACCGAAGAATTCGAGCTGGTTGGTGATGCGCTGCGCATACTCCACATCATTAATGGCTAGGTACACAGGGGTGCGTAGAAAGGTGCGTGGGCCAGAAGGTTCCTTTCCTTCAAAGGTTGAGGCCAGATCGCTTTTGCGCAATGTACACTCATTGAGTTGCTGTATGGTTTTGATAAAGGCGTTGCGGTGGTCTGGACCGGGAGCAGACTCGGGGCTAAATTCGCCCAGAAGTTTGAGTAATTTGCGTGCGGCCTGCTCCTGGCCAATCATGTCAAAACGGGCGGCAAAGCGTTCGAGTTTTTCGGTGGCTTCGAGCAATTCAGCGACGCGTTCGGCGTCTTCCCAGTTATCACTTTGCCATTTTTGGAAAAGCTCGAGCACCAGCCGGGCTTGCGTCGTAACGCGTTTGGCAAACAGCTGTTTCAGTTTTTCTCTTTGGTTTTCGGGAGACATGAAGTCGGCCTGCACTGATTGGTCGCGCACTGGTCGGGGCTGGCTATCGAGCGCGCGAGTGTATTTCTTTCTTCTAACATTATTGCTTACATTTCTTATCTGTCTATAGTGATGGTTGTAGCGAGGCATTGAAACAGCGCTTTTGTTTCAAAGCGTGAAATATTTGCCTGTACGGGCGTGAACCGTCACCACAACATTGATGCATGGGTATGAGCGAAGAGGAATTTCACAACAAGCGCAGTCTGGAGCAAGTGTTGGCTTTGTTTGTTGGGGCGCTGCTGCTGCTACTTTTGTTGGGCAGTTTTGCGGTGAATGTGTTCAACATGCGCAGTTACCTTGAACAGCAGTTGCAGTCTCATGCGCAGGATGCGGCGACGTCATTGGGGTTATCGCTGTCGACGGTTGTAGATGCCCGTGATCTGGTACTGGCGGAGCGAATGATTGCGGCCATCTTTGATAGCGGCGATTATCAGCAGATTATATATAGGGGCTTAGAGGGCGAGACCTTGTTGCGCTTCGATGCCGAAGCTCCTGTCGAATCGGTGCCGGGCTGGTTTACCCAATGGGTTTCTCTCGAAGCGCCGCGCACCGAGTCGCAAGTCATGTCAGGCTGGAACCAGCTAGGTACGCTTGAAGTGCAGAGTCATGCAGGCTATGCCTACCTCGAGTTGTGGCGGCTTGCACGCAATCAGCTCGGTTTTTATTTTCTCGTCGCACTGGTGTCGCTATTGCTGATGCATGCCATGCTCAAGTATGTATTGCGGCCTCTTCAGCGCATGGAAGACCAGGCTCATGCCATGGCCAGCAAGCAGTTTGACCAGCGTGCGCCGATCCCTCCAACGCGGGAGCTCGCCAAAGTCGCATCGGCGATGAATGGGATGGCCGATACGCTGGGTAAGGTATTCGGCGAGCAATTGGCCTTGATTGAAAGTTTGCGAGCGCAATCGATGCTCGATAATCTGACCGGGCTGAATAACCGCGAAGGCTTTGATCGGCGCCTGCGGACCGAGCTCGAATCACAGGATCGCCTCGCGCAAGGCAGTCTGTTACTCATTCAATTATTTGATTTTGGTAGCGTTAACCAACGTTTGGGCCGTGATGAGGCCGATCTCCTGCTTAAAGCTGTCGCTGCAGAATTGTCAGCCTTGGTTCGACGCTACTCCGGTGCGTTTGCTGCACGCAGAAACGGGGCCGATTTCAGTTTGTTTGTGCCGGGCGTAGCGGCCGATGCGATTGAAGATGTCGCGGCGCATCTCTTGTCCCGTTTATGTGCTCTGCAACAGGTTAGGCAATTGTTGCGGGATGATATTGTTCATATTGGGGTGGCGTGTGTCAGTGATGAAGACGACGCTCGCTCGCTACTGTCTAAAGCCGACATGGCTCTGACTCAGGCGCAGGGTAAAGGTATCTCGGGCTGGCAGCGTTACGCCCGAATCAGTGGTGAGTTAGTGCTGGATGAGGTGCGTCAGGCGACCGAATGGCACGCATTCTTGCAGCGTGTGCTGGCAGAGGAATCGCTGGTGTTGCATGCACAACCGGTGTACCGCTGCATGAGCTCCTCGCTCCTGTTCCACCAGGTGTTGGTGCGTATTGAAGAAGGCGGTGAGCTTTTGGCTGCGAGCATGTTTTTGCCGATGGCAGAGCGTTTTCAGCTTATTTCTCAGTTTGATCGCTTGGTCGTTAAAAAGGTTGTGGCGTCTTTGGATGGTCACGCGTCTTCCGAGTCTCACAGTTACGGTATTAGCCTTTCAGAGCACTCAATCGCTGATGAAGATTTTTTACAGTGGTTGCAAGATACTTTATCGCAACACTCAGAGGTGGTTTCGCGCTTGATGTTTGAAGTGCCAGAGCACGTAGTCCACTTGAATGAAGAAGGCTTGCATCGTTTGAGTCAAATGGGGCGTGAACTGGGTTTCAGGGTCATTATCGAGCGTTTCGGGGTGGCTTCCGTACCCTTTGCCTATTTGCAGCGAGTGAACTTGAACGCCATCAAGATCGACCACAGCTTTGTGCGTGATATTCATGAGAACCCTGATAATCAGTTTTTTGTGCGTTCGGCAGTACAGATTGCTCACAGTCAGGGGGTGCAGCTGATTGCGGTCGGTGTGGAATCGGAAGAAGAATTACAAAAGCTTGCGGAGTTGGGGATTGATGGCGCGATGGGCTATCATCTCGGTCGACCAGAGCGGGCAGACGTGCTGGCATAAAGCCTGGCAAGATAAAGGGGTCATAACGTTATATGGAAGAGCTAAAAGCATTTTTCCGTCATCGCAAAGAAGACATGCAGGATTATCTGGGCGGAGGAGCTATCGCCAAACTGCTGGGCGTGCTTGTTGCTGTGTACCTGCTGATTGCCGTGGTGTTGGGCTGGTGGTGGAGCAGCGAACCCGATCTTTTTGATGTAGAAGCCAATGCTAAAGCTTCTGCGCAAGCAAATGAGCGACAGCTGGTGACTGGCTACGCCACAACGGCAACGCTGATTGCGCTATCCGAGACCTTGCTTGATAAGCGAGGCGGCTACATCAGTAACGATATTCTTCCCCCTGGGTTGTGGCTGGACAACATCACCAATTGGGAGTTTGGCGTACTGGTTCAGGTGCGGGACTTAGCGCGGGTGTTTCGTAAGGATTTGAGTCGCTCCCAGAGTCAGTCAGTGGAAGACAAAGACCTGACAATCGCCGAGCCACAGCTGCATTTTGATAACAACAGCTGGGCGATACCCGCCAGTGAGTCGGAATATCGTAGGGGCATTAAGGCCATGCATCGCTATTTGGCTCGCTTGAGTGATCCTGCGCAGCCTGATGCGCAGTTTTATGCGCGTGCAGATAATCTGCGCAGCTGGTTATCCGAAGTGGAAAACCGTCTGGGAAGCTTGTCACGCAGATTGAGTGAGAGTGTTGGTCGTCCGCAAATGGATCTGGGGTTGGCAGGTGATCGCAGTGCAGAGCAATCCACTGCGGGAGAAGGTTTGAAGCAAGCTAAAACTTCATGGCTTGAAATTGACGATGTGTTTTATGAGGCGCGGGGGACAACCTGGGCGTTAGTGCACATTCTGAAAGCGGTAGAAATAGACTTTTATAAGGTGTTGTCTGACAAAAATGCCTTGGT
>JAWWBW010000132.1:0-8895 GCA_033720775.1 Oleiphilaceae bacterium | reverse complement strand
GACATCTTGAGGTTGTCGTTGGATACCACCAAATAACGACCCGATGCGGTGGGTGTTTGCATGGCAAGAACATGGGCTTTAGCAACATCACGCACATCGACAAAGCCCCAATTCACCGACATGATCGTTGGGTAAACACCACTCATCATGTCTCGCAGCACTTTGTTCGATTCATTCAGGCCTGGGCCTAAAGATGGCCCAATGACCATGTAGGGATTGATCACCACCAGATCAAAAGGCGTATTGTGCTGATCAACAAAATCCCACGCGGCTTTTTCGGCGAGTGTTTTGGAGTAGTAATAGGGGTTGCGTTGAAGACTCGATTTCTCATTCCAGTCGGCTTCACTGAACACCTTGTTTGAGTCGGGTTGGTCGGTAATAGCGGCCATGGACGAAGTAAGCACTACGCGTTTAACAGAAGCGGATTTAAGGCAAGAGCGCAAAACGTTAGTGGTGCCTTGCAGGGCGGGTTCAACGAGCTCTTTTTGTGGGTTTTTAACGTTGACGACATAGGGGCTGGCCGTGTGCATCACCACATCACAGTCGGCGACGGCCGCATCAAAAGCGCCTTTTTTCAGCAGGTCTGCCTGCACCAGCTGCAGGCGTTCTTGCGCTCCCGGTAGATTAGTAAGATAGGGGTAATCATCGGCCTGGCCTCGAACAGTTCCAGTCACTTCGTAACCTTGTTCGAGCAGTTGTTTAACAAGATGCGCAGCAATAAAGCCTGACGCTCCGGTAACACACACTTTTTGGGTTTGTTGCTTTGGTTCAGACATGCTGGCTTCTCCAGTTATTATTTAAATGAACTGAGGATAGTTATAAAATGACCATGGGTTAGTTGTCAAATTAATTTGGAGATTAGCGCTCGGCGTGCGGCTTTAGTCTGGTAGTGGAGGGAATAAAAAAAGCGAACCCGATGGTTCGCCTTTTTCGTGGGATTTACAGCCAGAAAACTACTGAGAGGGGCTGATAAGCGAAATGAAATCCTGAACCGGTAGCGGTTTAGATAAGTGGTAGCCTTGCACCCATTCACAGCCGATTTTTTGCAGATACTCCAATTGCTCTTGGGTTTCTACGCCTTCAGCAATCACGCGGAGATGATACAGGCGAGCAAGTTTCTGCATGATCAACACCATTTCAGAGGTCTCGTTTGTCTCCGCAAACAGCCCCCATATAAATGAGCGATCAATTTTCAGCGTATCAGCGGGGTAGTGAATAAGTTGGCTGAATGCCGTGTAACCGGTACCAAAATCATCAAGCGACAGGCCAACGCCCAAGCTACGAATGTTCTGCAGAATACCGTTGGCCCTGGCGTCATCCTGCACCAGTGCTGTCTCAGTGATTTCGAGCTCCAGCAAGGAAGGATCAATCTGGTGTTTTTCGATGAGGTGTTGCACCAGCGCGGGGAAGTCTTCGTTTTGTAACTCTATGCCAGAAAAATTGATGCACCACTTTCCGCTGAACTGATGATCAGTTTGCATGCGTTTAAGCAGTAGCATGGCATGTTCAAGTACCCAGGCATCAATGCGTTTGATCAAGCCGGTTGACTCGGCAACAGGGATAAAACGGTCTGGACCAATGCCTTGCATGTCGGGGTTAACACAGCGCAACAGCACCTCAGCGCCTACTATTTCAAGTGTTTTACAGTCATACACAGGCATGAGCATGAGAGTGAACAGATTTTCATCGATCGAACGAATCAGTGCTTCTTCGATTTTCTTGCGTTCCAGCAGGCGTTGTGCAATTTCTGCTGAAAAGAAGGTGTAAGCGGATTTACCTTGCTGTTTTGCTACGTTCATTGCCGCGTCAGCATGATTGAGCAGGGTCTGGCTGTTATCCGCATCTGCGGGATAAACCGAAATACCGATACTGGCATAAACAGGCAAGGGTTCGTCGTTGATGCTGACACCTTCGTGAAAGCGCTGAATTAGCCGATCCGCAACGCTCACCACATCATCCGCCTGCCGGATGTTAGTCAGTACCACCACGAATTCGTCACCCGCGAGTCGTGCCATCTGAGAGTTGGCATTGGTCACAAAGTCATTGGGACGCACGGTATTGTCGAGAATCTCTCCAACGCGGGTGAGGACTTTGTCGCCCACTGCGTGGCCATAGGTGTCGTTGATCTGTTTGAAGTTATCCAGGTCTATGTAGAGTAACGCGACGAGTGATTTATCGTTTCTCGCCCGTTTGAGAATACGGTCGAGATTGCGAATAAAGGTGACCCGGTTAGGTAGGCCGGTAAGTGTATCGAAATAGGCAAGTTGGTGAATGTCATTACTGAGGATTTCGGTAATGGTGCCGTGGGCTTTTTCCTCTGCACGAATAGCCGCCAGGCAAATTACGCACAGCGCGATAAAGGCAATTTCAAAGCGCACCATGGTGGTAAACGTGTACTCGGTGAGCAATATAGCAGAGGCAGGTGTAAACAAAAGAACGCTGCTGAGCACCACAAAGGTGACCGAAACCCCTATCGCCATCCAGAACCTGTTTAGAAACAGGTTGATGGCGATACTGGGGTAAATCCAAAGCATGCCTGTGTTACCAGCACCTCCGGTAATAAGCAAAGACAGCATCAATACAATCATGATGCCGTTAAGCACCATCACGGCGATTTCGTCGTTGTCTGTAAAGCGTAAGACGATGATGTTAATGATGCCGGCGATCATTACCGAAAATAAAATGGTCGCCAACAGAACGTTGTCGTCAAGAAAGGCGGCACTGCCGAAAAACAGAAGGATCACCACACCGATATAAGACAGTGCGTTGCACAAGGTGATGCGGCGCTGACGACGTATTTCTAGAAAGTCTTTGGTCGAAGAGAGTGGATCGTTAATGTGTTTTTGCGACATGGTGACTAAGTAATTGTATTTGACGATTGAGCATAGCAAAGCCTTGGGTATACGCAATTTGTGGGAGCTATTTATGCTGCGCGCCTCAATACAGAAAAGTGCTGTTGTATTTGGATTGACTAATAACCCATAGTCATTACGATTAAAGTTTGTGGAAACATGCAGAAGTAGTTATGGCAGAGATTAAACGGCGCGCGGTGAGTCCCGCGCAAAAAGAGAAGCGAAGACAAGATATCCTTAATTCCGCCAAAACATTATTTAATGCCACGCAGGATTACAACGGCCTGTTGATGAAGCACATTGCCGAAAACATTTCGCTGACCAAGGGCACGCTCTATCTATACTTCAAAACCAAAGAAGAAGTCTTTTTAGCGCTCTATACCCAGGAATTTAATCGGGTGTTTGACCATATTGATGTCGCCTTGCAAACCGAAGCAGGCAAGGGGTCGGTCGACAAGTTAGTGACTTTGCTTTGTGAGCAGCTCACCACAGAGCAGACCTTTTTGCGGCTCAATAGCATGCTGCATACGGTGCTGGAGCAGAACATTGATTTTGATACTGCGCTAGCCTTTAAAACCCTGTTGCGAGACCGGCTGTTGAACACCGGTCGATTTTTGGCAGCGTACTTGCCACCGCTTTCTCCCCTAAACGGCGCCGAAATACTGCTAAGTGTGCATGAACTGCTGATAGGCAGTTACCAGGCAGCGGCACCGACGCCGTTTCTCGATGAAATCTTTGAGCGTGAAGACATGCGCTTTATGAAACTGGACTTTGCGGTGCAATTTCCCAAGAACCTTCGCTGGCTATTACAGTCAGCCTACGCCGAAATGTCCGCGCAGGTGTCCTCTTCTTAATCAGAGTCTCCCTAACTTTAGTTAGGATTTTGGTGTCTTTGTGTGATCAAGTCTTGAGCAATTTTGGCTTCCCTGATACTCTGCGCGCCGTCGTAGAATCAGCTGTTGGAGTACAGAAGTCATGACTAAAGTGTGTGTTATTGGTGCGGGCACCATGGGAGCAGGTATTGCACAGGCATTTGCCAGCCAGGGTTTCGATGTTGTATTGCGGGATATTCAGCCCGAAGCCGTAGATCGCGGCATTGCCACCATTCAGAAAAACCTCACACGCATGGTCGATAAAGGCAAGATCACGGCAGAACAAAGCTATGAAGTCCTCGAGCGCATTGTGGGTACGGTAGATCTGATGCCAGCTAAAGATGCGGCCTTGGTGGTCGAAGCGGCGGTTGAGAATATGAAGATCAAGCAGAGCATCTTTGCTGAACTGGATGAAATCTGCGATGCCGACACCATTCTGGCTACCAATACTTCTTCTTTATCCATTACAGAAGTTGCAGCGGCGACCAGTCGACCAGATAAAGTGATTGGTATGCACTTTTTTAATCCGGCTCCGGTAATGAAGCTGGTTGAGATCATTCGCGGTATTACTACCTCGGATGATACCTATGACAAAGTGAAAGCGATGACTGAACAGCTCGGCAAGACGCCGGTAGAAGTCGCGGAAGCGCCCGGGTTTGTCGTGAACCGCATTCTGATCCCCATGATTAACGAAGCAGTGGGTATTTTGGCAGAGGGTGTCGCCACCGCAGAAGATATTGACGCCGCCATGAAACTTGGTGCCAATCATCCTATGGGGCCGCTGGCACTGGGTGACCTGATTGGTCTGGATGTTTGTCTTGCCATTATGGAAGTGCTGCAGGAAGAATTCGGCGATAGCAAGTATCGCCCGCATCCATTGCTGCGTAAGTATGTGCGCGGTGGCTGGTTAGGTCGCAAGTCCGGTCGTGGATTTTACCAGTACGGTTAAACACAATAACGTTATACGAAAGGGAGTGTCGCAAGGCACTCCCTTTTTAATTGGCGCATTTTTCTCTTTTTTATATTCATCTACACTCAAGTAAGACTACTTACTTAAAGAGTGTTTCTGCATGTATGCCCAGATTAGCGACGTCAGCGCGTCGAGTCATTACCAGTCGGCCAAGTATGGCCAAGAAGGTTTGGCGGCCCATCAGGTAATTAGTGAACGGCCCGCGTTTGGTGGCTGGTTGTCGGCATTGAATCATTGGCAGCATGCCTGGCTTAAATTCACCTTTAGCGAGCCCTGCTTGCCGCGCCAGTTGTGGTTACTCAACGGTTTCATTGAACCCAGTAAGGCGGTGGAGCGTGACGACTATTATTATCATTTGCGCGCCCGGGATATTCGTGTCTCGGCTGGCGATCAGTTTCAGATGATCACGTTGCTAGATCAGAAAGAAGCACAGATGCATGATTTGTCTTTCGACTGCGCCTTTGCCTCCGTGCGGCTCGAAGTATTGAACGTGTATCGCGATGCTCCCGATGGACAAATACAAGCGCATGACGTGGTGGGCTTTCGACGCATACAGTGGTTACTGTAAATGTGCCGCTAGGGCGTACAGTCAAGGGCGAAGTTAAGAACGCAGAAAAGAAACTAGTAAAGAGTGTTGCAGTATTCCGTCCGCCTCTAAATTGAACTAAGATTCATCTAACTTTTCAGCAGTACAATAAAAAATAAATGTGTCGTTGTCCGCAACAGCTGTGTATGGCGTCACTAGGCGAGGTAAGTGAAATGAAAATGCCCGAAATGATCGATGAACTGGAATCCCGTCTGGTTCGCACCCTCAAACTTTCCCGATTCAAGAATCAACTCGTGGGCAAGGGCTATATCACCGGGCTCAAAGCGGTTACCTATCTGCTCAACATTCCTAAACCCACTGTGTTTATGAGTAAAGGCGCGTCACTACGCTTGTGTGAAACCGTGGCGCAGTTTGGCTTGCGTAAGTTGTTAATTGTAACCGATGAGGGGCTTTACAAGTTGGGTGTGCTCGATGGCATGCTGAAAAAGTTTGACAAGTTGGGGATGCCATATCATCTGTATACCGAGGTTGAGCCAGACCCCACGTTTGGCGTGGTCGAAAAAGGGCTGATTCAATATCGCTCACAAAACTGTGATGCGGTACTGGCGATTGGTGGCGGGTCTTCGATTGATGCCGCCAAGGTCATTGCGTTGGCGGCGACCAATGAGGTCTCGCCACAGGAGCTGGTAGGCATACTTAAAGGAAAGCGTCCGTCAGCACCATTTTTTGCCGTGCCCACCACGGCCGGTACGGGTTCAGAGGCGACCATTGGTGCCGTGATATCCGATACCGAGACGCACAAGAAAGAACTGGTCATCGACACCAAGCTGGTGCCTCTAGTGGCCGCGCTCGACCCTGACTTGATGAAGGGCTTACCGGCACCGATTACTGCCGCAACCGGAATGGACGCTCTGACCCACCTGGTAGAGGCCTATTTAAGTGGCATGGCCACGGAGGAATCCGATTACTATGCGCGTTCGGGTATTCAAATGGTGTTTGAGAATTTGCCAACGGCATGCAAACGCGGCAACTCCGTGAAAGCGCGAGAAAACATGGCATTGGCCTCGTACTACGGTGGTCTTACTATCAATATCGCGGGCCTGGGTTATGTGCATGCCTTTGCTCATCAGTTAGGGGCGAAGTACAAGATTCCTCACGGCGTGTCGAACGCAAAAGTCTTGCCTTACGTGCTCGAATTCAACAAGTATGCCTGCACCGATCGCATGGCCGAAATGGCGGAGTTTTTGGGGCTGGCGCAAGCAGGTGACACGCCGCTGCAGGCGGCTGAACGCTTTATTCAGGCGGTGCGTAACCTGATCGAAGAAGTCGGCATGGAGCCCACCATACCCGCGCTGGAACCAAAGGCGTTTGATGAGATCATAAGGGCGGCGTTTAAGGAAGCGAACTCCACCTACGCGGTGCCCAAATACATGTCTTACGAAGAGGCAGAAAAAGTGCTTCTGGGTTTATCCGGCCGCTGTACTAATATTTAAACGCGATCCAAATGAACTTGAAGTTTGTTCTATGTTCTGGGAAATTAACGCAGCCTCGTGTTTAATCGAGACTGTTGTTTTCGACTTAACCGAGACTCAACTGAGACCTAACTGAGAAAAACACCTTGCGATCAAAGGCTCTCATTCACCGATTACTTGCACTGTTTCTGGGCTTCAATCTCCTGGTAGCGGGTAGTAATGTGTCGTCGATGGTTCTCAGTCAAAACGGTGCTGTTGCACCTTCCTCAATACACGATCAACATGCCAACGCGGCGACACAACACAGCGTCATGCCCGAAAGCTGCCACGATATGGCAATGGACTCTGAGGCAAGTGCTGCCAGTGTCGATGCGGTCGAAAGCTGTTGTGATGACCCCTGCGATTGTAATGGTCCGACTTGTGGCGGTGCCAGCGTTGCCAGCAAAAGCCTGCATACCCCTTGGCTCAGCAAACAGGTATCGGCCTTATTCATTCCTTCTCTTTACTTGAATCTGCCTGACGGCCCGACGAGTCCGCCCCCCATATCCCGTTCCATCTAGCACGTTTGTAGTGGTGTGCCAGGCACACTTGGTGATCCCTCGGGATCGAACAATATGATGGAACAACCATGTCATTTAATAACCATTCGCGATCTACCGCTGTGTGCGGGCGACTGCTATTGCTTTGCCTGTCGCTGGTTTGGCACACGTCTTACGCTCAGGAACATGCGACGCTGCTAACCAAGCAGCGAGCCTTGGAAACTGCACAACAGGGTGACCCGGCGTTTGCCCGATTTGCGCAAGAAAAACTGGCGCACCTGAAACAGGCCGATGCGGTGGACTATTGGCCAGACCCCACGGTCTTTGTTGCTGCGCAAAACCTGCCGATTGATTCCTTTGCGATGAATCAGGAACCAATGACGCAACTGCGCGCAGGAATCCGACAAATGTTGCCTCGCGGTGATTCACTCACCATTAAGCAAAGTGTGCTGCAAACGCAAGCGCGACAGAGCGATGTGCAACAGCAAGCCTATTGGGCCGGTTTAAAACGCGACATAGAAATTGCCTGGTACGACGCCTGGTTTTGGCAAAAGAAACAGGAACTGTTGCGCGAAGATGCGGTGTTTCTGGAACAGGTGATCGATTTTATTGATTCGCTGTATCAGGTAGGGGCCCGGGATCAAAGCGATCTGTTGGGTGCGCGTCTGGAATTACTCAAGCTGGAAGAACTCGAAATCGAGGCCTCGCGCCATTATCTGCATTTCAGGCACGAACTCGATCGTCTCGCGGCCCAAACACTCAATGGCGAAGTAGGGGGGGAGTTACCCGTGATTGATCTGGATACCTCGCGGCTACCTGATTTTTCAAAGCATCCCGAATTTCGCATGCTGGATTTGCGAGTGGATATTGCCTCTGATCAGGTGAAACTCGCAGAACAGGCGTATCAGCCTATGTGGGGCTTTGAGGTGAGTTATGGTATGCGTCAGGGCGACAACATGGATGGCACGGACCGCGTTGACTTTGCATCAGCAGGATTATCGGTACAACTCCCGCTGTTTTCGCCGGGGCGTGTAGATGGTGACATACAAGCGGCACAGGCCCGGGGCCGGGCCGAGCAATTGCGGCGCGATGAGATGCTGCTGCGCGTTACGCAACAGTATCGCAAGCTCTTGTCGCAGGCCCAACGTTTACAAGCGCAGTTATCCCTGTATCAAAAAGATGTATTGCCCTTACTGCGTGAACAAAAGCAGGCGGCATTGCAGGCCTATCAGGCTGACCGGGGCGATTTTAAGCGCGTGAGCGAGCTATATCGCAAAGAGCAGGCCGCCCGTATTGCTGAACAATCCTTACTGGTCGAATCTCAGAAGCTTCAAGCACAACTTGCATATTGGCATGTCGGTGAGGTCGCGCACCCTAACAAGGAGTCTCAAACACCATGAAAGCCATCATTGTTTTATTTGTTGGAATCGGGCTGGGCTGGCTAGCCAATATGTTTTTGAGCCCTATGTTGGGCGGCGGGCATGCCGGCATGGAGCAAGCCGATGCGCCGGCCGAGAAAAAGCCACTGTATTGGGTGGCGCCCATGGATAAGAACTATCGACGGGATGGACCGGGCAAGTCACCGATGGGCATGGACCTCGTACCGGTTTATGAAGAAGACCTAGCTGGCGGGGACGAAAACG
>JAWWBW010000131.1:0-9026 GCA_033720775.1 Oleiphilaceae bacterium | reverse complement strand
GCGGGTTTGTGTGTCGGCCGGCATGTCGCCGATTTCATCCAGACACAGGGTACCGCCGTTGGCCTGCTCAAAGCTGCCTGTACGTTGTCCACCTGCTCCCGTAAAGGTGCCTTTTTCATGGCCGAACAATTCCGACTCAATTAGGTCTTTGGGAATGGCCGCCATATTCAGAGCGATAAATTCCTCATTGCGTCGCGGGCTGTGTTGGTGGAGCGCTCTTGCCACCAGTTCTTTACCCGTACCAGACTCGCCATTGATCAGTACCGTAATATTGGACTGCGACAGACGGCCAATGGCACGAAACACTTCCTGCATCGCAGGCGCTTCACCAATAATTTCGGTGCTTTCGCGCGGTGCGTCCTGAATCTGTTGCTGGTTGCGCGCGCGTTGTTCCTGAGAGTGGTTGATGGCGCGCTTGGTCAGAGCGACGGCATCGTCCAGATCAAAGGGTTTGGGTAAATATTCAAAAGCACCACTTTGATAAGACGTTACGGCACTGTCGAGATCGGAGTGTGCGGTCATGATGATCACGGGTACATCGGGATTGGTTGCCTGAATCTTCTCAAGCAGGGCGAGCCCGTCCATGCCCGGCATACGAATATCGCTGATGATGACATCAGGCTGTTCGCGGCCGAGTTTTTCGATCACGCCTTCAGCACTCTCGAAAGCGCTGATGGCAAAGTTCTCTTTTTGAAGCGCTTTTTCCAATACCCATCTAATTGATCGGTCGTCGTCGATAATCCAGACTACAGGAGAAGTTGT
Source organism: Oleiphilaceae bacterium (assembly GCA_033720775.1). Classification (GTDB taxonomy): domain Bacteria; phylum Pseudomonadota; class Gammaproteobacteria; order Pseudomonadales; family Oleiphilaceae; genus PZPK01. The sequence goes on along the minus strand of JAWWBW010000131.1, from coordinate 8,264 downwards.
CATGCGCTTGTCTCCAATGGCAAATAGACAATGAAGTTGGTGGAGCCGGGACTACTCTCACATTCCACCAAACCATCGTGTTTACTAAAAATACTTTGCGTGATCGATAGCCCCAAACCTGTTCCCTCAGCGCGGCCGCTGATCATGGGGTAAAAAATGCTCTGTAAAAATTCTTTTGGAATGCCGGGCCCGTTATCGATAATTTCAACCTTTGCGACCAGACGATGGCGCTGCTGGCCGATCGTAAATTGACGAAGGGCCCTCGTACGCAGGGTAATTGTGGCGTTTTCACCTTGTTCCATTTGTGGTGACAGCGCCTGAAGTGCATTTTTTGCAATATTCAGAAAGGCTTGAATTAATTGGCCCTTGTCGCCTTTCAGTTCCGGGATGCTAGGATCGTAGTCTTTCACGAGCGTGATGTTTTCGCCCGATTCGGCGCGAATAAGCGTGCAGACACGCTCCAGAATTTCATGAATATTGATTTCAACCAGATTCAGCGCCTTGTTGGTTCCGAGCATGCGGTCGACCAGATTTCGCAGGCGATCAGACTCTTCAATAATGATGCTGGTGTACTCATGGTGATCATCGTTGGTGAGCTCGGCATCCAGTAACTGCGCTGCACCACGAATACCGCCCAGAGGGTTTTTGATTTCGTGGGCCAGACCGCGGATAAGTATCTTCGCGGTTTCCTGATTTTCGTGCAGTTGTTCCTCCCGGCTGATGCGCATCAGGCGATCCGTCTCCTGCATTTCGATCAGCAAAGCCCCTTTTTTACCCAGTTCAGGTCGCGACACGGTGCAATCGACCTGCACCCGTGTGCCGCTCGTTAATATGCAGCTGCATTCGCGTTGCGTGTAAGTGTGCCCGGTATCGAGAATGGCACCCAGTTCAGCAAGAAGATGGGGGTCGATCTCTGCAAACAGACGTTCGAACAGTCGATTGTTGATGCGTTTGTGCCCCATTTGCACCAGCATTTCTGCCGCGGGGTTGAAATAGCTCACGCGCAGGTCACTGTCCAGAACAAACACCGCCGTCGATAGGTTGTCGAGAACGCGTTTTGGAAATTGACTAGTGAGCATAAAACCTTGAGTCCGCTGATCGAAAAAAGCCTGCTGTACTTGGGGCTGACAATAGGTTCTTGGCTAGTTTGCAAGAACCAAACCAATGCGTGGTGAGGCGATTAAAAAAAGTGCTTGTCCGCTTTGGTGCACGGTCAGCAAGCGATGGAGGGTGCCTGTGGGGCAAACCTTAATGAAGGAGTATAGACCTGTGCGCTATTTTTGCTGTTACCTATGCACTAAAATAGTGCTCTCGAATTAATATGGTGCGAAACTGCATTAATTGCGAAGGCTTGGTCGGTGCAAAGTGAAGGTGTTTTGTGCGCGCTTGAGCGTCTCACCGTTTTCATCAATGATTTCTACAGTCAGCTGGTGTATGCCGCGATCAATATTGGTCAGGCTAATTTGGGTTTTCTGCGTCTGTAACCGGGCATTGCCATCGAGCAGAATGCGGAACTGATGTTTGGGGCGCAGGCCAGGCTGGGCTTCGAGCGTGATATCAACTTTGCCATCGCCCGCCCAAAAGGCGCTGTCATGCGAGGGATTGAGGATGGTGAGTTGCGTGTATTCCTGGGCTGGGGATGTCACCGATGGTTGAGAACGTGAGGAGGACGAAGCGGGTGCCTTAAAAGCGGGCACGGTTTCAACGGGCTGGACGTCCATGGCTTGTGCTTTTTTGCTGGGCTGGTCTGAATAGCTCACGCTGCCATCCGGGTGCACTGTCTTGTAGACGCGCGTGGTTTCAGCCCGGGCCTGTTCGCTCAAGGGCGACAGTGCGGTCGCTGACAGGATGAGTGTTGTAACAATAGCTCCAAATCGCATCGGGCGCTCCATTGGCGTGCCTTGAAAACAGGTGTTGGGATCATAGCACCGGGATGCACGAATCCCAACTGGACTCAGCATAATTACTGCTATAGTAAAAGAGTAGCAAACAACGTTGACTTGGCCGTGAAGCGTCGGGTTGATCTTCTTTTTTATCTGGATCCTGTCTTTGAGTAATACTTCGTCTCAGTTGCAATCGCCTTTGCTGTGTGCCTGTTTGCATGTTTTGCAGAGTATGGGGTTGGCGCGTTCAGCCGCTTCGTTACTGAAAGGTGTGCCTCAGCAGGAGGAGCTGACGCCCGAACTGCTCGTGCGAGCGTGTGAAAAAGCGGGTTTGAGCGCGCATATCGCAGCTATGCCATATCGCGCCCTTAGTGAACAGCCCAGCACCGTGATTCTTGAACTCAACGACAGCGAATTGGGCGTGGCAGTATATGAGCGCCCAACGGGCAATGAACAACCGAGGATCATTCTGTATGACCGTCAGGGGCAACAATTGGAAACTGATGGGGTTGCAGAACGTGTTCAGCAAGCCTATACCGGCCGCTGTATTGTGGTGGCGCCGGTTGCTGGCCAAGCGTCACAGCATGAACCTCGCACGCGTTTTTTTTCATCGCGCATAAAAACATTGCTGCGCAAGCACACAGGTATGATGCGTGATTTAATGCTGGCATCGCTGCTCGTTAACGTGTTCGCCTTGGTGATACCTTTGTTCACCATGAATATATACGACCGGGTAGTGCCAAATCAGGCAATCGAAACCTTATGGGTGTTGGCGTCGGGCGTTGTATTGATACTGGTTTTTGATCTGCTGCTTAAGCTGGTGCGCCAGAGTTTTGTTAATCGCCTGGGCTTGCGTCTCGAACTGGTCTTGTCTGCGCAAATCTTGCAGCACATTTTGTCGGTAAAACTGCAGCACCTGCCACCTTCGGTTGGGTCCCTGTCGAATCAGTTTCGTGAGTTTGAGCAACTGCGACACCTGTTTAGTGCGCAGAGTTTTATTACTTTGGTTGACCTTCCTTTCGCGCTGCTGTTTCTGGTTTTGATTTACATGCTTGGTGGCGCGATGGTGTGGGTGCCCATCGTCGTTGGCGCCTGCTTGATACTTTATGGCTTTGCGACCCATTCCAGCTTGCGACGGATCAGTGTTCAGGCTCAGTCAGAGCAGGCCCATAAGCAAAGCTTGTTGGTCGAAACTCTGGCTAGCATAGAAACGCTCAAAGCACACAATGCGGAGGGGCGGGCGCAAGGTTTATGGGAACAATGTGTTGCGAGGCTTGCGCCACTCAACGAGCAAAGTCGACGCCTTAGCGAACGCATGGCCAGCGTGGCACAGTGTTTCATTCAGCTGGCGGTGGTCGCGAGTCTGGTGGTAGGTGTGTATCTGTTTCAGGATCATGCGCTGAGTCTGGGAGCGCTGATTGCTTGCGTATTATTGGTCAGTCGTGCCTTGGCGCCCATGTTGCAGGTGGCACATGTCAGTGTGCAACTGTGGCAAGCGCGCCAGGCCTTGGCTTCTCTCGACCAATTGGGGGCCTTGCCTCAAGAAAATGGTAATGTGCGCCGGGGTATTCACCGCGAGCAGTGGCAGGGCGAAATCGCCATTGAGGGGATGCACTTTGCTTATGAGCCCGGAAAGCCCGTACTCCGCGATATCAATTTACGCATTAAACCGGGTGAGCATGTCGCTTTTATTGGACGCATCGGTTCAGGCAAAAGCAGCCTTTTCAGATTGTTGATGGGTTTCGCGGAGGCGGATGCAGGGCAAATTCGTATTGATGGCATTGATGTGAGGCACCTTGATCCGGTCGATGTGCGTCAGGCAATCGCATATGTGCCGCAGGATGTGCGACTCATCAAAGGCACCATGCGCGATAATTTGCGTCTCAAATCGCCACAGGCAACAGATCAGGAATTGTTACAGGTGTTGGCGCAGGCGGGCTTATCCGATTTGGTGCAGGCGCACGCACTGGGCCTGGATATGCCGATTGGTGAGGACGGCTGGGGCTTGTCTGGTGGTCAAAAACAGGGCGTTGCGATCGCGCGCGCCTTATTGGCGCAGCCATCAATGCTGCTATTTGATGAGTTGACCAGTGCCATGGATAACCAGACCGAGCAAGAAGTGATTGCATCCATCAAGCAGGTTAGTGAGGGCCGTACCTTATTGTTGAGCACCCATCGCGCCACATTGCTGGCATTGGTGGAAAGGGTGGTCGTGCTTGATCAAGGGCGGGTGATCGCCGACGGTCCCAAGGACAAAGTATTGGATGCATTGAAAAAAGGCCTTATTAAAACGGCCCACGGGCAGTCGGGAGGCAAGGCCTGATGCCTGCAGAACGAGTGAGCCTGGTGACGCAGGCATTGCAGTCTGATGATGGATTGGGTGGCTCAAGGTTATTCGTTTGGCTACTGAGTGCGCTAGTGGTGCTGGCGCTGGCCTGGGCGTCGTTTGCGACGGTTGATGAGTTGGCACGTGGCGAGGGCAGGGTGATTCCTTCCCGCCAGTTGCAGGTTGTGCAGAATCTGGAAGGCGGGATTGTCGCCGAAATCCTGGTAGCAGAAGGTAGCCTGGTGGATGTGGGGCAGCCACTGATCAAAATTGATGACACCCTGTTCGCCTCCACTTTTCAGGAGAAGCAACTGAAAGTGCTTGAACTACAAGCCCGTGCGGCGCGTTTGCGCGCCGAGATTCAAGCCCTGACAGAGCCCGCTTTTGAGGTGGTGCTTGAAGAGCAGATTCCCGACCTTGTCGCGCAAGAGCGGGCGCTATTTACCCAGCGCATGGCGAGTCTGAGCAATGCCGACGCCGTGATTGAGCAGCAAATACTGCAGCGTCAGCAAAGATTGTCCCAATTGCAGGCGCAGTGGCAGCAGGCGAAAGATGCGCTGAAACTGAGTCAAAAGGAGGTCGACATACTGCGGCCTCTCCTGGCGCAGGGGGTTGTTTCGGAGGTGGAGCTGATACGGGCCGAAAAAGACCTGTTGCAGCACCGAGGTGAGGTCGCACGTAAAGGCTTTGAGATTCCGCAGGTAGAAGCGGAAATTACTGAGTTGCAGCGCAAAAGAGAACAACAACGGCTCGATTTCAGACAAGAGGCCCAGTCTGAGTTAAATACCATACTGGCCGAGCTGCCTCGATTGTCACAGAGCCGCGGTGCGCTCGAAGATCGCGTAGACCGGACGCTGGTAAGAGCGCCGGTGAAAGGCACGGTAAAACAGTTGATGGTGAACACCATTGGCGGCGTCGTGCAACCGGGTATGGACCTGTTAAGCATCGTACCTCTTGAGGACTCGCTGTTAATTGAGACCCGAGTGCGACCGGCGGATATTGCGCGTATCTACCCGCAACAGGCGGCGCGCGTCAAAATCACAGCCTATGATTTTGCGCGTTATGGGGCGCTGGAGGCCGAGGTGGCGCATATCAGCGCAGATTCAATCATCACCGAGAGTGGCGAAAGTTTTTATCTGGTACGAGTGAAAACGGCGAAAAACTATCTTGGCGACGAGCACGAGCCCCTGCCGATTATTCCGGGCATGGTTGCGCAAGTGGATATATTGACGGGCAAAAAGCGTGTGCTCGATTACATACTCAAGCCCTTGTTGCGAGCGCGTGAGTACGCTTTAAGCGAACCCTGAGGGGCGGCGCTTCTCCTGTGTGACTTTTTATCTCGGAGTCGGCTATGATGCTGCCCTGATTAACGGCATCGCTGACGGTGCCATTCAACTCGCGACATAACAATAACGTTTTAGAGGTTTCTGCATGTGCCGATTTTTCTGCATCATACTGCTGCTGTTGTATGGTGTTGAACTTCATGCGACCAGCCGTAGCATTGCCGAATCAGTGACGCTCAGCCTTTCCCAGCACCCTGCTGTACGCGCCCAGCTTGCGCAGGTAGCACAGGCCAGTGCCGATCTGGAGGTGGTTGAGGCAGAGTTTTTGCCGCAAATACGTCTGACGGCGGGGATTGGCCGAGAAGACAGCAACAACGCCTCGACTCGAGCTTCGGGCGGTGGTGCTTCTGAAGAGCTGGAGCGCCGTGAATCGGGTATCACGCTCCGCCAAATGCTATTCGACGGTTATCAAACCCATTGGCAGCGCCAAAGTTCATTGTCACAAAAAGAGGCTGCACAGGCTGATTTGGAAGACGAGCTGACGCGAACGGCGCTGGATGCCGTGGCGCGTCATTTGGAACTGGCCACCGCGGCACAAGTGGTGGAGCTGCATTTTGCACATTTACAGCGCCATCAGAAAATTGCCAATGATGTCGATGCGAGAACGCGATCCGGTCGGGATGATCGCGCCAAACTGAGTCAGGTGGCAGCCCGTCTGGCGTTGTCTCAAGCCAATCTTTCCACCGCAAAAGAGCAACTGAGTCATGCCCAGGCAAGTTACCGGGAGATAACCGGAGCGACTATTCCGCATACCCTGCTATGGCAGGATGGGCTGGTAAAACTGCCCGATAGTCTGGAACAGTTCAAAACCAGTGTGCTGGCCGAAAATCCACGCCTCATTGGTGAGCGCGCCAGAAATGAGGCGGCTCAGGATGCCTGGAAGGCGGCAAAGCACCACCAATACCCTAAGCTGTTTTTGGAATCCGGCGCGAACTGGCAAGATAATGTGGATGGTGTGAAAGGCTTGAATCGCGATGCCTATGCCATGTTGCGAGTACATTATGACCTCTATCAGGGCGGTGCAGATAAAGCCCGTCAGCGTCGAACACGGCTACAGCATCACTATCAGCAACAGCAGGTAGAAGTCATTCGGCGCGCGGTGATCATGGATGCGGAGCGCGCCTGGTCGAGCTATCAGGAGCAGGGGCGACGCTATAATCATCTTCAGAATTTTGTTGAAGCGGCTGAGCAAACACGCTCCGCCTACGAAAAACAGTTTGAAATAGGGCAGCGGCGATTGATTGATTTGCTCGACGCTGAAAATGAAGTGCTGCGAGCTCGCAGTGAATCCCTGCAGGCAAGGCGGCAGCTTTATCTCACCAAATACACGCTGCTCGCGCTGCAGAATAAACTTCTCGATAGTCTGGAGGTACACGGTCATCTCCAGCTCTCAATCTACGCGGAGCGTTAGCCATGCCTTTTGTGCAAAGAGGAGCCGATGGTCGCATACATGCTTTATTTAACACAGAGCAGACATCGGGGCAGGAATATCTGGGCGCTGAGCATCCGGAAGTGCGGGCTTTTTTAAGCGGCGCCACCGATTCGGAACACGTGCATCAGGCCTTGCAGCAAACAGATGCCGAGTTGGCCCGTGTCACCGAGGATCTGATTAATTTGCTGGTAGAGAAGAACCTGATTTGTTTTACCGATTTGCCCGAAGCGGTGCAGGGCAAGTTGCTGTCGCGTGAGCAGTTGCGTGCTCGCCTGTCTGATTCTGCGTCGCCTATTTCTGACGACGATACCTTGTAGCGACAGGGGCATCCGGCCCCTAATGAGATGGACACGTTATGGCTACCATCGGTCGACACTACATTCTTACCGCCTTAGGGGGCGCGCGGGCCAAAGGGCTTGATTGCAAAGCGCTGTTGCGCGAGGCGCGTATTCCCGAGCATCAGTTGCGTAACCCTCATGCCCGTTTTCATGTTGATCTGGTGGCGCGCTTGTATGCAGGTATTGCGCGGGCACTCAATGATGAGTTTATGGGCTTTACGGAGCATCCTGTCAAAGTAGGTACCTTCGCCCTCATGGCTGAATGGGTGAGTACCAGTGCCAATCTCGAAGAGTTATTGCAGCGCGGCATACGCTTCTACAACCAGATTACTGATGAGGTTCAGCTCACGCTTGAGACCGAGGATGAACACGTCTACTTCACCACCCGCTTTCGCCGCCCTGAGCTCGATATGGAGCACTTTTATATTGAATACTGGCACGTGGTTTGGCACCGCTTTGCCAGTTGGTTTATTGGTAAACCGATCAAGCTGGTGGGTGCATACATTAACTACACGCCACTTGACCCCGACGAGTTCGAGTTGCTGTTTCGTTGCCCTACCTACTTGCGCAGTAAGGTGAATCGTCTGGTGTTCCATCGCAAGTATCTGAGTGAACCTCTGGTCAAGTCGCCGCGTGAACTGAAAGTGTTCCTGCGAAGGGCTCCGGTAGACCTGTTGACCATTCCTGGCGAAGACACGAGTTTGTCGGCGCGGATTCAACAGCTGCTTGCGCCTAAGACGTTTGGGCCCGGCGATCGTCTGCAATTGCCAGCCAGTCGGCAAATGGCGGAGCTGCTGGGTATAAGTGAACAGACCATGCGCCGTAAGTTGGCTGCGGAGGGTATTAGTTATCAGCAGATAAAAGACAACTTACGGCAGGATTTGGCAAATCGTCTGCTACGCTCCAGTAGTATGAGTGTTGCCCAGATCTCTGCGCAGTTGG
>JAWWBW010000130.1:0-9053 GCA_033720775.1 Oleiphilaceae bacterium | reverse complement strand
GAGCCTTCTTGAATCTCCTTGATGGCACTGCCTGCCTGTTCTGCAAGCGTCGCACCCTGTTCTACCTGTTCCACACCCTCTGCCATGGCGTGAACAACTTTATTGGTTCCTTCCTGTATTTGATCAATGGTTGCCGTGATTTCCTGAGCTGAGCTGGATGTGCGAGCGGCAAGGCCTCTCACTTCATCGGCAACCACCGCAAAACCGCGGCCCTGTTCGCCGGCTCTGGCAGCTTCGATGGCCGCATTAAGCGCCAGCAGGTTGGTTTGATCTGCAATATCCTGGATGACCTGAATGATCGACGAGATCTGTTCCGAGAGCTTACCCAGCGCCGTGATATCTTTGGAGACCTCTCTCACTGTGTGTGAGACCGCTTGCATGGATTGGCTCGCTGAACTAATGATGGTGGCACTGGATTGCGAGGTGTCGTTGGCGCTTTGTGATAGCGCCTGAGCCTGTTGGGCGTTCTGCGACAGGCTTTCGATACTGGCGTTAAGCTCTTCGACTGTTGACGCCATGGAATTTGCGGCTTCAGTCTGCTCCGATGAGCCCTCGGCGACTTGTGTACTGGATGCAGATAGCTGTGTCGCGGCGGAGGCCAACACCAAGGTCGCGTCTGTGACTTGTTTTATCAGCTGCGTGCCCCCCGCCTGCATCATCACCAATGCTCGCTGCACTTTGCCTACTTCATCACTGCGGTCGCTGTTGATTGTTCGTGTGTAGTCGCCCGAGGCAATACTTGCCATGTGATCAACAATATCATCCATGGGCTTACCCAGAGTGACACGCAACACCCAGATCACCACGGCGACAACAATCGCGATCAGCAGCAAAGTTGTGACGGTGAGTAGGGTGTAAAGACGACTGGTGGCGGCTAACAGTTCCGCTTCGGGCATGCTGGCACCGACCAGCCATTCTAATCGCGGTTCGTATTGGTATGCTGCTACATGTGCTGTGCCATCACTTTGAGAAGCGAGTTGAATAAAGCCGGATTCGTTCTTTGAGAATTGCGCAAGTGTGTTGGTGTCGATGCGCTCTCCTTTTTGAGTTGGGTGAAGCAGTAACGTGCCACGGCTATCGTCATTGCGGGCGCTGATGACAAACATGTGGCCCTGTTTGCCAATTTTGGTTGCAGCAAGCGCCTCTTTGAGGTTGGCGAGCGAGCTTGAAAAGTCGATACCGATATAGCGAATGCCAATGACTTCTCCACGACTATTTTTTATGGGTGTGTAGTCGGTGATAAACGCGCGACCAAATAGCTCAACAATACCTGTGAAGGGCTCGCCTTTTATATTGTTGGCGTAGGCAGGTGATGCTCGGTCGAGCAAGGTGCCAACGGCCCGTGAGCCATCTTCTTTCTGCACCGATGTGGTGACGCGCACAAAGTCCTCGCCGCGTCGCACAAATAAAGTCGCATTCCCCCCCGTGGCTTTCGCAAATGCATCCACTTGTTCAAAGCTCTCGCTCACATCCTCTCCGCCCGAAAGGAGCTGCGGTACACGGTGCGACTTCACCTGAATCTGGTTTTGTTCACTGAGTGAGAAGGTGCCAGGGTAGGTGTCGCCAAAAACCTTCGAGAGATTGCGTGCCGTATTTTCAAGTTCATCCAGATAGGAGCGTATCGATTGCTGTGACGATGCGACGGCCAGACGCATTTTTTCTTTTTGCATGGCGACATAATCCTCACCAACGACGCTGGCTATATAGACGCTAGCGAATAGCAATAAGGTGGCAATCGTGATGCCTACGTACAAAGCCAGTTTTGCAGTAAGAGATTTGAATACCATCGCCCGAAGCTCCTGTAGGGTAGCGTAAAAGTCTCTGGCTATACGCAGGTGGAGACAGCTCGGATCGTAATAAAATCGTTACAATTTATGATGGATTGTAATTGGGAATGCTGAGTCAACGACTACCGCAAAGGCAATCATCAGAGGGCCAGTTTGGCTCAAAGCTGGCGAGCGTAACAGCTTGCCAGCCATCGTCTGCTGCCAGGAGTGGAAAACGGAGGTGTGCTACGCGGTGCATGCCCTTGCTCCGCGTGCGTCTGGATGCGCTTACACTTTTATTGGGTGACAAGAAGAGGGTCGCGCTACGCGGGGTGTGCCGCGAAAAGCCCCCCAACTTACAAGTGCGTATTTTTTGCCGCGAGTAACGGGTTCGGCCTGATGCGAGAAAATGTGGCCGGCCGGGAACATCACCAGATCACCGGCTTTGGGCGTATAGCGATAATTGAGGCCATTGAATTTCAACTCGCCGCCTTCGTAGTCGTCGTTCAAGTAAATCAGCAAACTGAAATCGCGATCGATAAAGCGGTGGAAGCGACGCGAGCTGACACAAAAATGGTCAGAATCGGAATGCATGTCGTACTTGCCGCCGGGGCCGTAGTGCAGCAATTGTGGCGTTTCAAACCACTCAGGTATTGCGCGAAAATTGGGTTTGACGTGTTCGAGGCAGGCGCGCTGCATCCATTCAATGGCTAGAGGACGCTTCTTGCCCATATCGATTTGTTCGCTCACACGTGACGCATGGCGTTTAACGGTTTTGTCGCCGACGTTTTGGTTGGCGACCACCGTTAAAGAGTGTTTCTTTTGTTTTTCGGCAAAACGGATAAAACGTTTGCAGTCGGTGGAAGAGAGAAAGTCAGGAACCACATAAATAAACTTGGGCTGGCTCGATGGCTCGGCGCAACAGGTGCCAAAGGCTTGCTGTGAGCCGCAGTAGCACGGCTGATTTAAATCAAAATGAAAACTCGGCACAAAATACTTGCTGTCCGTCAACATGGTTTCCCTCTTTCATACAACATGACGATTTGGATCTGAATTCGGCGACAACACGTCGAACACACTCCATTTGCGACGCGACAACGAAACGGGGCACACATTAACGACCATCGACTATCTTTACAATTGGTCAAATATAAAATCAGTTTCTATGTGGTGGGAAAATGAAATTTTCATTGGATGAGATGGCGATCTTCGTTTGGGTCGCCGAGTGCGGCAGTTTTTCGAGTGCGGCACGTAAGAGTGGCATGCCTGTGTCGACGGTTAGTCGCCGTATTGCGGATCTCGAAACCCGACTCAGTGTGCAGCTGCTGCATCGTACCACCCGCAGCCAGGAACTGACAGAAATAGGCCGAGTCTATTTCGAACATTGCCAGCGCATGTTGCAAGAGGCCGAGGCCGCCGAGCGCGCTGTCGAAAGCCTGCAGGCTGAACCGACCGGGCGACTGACGATCACCACGCCCTATGCTTACGAAGACCCCTTTATGTCGTACCTCATGTCGAGTTTTATGCAGAAATATCCCAAGGTACGTATTCAGCACATTATCAGTGCCCAAAAACTGGATCTGGTGGAACAGAATATAGACTGCGCCATTTTGCCCGGGGAGCTGCAGGATTCCAATCTGATACGCCGTGGTCTGGGGACGGTCCGCATCATTTATTGCGCGAGTCCACGCTATGTTCAGCGAATGGGGGCACCACGCAATCTGGAGCAGGTAAAAGGGCATGATGCGGTCGAGATGCAGGTGGCGCCCTGGCTCAACCCGGAGCCTGATGCCACGCTCGATCTGGTGAATATTAAGATGTCGACCAATGATATGTCGGTGGCGCGACAGTCGGCCAAAGACGGCATGGGCATTACCCGCCTGCCTTACGTTTATGTCGCCCAGTCCATTGCTAAAAAAGAGCTGGTGGAAGTGTTGCCCGAACTGGCCATCGATATCCCTATTAATCTGGTCTTTCCGGGCAACCGCCTGTGCTCGACCAAGCTGCGTGCTTTTCTTGATCACATCGTGTCATTTTCAAAGCTGCACGCAACCTGGAATTTCAGTTAGCTGGATTGCGAGCGGTAATCCGCCATGTTCGAAATGCTCGCGTCGACGATCTCCTCAAGTGTGGTACCGCCTTTGGCGTCAAACTCCAGCGTGCGAATGGGGAAGGGAATCAGAATATTCGCTTCATCCAGGGCCTGTTTGATTTTAACCAGGCCCTGGTGGCGGGCCTCCATGTAGCCGGTGTCGCCTGGGTAATCGATCCAGAACCACACCAGTAAATTGATCGAAGAATCACCAAAGCCTTCGGCATACACATTGGTTTCTTCGGGTTTGCGCACAAAGTCGCATTGGTTAATGGCTTCCACAATTACCTTACGTGCTTTTTCGGGGTCGTCGGCATAGGAGATGCCTACCGGAATCTCTACTTTGCGCTTCTGGTAGCGTGAGTAATTGGTGAGCACATTACGAAACAACACTTTGTTGGGAACGACTTCCATCTGCCCCCCAAAGGTTTCAATCAGGGTATTGCGCAGATTAATCGCCATGACGGTGCCGAACACATTGTCGGCCGAAATAATGTCGCCCAGTTTAAAGGGCTTGCGAATACCCATGGCAATACCGGCGATCAGGTTTTCGGTCATATCCTGAAAGGCAAAACCTAATGCCAGACCAATAATACCGGCACCGGCGAGTAGTGACGTGACCGTACCTTTCAGTCCAAGCAGCTCGAGTGCGACAAAGGCACCGACCGCCAAAATCAGCACGCGCAGAATCGCTACGATCAGATCAGCAATCTGCTGCGATTCCATGGAACGGCGAAATACCTTACGCAGAATGCTGGTTGCGATTTTGGCGATGATGGCGAACAGGCATACCACCAGAATCGCGACAATAAAGTTGGGGATATGCTGAATGGCCATCTCTAGCCAGCCATCCAGTTTTTCATTAATCAGTTTCCAGAATTTATCAAAGGCCTCAATGTTGAGGTTTATATTCATTATTCGCTCTCCTTTTTATTGCGATAAAGCAGAGAGAGCGAATGCTGTGCCAACACGCTAAGTGTCTGATATATAGTGGTAAATGCTCTATTCTGGGGTGTTTAACTGTGCTCACCCTGCAGAATCTACAGAGCCGGACGTAAATACTACCGGGTGGGTATCAACCAAAGGTGCTGCCTGTATCTGGCGTGCGAAGGAGGAGCGCTAGAGGGTCTCAAGATTCTTCAGACACCATTGGGCGCGTTGCAGAATGGCATCGCGATCACTCTCGCTGCGTTTGTCCCAATTGCCATAGAGCATACCGATGCGCGGGTTGTTGCTCAGGCTGTCGCGGTGTTGATGCATAAAATTCCAATATAAGCTGTTGAGAGGGCAGGCCTGGTCGCCGACCGCTTCTTTTACCTGATAGTCGCAGTCGCTGCAGTAATCGCTCATTTTGTTGATGTAGTTGCCACTGGCAGAGTAGGGCTTGGTGGCAATCCAGCCGCCGTCGGCAAACAGGCTCATGCCGCGTGTATTTGGCAGTTCCACCCATTCAATGGCATCCACGTAGATGCCCAGATACCAGGCGTCGACCTGCTCCGGGTTGATTCCCGCCAGCAAACAGAAGTTTCCGGTGACCATCAGGCGTTGTATGTGATGGGCGTAAGCGGTCTCGAGCGATTGCGTAATGGCTTGTTGCAGGCAGCGCATGTTGGTGTTGCCGGTCCAGAAAAATTCCGGCAGGTCGCGCCGGGCATGGTAATGATTCTGAGTGCTGTACTGCGGCATGTTCACCCAATACACGCCCCGTACGTATTCGCGCCAGCCCAAGATTTGGCGGACAAATCCTTCGATTTGCGCAATGTCCATGTCGTCGTGTTGCTCAAAAGCATCGATTGCCCGCTCGATCACCTGCCGTGGTGAAATCATTTTGGCGTTAAGGGCAAACGAAAGGCGTGAATGGTAGAGGCTCCAGCTGTGCGGGCTGCGTCCGGTCATGGCGTCCTGAAAGGTGCCAAAGTGTGGCAGGCCGTGCGCGCAAAAATAATCGAGTAGCGCCAGGGCTTCACTGCGGGTGCAGGGCCAGCGCAAAGCCTCATCAAGCTGGCCAAAGTGGGGAATATTGTGGTGTTGAATGCGGGCAAAGCAGGCCGCTGTGGCATGTCCAAAGCAGAGGGGTTCCGGGATGACTTCGAGATCGTGGGCTTTCAGTTTGTTGCGGTTGGCCGCATCGTAATTCCACTTGCCGCCCAGAGGCTTGTCGCCATGCATCAGCCAGCCAAAGCGCTGGCGCATCTTGCGATAGAAGCTTTCCATACGATTGTGCTGGCCGGGTTTGAAATACGTATCGAGTTCATCAAACGGTAGCAGAAAGTGCTCCGTGTCGACTTCGTGTGAAACGACCCCATCGAGCTCCAGATCCTGCAATTGTGCCAGCAAGCGATACTCATCGGGGCGCTGGTAGGCAAAGCGTTTTACTTCAAGCTGTTGGCACAGATGGCTAAGCAGGTGAGGCAGGTCGTCAAACTGTGTGCTGTCGTCGAGGGTCAGATGCAAGACCTTGTGCCCGGCATGCTTCAGGGCCTTGGCGAAGTGTTCCATCGCGATAAAAAACGCACAGAGCTTTTGCACGTGATGTTTTACGTACTGTGCCTCTTGATGCAATTCGGCAATTACATACAGCACGTTGGTATGTTTTTGTTTATACCACGAATGCTGAGCATTGAGCTGGTCGCCCAGTATCAGTCTCAGCTCTTCGAATGGGCCTTGGGGCAGTGTGAGGCTAGACATTTACTTCAGGTGGCGTCCGCCGTCAAGGGGCTGTATGCGCCCGGTGATATAGCGGCTTGCCATGAGGTAGTCGACGCTTCGCACGAGTTCGTCAAAACCGCCTTCCCAAGGAAGCAAGGCTTTGGCGACCGCCTTTTTCTGATAGCTCGCGTCATCGCCCTCATTGAACTTGAGCAGAGCGGGCGCGATGGCATTCACCTTGATGTGAGGGGCGAGCTGCGCCGCGAAAGAAAGCGTCATGTTATTGAGTGCTGCTTTGCTTGCCGCATAGGCAATATGCTTTTTGCTGCCCTTGTCGGCCACGTAGTCACTGATGTGAATAATGTCTGCCAGCGTCGCGCTGCGCTCCGAAAATTGCCTGAGCGCCGGTGCCAAAGCCAGATTCATTTGATAGGGAATGCTCACATGCACGCGCATCATGCGATCCATCAACTGGGCCGGGGGCAGGCCGCTGCTTTCGGGTAGCCAGTCAGAGGCATTGTGGATGATGGCTCTGAGACTCGCCACATCATTACTGAGTGTCGCGATTATCGCGTCTACCTCGGCCTGATGATAAAAGTCACAGGCGATCAGCTGGGCACCGCGTTCGCGAAGCCGGTCGAGTTCGTCGCGTTCGGTGCGAAAGGTGCCAATCACGGGTACATCCTGAGCCAGAAAATGCTCGGCCAGCGCCAGACCAACGCGCTTGCCGACGCCCGTGATCAGTACCGGCGCATTCAATGGCGGCCTCCGTTATTCAAGAATTCCGCGCGTGTTTGCGCATTGGTTTTGAATGATCCACCCAGTGCGGTGGTGGAGGTCTCGGAGTTGGCGTCCATGATGCCCCGCGACTTAACACAGTAATGGGTCGCTTGAATCGACACAGCCACGTTTTCGGTTTCGAGCAGGGTTTGCAGCGCCAGCAAAATCTGCTGCGTCAGGCGTTCCTGCACCTGGGGGCGTTGCGCGAAAAAGCGCACAATGCGGTTGATCTTCGATAGTCCGATGATCTTGTTTTCGGGAATGTACGCGACGCTCGCGATGCCATCGATCGTCACAAAGTGATGCTCGCAGGTGCTGGTCAGGCTGATGTTATTCACCTTCACCATTTCATCCACGCCCATTTTGTTGTCGATCACTGAAATCTTGGGGAAGTTGGCATAATCCAGCCCGGAGAACACTTCCTGCACGTACATTTTGGCAATGCGGTGCGGGGTTTCGCAGAGGCTGTCGTCCTTCAGATCAAGACCAAGGGTTTGCATCACTTCGTTCATCAGCCCCTTAATGCGCTCGTATTTTTGCTGATTGTTCAGTGGGGTGTTGACGACGGGGGTTTCGAGGCCTTTCTCGATGAGTACTTCACGTACACGCAGGGCTTCTTCAGAGATAGGGGTGGCATCGAGTGCTGCCAGGGCTTGCAAGTGGGTCATGGTAACTTACTCCTGTTGCGTCAGGCGCTTAAACGGCAGCAGCCAAAGTCGTTGGTTGTTTAACGTATTCCAGTGTCAGCGAGACCGAATCGGCGAAGCGGAGTGCGTGGGGTTTGTCGATACGCACTCGGGCAAAACTCACCCACTCGTGTTCACTGCACAGGGCAAGCACATCGCTCACCAGTTTTTCAAGCAAGAGAAAACGCCCGTTCTCGACATGCTCGATGATCTGCTTGGTGATGGTTTTGTAATTAAGTGCCGCATCCACCTGATCGTCAAGACAAAGTTTGCTGGCAGGATAGTGAATGTCGGCATTGATGATAATGTCCTGCTGTTTCTTCTGTTCTTCATCATTAAAACCGATGAACGTGCGCAGCCGCAGGTTGCTGATTTGAATCATGGCATCGCTGGTGGGCATGGGTTTCTCCGTTGTCTCTATAAGCTCTTCACGAATACGCGCCAAACCGGCGTTTGGATTCTTTACAGTAGGGTCTCGATGGCTCGGACAAATTCGGGATCGCTCGGATCAATCCGGCTTGGGAAATGCGCAAGCACCTCGCCATTTGGCGCCACCAGGTACTTGTTGAAATTCCAATTGGGCGCCGTGGTCTGGGCGGCCAGATGGCGAAACAGCGGATGACTGTCGTCGCCCTTGACGGACAAGGACTCGGTCATCACAAAGCTGACGCCATAATTTTTGTAGCACACTTCGGCGGTGGTCGCGGCATCCTTCGCTTCTTGGTAAAAGCTGTTCGATGGCACACCGACGACTAACAAACCGCGATCTTTGTAGCGTTGATATAGCGCTTCGAGCCCCTTGAACTGACCGGTAAAACCGCAATGACTGGCGGTGTTAACGATCAACACCGGTCGCTGTGCCATCAGCTGGCACAAGTCCAGTTGCTTGTTGCTGTGCAGCTGATTCACGGTTACTTTCTGCCATGGGGCGCATTCGCTTGCCGCATTGGCATGGGCAGCATTGAGCCAAAGCAATAACAGTAGACTGAGCAACAAGAGGCGAATCGGATTAAATGGCTTCATTGTTCAAGTTCCTCAATGGCTAGGACGCGGGGCCAACCTGCACACCCAAAATGTCTT
>JAWWBW010000129.1:0-9071 GCA_033720775.1 Oleiphilaceae bacterium | reverse complement strand
TCATCGGTAGCATCGGTAGAGAGTATTTGATAGAGAGTAATCAGGTATCAGAATTCGTAACGCAGATGTAGGTTGCCCTGATATACCTTGATATTACTGTCGGTGTCGCGCAGCAGCCGGCCGTACTCGGTCGCCAGATACCACTGGGGCGCCAGTTTAAAGTCGAGGCCCAACAGC
This sequence comes from Oleiphilaceae bacterium, assembly GCA_033720775.1. GTDB lineage: Bacteria > Pseudomonadota > Gammaproteobacteria > Pseudomonadales > Oleiphilaceae > PZPK01. The sequence continues at coordinate 8,894 of JAWWBW010000129.1, read as the reverse complement.
CACGAAGTACTGAACTTGGTACCGAACAGGTCTTCTTCCATTTGCGTGCGGCTGGGGATGGCGGTAAATGTCTCGGGAACTGAAGCGCCGCCACGGTTGACCGTCCAGCGGACTTCACGCCGTGTTACGTCGGCATCATAGAGCGATACCCCATAGAGACCATAGCCATTCATATAATCAGTGATTGGATAGGTGCCGCCCATATACCACGCAAACCAGTAATGGATATTGACGTCGAGCGCTCGCTCTATGGTGTCATCCTTGATGCCTGTACCAAATCGCAATTCGGTTTTCACATACTGTGAAATATACGTGCCGAGCGTACCAAACAAGCCATAGGTCTGTGCCGTTTCGGGAAAACGGGCATCTACAAAGTTGCCTGTTTCCGTATCAACAAGGACGAGTTCAACCGAACGAAACTCATTAAAGGCTAATCCAAATGAGGCATAGGTTTTTCCGGACTTGGTGTCGGTATTGATCAGGTCTGAGACCTGTGACTGTTGTGCGACGACCAGCGGGCTAACGAATAGTATCAACCATGACAATAAAAGCCGTTTACACCCGTACATTGATTGGAATTCCTTGCACCAATTTGAAATGAATGCGCGATCTTGCCCTGAACTGTTCAACATTGCTCAGATGGAGGTCACAAAGTTTTGAATTTTAATCGATTTCCCCTAGTTGACGCGCAAGTAAAAGCAGGCTTAACACGCCATCCTGTGCTGTATCCATCGCGAGTCCTGCTCCGATTGCCTGCTCGCGTCGCAGGTCTTCCAGTTCGTCGAGGGAGTAGTGATGAAATAACTCGGAAATCGTTGCTATTTCAAAGCCGGGCTCTTCGCCAAATGTGTCAAAGAGGTGCTCCAGCGCGCTCAAATCTTCATCGAGCCCATCCACAAATACGGTTTGGCCCGACAAGTCCTGCTGCATTTCTTTGATCACGTCATTGCCAGAAAAGCCTTGTTCAAACAGGTGCTGCAAATCGATTCCCTCTGGCTGGTTTTGCCATGGATCCCAGCTTTCATCAGGAGAAATCAGCACATACTTTAGTTGGCCATCAGGGAGTGACCACGATATTGCATGTGGATAGAGATTACGTTCGGAATAGGTGATTTCGATGTCGAGAAACAGGGGTAAACTCATAGTATGACTATCGTTGATTTAAGGTTGGATCGCACTGTAAAGCGCGCACGTAATTATCCCCGCAAAACAGCGCGAGACAAGCTACACTGTTTTTAAACGAAGTAAAGTGGCTATAGGCAAATATGAGTGAAATGCAACGCCAGGTGATGCTGGCTAAATTTTACCGCAAACTAAAGATTCTGGTGGTCGACGATTTCGAAAATTTTCGCATGTCGATGCGACAGATGATACGCACTTTCGGTGTGGAGCGAATCGAGGTGGCAGGCAACGGCGAAGATGCGGTTGCACGTTGCGAGCGTGAGGAATTCGACATCGTCATTTGTGACTATAACCTCGGTGCCGGCAAATCGGGCCAACAGGTGTTAGAAGAGTTGCGCTACAACAAAGTACTCAAACATACCTCGCTTTTTGTAATGGTCACTGCCGAAACGGCCAAAGACATGGTATTGGGCGCATTAGAATATTTGCCTGACAACTACATCACCAAGCCCATTACTCGGGCTGTATTGCAAAAACGACTGGACCATCTGGTTGAAATGCGCGAGGCACTCAAGCCGATTAACCGCGCCATTGATGATGAAAAGCTTGAGTATGCGATTGAACTGTTGGACCAGGAGCTTTTGTCAGATACCAAGTACGTCATGTGGTGCCTGCGCACCATGGCCAGCTTGTACTACCGATTGGGTGAGCATGACAAGGCCAAGAAAATCTACGAAGAGGTGCTCACCAAGCGTGATATAGGCTGGGCACGACTCGGCATGGGCAAGGTGAGAACGGCTTTGGGTGAATATGATCAGGCCATTGCTGATCTCAACGGCTTGATTCGTGACAATGGCAATCTAATAGAAGCTTATGACGCACTGGCCGAAGCCTTTCTCAAAAAAGGCGACGCGCAAAAAGCGCAAAAAACCCTTGAGGCCGCCGTGGAAGTCTCGCCGCATGCCATTATGCGTCAGAAAAAACTCGCCGAAGTGTGCACCCAAAATAAGGATGTGGAAGGTGCGGCCAATGCCTATAAAGCCACTGTGAAACTGGGGCACAATTCAGTACATGAATCCCCGGATAATTACCTGAATCTGGGGCGCTGTTTATCAGACCTTTCCGATGGCGACACCACCGAAGTAGGCAAAAAGCGCGCGAAAGAGGCGGTGCACGCCATGGAGCGTGTGAGCAAAAAATTTAAAGACGACACCCGTGTGAAAACCAACGCGGCGCTCATCGAAAGTCGTGTGCATCAGGGGCAGGGTGATGATGCCAATGCCAAGAAAGCATTGTCTAAAGCCGAAAAAATGATGGATACCGAGCAGGCCGATCCGCAGACCAAAATCGAATTTGCCAAAACCCTTTATGCAATGGGTGACGAAGCGCAAGCCGAACAAATGCTCAGCGAACTGGCGGGTGAGCATGAGGGTAATGCGGAGCTAATGGCCAGCATTGAAGAATTGCTGGATGAGCCTGTGAGTCTGCAAAAACGGATCAAGGCGCGCAAACTCAACAAAAAAGGCATTACTGCCTTTGAAAAAGGCGAGTTGAACAGTGCCATCGAAACCTTTAGTCAGGCCCTTAAAGTGACGCCCAAGCACCCGGCACTTAATCTCAATATGGTGCAGGTGATGCTCAAGCAGATTAAAGAGCAGAAGGGTAACCCGGAGCTGGTACGTAAATGTGAAAAGTGTCTGGCAAATGTGGCGCACATTCCCTCACAGCATCGCCAGTACAAGCGCTATTTGCACCTTAAGAAAAAAGTCGAAGCCCTGTCGGGGCAGTAGGGAGGCCATATGAGAGCCAGCGATCAAGAACTCAGTCACGCTCTCAAGGCCGCAGAAGCATTGCGCGAATCGGGCGAAGATAAAGATTTCATCGCTAAAGCCTTACTTAGCGAGCACGAGCGTCTGCAGCAATGGATGAAGGTGGTAACCGCCACCAAACTCTATCTTCGCTCAGGCATGGCGACCACGGAACACGCCAGGCTGGTTAAAGTGCTGCACGAAGTCGAAGCACATGAAGACCGGGCCGGCAAAGACAGTGATTTTGGTTTGGAGTGATGTGGCGATTTTTTTTCGTCAGACGTCAGACGACTGACGCGAAAAGCGATTCCCTGAACTGCTTTCGCAACAACTCAATACTATCCAGCCCCGTGTAATTTGGCCGCGTTAAAAAGGCCAGTGTGCGATGCGGCCCCGACTCTTTTAGGGGGATAGCGCGCAGTTCTTCGTTATTGTCGACCAGTGATGCCAATGCCATGTGCGGCACAAACGTCGAACCCATCTTGCCTGCCACCATTTGTGTGAGGGTCATCAGGCTAGTGGCGGTAAAAGCGCGACTCATTTCAGAACGACTGAGCTTACACGCCGCAAGAGCGTGATCTTTCAGGCAATGGCCGTCCTTTAACAGCATGAGTGTACCGGGGTCGATCGCCTCACTGGCGATGGCTCCTTGTTGTACTGCCGGGTCTTCAGCATGGCTCACCCAATAAAAATCCTCCTCCCAAAACTCGAAAGCCAACAAGCCGTCGTGCGCATAGGGCAGTGCAATAATGGCCGAATCGATGTCACCCTGACGTACCAAGTCAACCAGCGTGGCGCTTTCTTCTTCCACGAGAGTGAGACGAAATTCAGGATACGCCTTGCGTAAATCGGGTAGCACGCGGGGCAGCAAATAAGGTCCGATCGTGGGGATCACGCCGAGCGTCATGGGGTACGACAGAGGCGCTTGTTGAGCTCGCGAGAGCTGGTGTAGCTCGTCTACCTGGAGTTTAACTTGCCGTGCTTTGTCCAGAAATTGCTGTCCCAGTGGGGTGACCAGCACTTTTTTATTGTCGCGTTCAAAAACCTGAAAGCCCAATTGCTTCTCCAGCTCATTGAGCGCAGTGCTCAAGGCGGACTGTGAAATAGCGCAGGCATCGGCGGCTTTTTTGAAGTGCAGGGTTTTCTCAACGGCCAGGGCATAAGTGATCTGTTTTAGTGAGAGCATGATTAAGATTCCAAAAAACAGAATATAAGGATCGATTTAATTCAATTTAGCTAATCATCGCTCAAGGTTAATCTTGTTTCCAGTGTCGGAGCGCGGCTCCGGCAAACTTTGAAGTTCACACCGAAACAAGAGGAAAAACAGCATGGCAAAAATTAATCAGCCAATCCCTGAGTTCAAAGCACAGGCTTATCATAACGGCGAGTTTAAAACCATCACGCACGAAGACGTAAAGGGCAAGTGGTCGATTTTTCTGTTCTATCCAGCTGACTTTACATTTGTGTGTCCCACCGAGCTGGAAGACATGGCCAAGCACTATGAAGAGCTGCAGGCCTTGGGGGTAGAAGTGTACTCCGTATCCACCGATACGCACTTTTCGCACAAGGCATGGCACGACACATCCGAAGCCATTGGCAAAATTCGCTTCCCCATGATTGGCGACCCCACCGGACGCATCACACGCGGTTTCGACATCATGATCGAAGAAGATGCGCAGGCACTGCGCGGCACCTTCTTGGCTGACCCGGACGGGATCATCAAAGTAGCGGAAATTCACGATCTGGGGATTGGGCGTTCGGCCAAAGACATGGTGCGCAAGGTGAAAGCCGCACAGTATGTGGCCACGCACGATGGCGAGGTTTGCCCGGCCGCTTGGGAAGAAGGTCAAAAAACCTTGTCACCGAGTCTTGATCTGGTCGGCAAAATCTAATTGCCCATGCTTTAGGGGCGGCCCGACCGTCCCATTTTTTCCAACCATATCAACTCCATCTTATACAGGCAGACAAGCATGTTATCGAAAGAATTACTGAGTGCCCTCGAAGGGTACACCGCCAATATGCAGGAAGACATTACGCTCGTGCTGCAAACAGGCGCCCATGAAAAACGCGCTGAGCTGAGTGAGTTTTTAGCGCAGTTCTGCTCTGTATCGCCGATGCTGCGACTGGAAGAGCGTGACATGGCATTACGCAGCCCGCTGAGCTTTACTCTGCTGCGCGGTGGCAAGCCAACCGGCGTCAGCTTCTCGGGGATTCCCGGTGGTCATGAATTCAATTCACTGGTACTGGCCGTGCTGCATGCTAGCGGTACCAAAATCAAACTGGACGACAGCATCAGTCGGCTTATAAGTGGTTTGTCGGTACCGCTCAGGTTTGAAGTGTTCGTCAGCCTGAGTTGTCACAACTGTCCGGACGTTGTGCAGGCCCTCAATCAGTTCGCACTGCTCAATGAGCATATTGAAGCTGAAATGATTGATGGCGGGTTGTACCCCGAGCTGATCGAGCAGCGCAATATTCAGGGCGTGCCGGCGGTATTTTTAAATGGCGAGCCCTTTGCCAATGGCAAGATCGACACCGCACAGCTGATCGAAAAGTTAATGGAACGTCATCCGGAGCTGAAAGCGCAAACGCCTAGCGAGTCGTTGCCGCTGCAGGATGTGACCGTGGTAGGCGGTGGGCCTGCAGGGATTGCCGCAGCCATTTACAGTGCGCGCAAAGGGCTCAAGGTAACCGTGATTGCCGATCGCATCGGTGGGCAGGTCAAAGACACCATGGGCATCGAAAACCTGATCTCGGTATCAAAAACCACGGGCCCGGAGTTGTCGAACAACTTGCTGGCGCACCTAAAGGATTATGAGGTAACGCTCAAAGAGCACTTAAAAGTGGAGCACCTTGAGCAGGGCGATATCAAAACGCTGGTACTCTCATCGGGCGAGCGCATCGAAACCAAAACGATCATCTTCGCGACCGGTGCCAAATGGCGCGAGTTGGGCATTCCGGGCGAGAAGGAAAACATCGGGCAGGGGGTCGCCTATTGTCCCCACTGTGACGGGCCTTTCTTTAGAGGTAAGGATGTGGCCGTGATCGGCGGGGGAAATTCCGGCATCGAGGCGGCGCTGGATCTTGCCGGTATCGTCAAGACGGTGACGGTGTTTGAATATATGCCCACACTCAAGGCCGATCAGGTGTTGGTGGAGCAGGCAGAAAAGCGTGCCAATATTCGTATTCTCAAAAACGTCGCGACCAAAGAAGTGATCGCCGATAACGGCAAAGTGGTCGCGCTGGAATATGAAGACCGAGCCACTGGTGCCCTTGAACGTACTGAATTGGCGGGAATCTTTGTGCAGATCGGCCTAGTCCCCAACAGTCAGTTGTTACAAGGGCTGGTGGAACTCACGCCCTACGGTGAAGTTGTGGTAGACGAAAAATGCCAGACCAGCGCGCCAGGCATTTTTGCATGCGGCGATGTCACTACGGTGCCCTACAAGCAAATCGTCATCGCGATGGGCGAGGGTGCCAAGGCATCACTGGCCGCCTTTGATTACCTCCTAAAACAGGCGTAATCGAGACTGCACAGTGCGCGTTTTTGATCCCGGCCCTCGCGCCGGGATGATTCCGTCACGCTTTTGCGATCGTCGCTTCGTCTGCTGACCACTTGGTCGTATACTGCTGCTCTTAAAATAAGACCAAGGACAGGAGCGCACCGTGCAATCCCTTCATACCCGCTTTAATGCCTTTTTCGAACAGGCGCCCGGCATCTGCTTGCGTTGGCGATGGCCCGTACTTTTGCTGTTTGTGTTACTCACGGTTTGGCTCACCTATGGAATGGTCGCGCGCTTTACCATGGAGATGTCGCTCGAAAGCTGGTTTAAAGATGAAGATCCCGCCAAGCTGTCACTCGATCGTTTTCGGCAGGTGTTCGGCAGTGACGATGGCCTTTACATCGTCTATGCGCCCAACGATGGCGACGTATTTTCGGAACAATCCATCGCGACTCTCACGCAACTGCATAAAGAATTCGATGCGCTGCGTTTTGGACTCAAACCCAAGGCAGAGCCCTTTGTGTTGGAACAGCTTGGTCGTGTTGAACGGGTAGACAGTCTGTATAACGCCCGCTACCAAGTGGCCGAGGGCGATACGCTGATCGCCAAGCGTTTATTGCAGGACGACTTTCCCGCAACCGATGCCGCACGCGATGCCAAACGGCAGTTAGCACATTCCCAGCCTACCTTTGAACTGGCCTATTTCTCTAAGGATGATCGTTACGGCGGCATTCGTTTTAAAACCGATTTTGGCGTGGTGCCGCTCTACCCGGAAACCGGGAAGCAGGAAAACAACCTGCTGGCGGAAGATGACTGGCAAGTGGGCGGCGAGTTGCAAATCAATACTGCCTTGCAAAGCCAGCAAACCGAATACGCCGAGATGCAGATGGAGGAATATCTCGACTTTATGACGGCCCTGCGGCAGGTGACCAGCCAGCCTGAGTACGCGCACTTTACGTTCTATTACACCGGCAACGCCGCCATGATGGAATTTGCCATGAATAACATGAAGCAGGCAGTGGGTTTGATGGGGCTCATGGTGGTGGCCGTGGTGTTGTTGCTGTGGTTACTGTTTCACTCCTTCAGTGCCGTCATCTGGCCGGTACTGGTGATCTGTTGTTCGGCCTTCTGGTCTATCGGCTTGTTGAGCTGGCTCGATGTAGAGCTAAGCAACATGGTCAGTCTCTCGTTTATGTTGATTCTGGCCGTCGGTGTCGCCGACTGCGTACATGTGTTGAGTGCCTATATTTATTATCGCGACAAAGGCTTCGAACATCGTGATGCGATGCGCAAAGCCTACCGCAAAACCGGTATGCCGATTTTTCTTACCACGATTACCACCATGGCGGGCATGTTGGCGCTAACCATCAGCGACTTGCCCCAGATTTCAACCTTTGGCGTGAACTCGGCTTTGGGGGTAGCAACGGCCTTTATTTTTACGGTATTTCTGCTGCCTGTGTTGTTGGATATCTGGCACCCCTACACCCGCAAGCAACGCAAGCAAAACGCGCAAGCGAGTCGTGTCAGCAAAACACTGCAGACCCTGCTGGACCGCATTCCTGCCTGGATCGGGCGCCGGGCTAAAAGTGTCACCATTGCCTATTTTGCGCTGTTCTTTCTGTTTATTTTTGGCGCAACGCAGGTCAAGGTCGATACCAATCTGGCCGAGTTGACCAAAGAAAACAGCGAAATTCGCGTCACTTACGAACTGGTCGACAACCACATGATGGGCGGCCAGAACCTCGAATTTCTGCTCGACTTTGGCCAGCCTGATGCGTTGAAGCAGCCCGATGTGCTTAAGGCCATTGACGACCTGCAGCAACGCCTCGAAACCCAGTATCCCGAGTTTGTGGTTAAAACGTTCTCATTGGCTGATGTGGTGAAAGATACGCATAAGGTCATGCAGCAGGGGCAAGAGGCTTATTATTCTATTCCCGATGATGCCCGGCTCACGGGCCAGCTCTTGTATTTGTTTGACAATGCCAATGCGGATGATCGTAGGCAACTGGTGAGCGATGATTACGCGCAATCGCATATCGGCATTCAGTTGCGTAACAAGGGCTCCTACGAATATACGCAGTTTTTCGATGCGATTCGGCAGGACCTGCGCGACAGCTTTGCGCCCTTCAAAACGCAGTACCCTCAAATGCAGGTAGAAGTGACCGGTTCGCTGGCACTGATGATGGAACTCATCGACTACATCAGCTGGGCGCAGCTCAAAAGTTTTACCTTCGCTCTGGTGATCATCACCTTGCTGCTAATTGTGGCGCTGGGTTCGGTACAGGCCGGTTTGATCTCCATGGTGCCCAATCTGTTGCCCGCCTTCTTCACCTTTGGCGTGATGGGGCTGGCGGGCATCCCGCTCGATACCGATACACTCATCATCGCGCCTCTGATTATCGGGATTGCCGTCGACGACACCATTCACTTTGTGGCGCATTATCGTGACGCCTGGTTCGAAAGC
>JAWWBW010000128.1:0-9085 GCA_033720775.1 Oleiphilaceae bacterium | reverse complement strand
GGTAGTTGAAACCATTTTTAGAGACAGCGGCCTGGCGCTCAAGGCAAACATTCCGACCAACTATTTAGAAACCATGAAGATGATGGCCGCGGTGGGCATGGGCTGGTCGGTATTACCCAACACCATGATCGACGACTCACTGGTCGTATTACCCGTCAGCAAGCCCAAAGTGGCTCGTCGTCTTGGCGCGCTTAGCTACCACAAAAAGCAGCTGAGCCAAGCCGCACTCAGATTCCTCGAGTGTGCGGAATCGGTTTGGGGAAAGTTGTGATGTTTTCAGTCTGACGTAGGACGTCTGACGTCCGGCGTCCAACGTCCGACCCAACGATCAGGCCTTATGCTCTTGCTCAAGATATTCCTGACTTTGCATTTCGAGCAAGCGACTTTCGGTTCGTTCAAATTCAAAACTTAGTCGCCCCCCCGTATACAGCTCGTGTATGGGGGCTTCGGCAGAAATAATCACCTTCACGCTGCGGTCGTAAAACTCGTCAATCAGGTTAATGAAGCGTCGCGCCTGATCATCTGTATCTCCACCCATGCGCGGCACGTTGCTGATGATGACAGCGTGAAACTCCCGCGCCAGTTCAATGTAATCGTTTTGAGAACGGGGGCCATCGCATAGTTCTGCAAATTCGAACCACACCACGTCGTCTGAATGACGATGCGCCACCAGGGTACGACCATTCACTTCCAGCTCAAGACTATCACTGCCAGCCTCGACGGCCAGCTGTTTGAAATACTTTTCAAGATTGATCGTCGCTTGTTCGTCAAGGGGAAAGTGGTACAACTCGGCCTGTTCAAGTGTGCGCAAGCGATAATCCTGACCACCGTCAACATTCACCACTTCGGTATGTTCTTTAACCAGATCGATAGCAGGCAGAAAACGTGCTCGCTGCAAACCGTCTTTATACAGACCATCAGGAACAATATTGGAAGTACATACCAGCGATACGCCATTCCCAAACAGCTCCTGCATCAAACCGGCGAGGATCATGGCGTCACCAATATCTGAAACGAAAAACTCATCAAAGCAAATGACGCAGGCTTCATCACTGAACTTCTTCGCGACGACCACCAGAGGGTTTTTCTGATCCTTCAGCTCACGCAATTCGGCGTGCACACGCTGCATAAACCGATGGAAGTGGATGCGCATTTTGTTTTCAAAGGGCAGGCTCTCGTAAAAGTTATCCATGAGATAGGTTTTGCCACGCCCTACTCCCCCCCAAAAGTAGAGCCCTTTGACCGGTTTGGGGGACTTTTTCGAGAACCGGTTAAACCATTTGCGATTTTCCTTTTTACGCTGAGCCTGATCCTCAATTAATCGCTCATACAGATTCTGTAACTTTTCGACAGCCAAACGCTGCGCGGCATCTTCAACAAAGCCTTCTCTTTCAAGATCTCTCAAATAACGCTGTAAAGGACTTAAAGGCAGGTTTTCAGACATATAGGACTTCCCAAGTGGCAGGGCCTGTTCAAAAAAGGCGCTATTTTGCCGTTTTATGACGACAAAGCCAATGCGAAAAAGAAGACTATTGTCATGCCAACGATTCAGTTTTAGTATCGTTGAGGTGCCAGTGGCACCCTTCATAGGGACCCGCCATTCTCTCAATCAAAATAACAGGAAGCGATCACAGTGAGCGAGTTTACGATTCAGGCCCTTTCGGGCATCGGCCTTTTTTTCTTGGGGGTAATTCTGGGCGCCCTGTTTCAACGCACCTCGCAGGGTAGCGAATCAGGCAAGAGCAAACGATTGGAACAAAAGCTTGCGGAGCTGCAGGATAGTTACACCAAGTATCAGGCAGAGGTAAGCGCGCACTTTATGGAAACCGCACGCAAGGTACAAACCCTCAACGAAAGTTACCGGGATGTGCACGCCCAGTTAGCCAAGGGCGCCAGCCGACTGTGCAGCGAAGGCGAAGCCGATGATTTTCTGGCCGTTAGCTTTACCGAGAAACAAAGCGCCAACGGCGCCAGGCTAAAAGAAGAAGACGTATTCGAGCCACCCATGGACTACGCCCCAAAAGACAGTCCTGACGCAAAGGGCACGCTTGCAGAGGACTTCGGCTTTAAACCGAAAGACGAAACAGTCGCCGAAGAGCCTGCTGAAAAGGAAGACGAGAAGCCAAAAGCATAAGATTCTGGGGCGGGGCTAGAGTTTGCACTCCAGCCTTGTCCTCAATATCAAACCCAAAACGACCTTAAACCGGATTGGGAATATCAACAAATTCAAACTCGATATCAAAGCGGGTCGCCAGATGCGCCCCAAGCGCCTGTACACCACCGCGCTCTGTAGCGTGATGCCCGGCGGCAAAATAGTGGATATTTTCTTCCACAGCACTGTGATACGTTGGCTCTGAAATTTCCCCACTGATGTAGGCGTCTACACCAAGATCGATAGCCTGAGTGATCATGCCCTGCGCGGCACCTGTACACCAGGCCACGCGTTTGATCTCTTCAGGGCCATTCCCCACTCGCATGCACTGCCGCCCCAACTTTAGCGCAATGTGATCGGCAAAGGTTTGCGGCGCCATCGCACTGGCAAGCTCGCCTACGAGTCCGACGCTTCTCGGATTATCAGGCTCGAGTTTACCGCTCACGCGTATACCGAGTAGTTTTGCCAATTGTGCGTTGTTGCCCACTTCTTCGTGCACATCAAGAGGAAGATGGTATGCAAGGAGACTGATATCAGCACCAAGCAAAGCGCCGAGTCGTCGCCGTTTTATACCCGTCACACAGCTATCCTCGCCCTTCCAGAAATAGCCATGATGCACCAGTATCATGTCAGCCTGGCGCGCAATAGCTTCGTCGATCAACGCTTGCGACGCAGTCACTCCGCCAACAATGCGCGCCACCTTGTCTCGACCTTCAACCTGTAAACCATTGGGGCAATAATCCTTGATACGCCCAGCATCAAGATACTGCTCACAGTATTGAACAATCTCATCACGCGACGCAGTCATGTTTACTCCTTGGTGCTTATTTCAAAGCCTGTTGCAAAGCTGAAAGCATTTGCTCGTTATCTTCGGCACGACCAACCGTTAAGCGTAAACAGTTTGCCAACATCGGGTGCGCCCCATCCAGACATTTAATTAACACCCCGGCCACCTTCATCGCTTCAAAGACATCTCTCGCCGGCTTGTGGGTGCATCTCACCAGAATAAAGTTGGCCTCACTCTCAAAAGCCTCAACACCGCCAAGCTTTTCAAGATCTGCAAACAAGCAGGTACGTTCTTGCCTGAGAGATTCAGTCTGTTTGCTTAGCGTGGCGTAGTGTTTTAGCGCAAAAACCGCACTCGCCTGCGTCAACACATTAATGTTGTACGGCAAGCGCACCTTATCGAACTCTCGCAACCAGCTCGTGGCACCAATAAGCATACCCAATCGCAAACCTGCTAATCCCGCTTTGGACAGGGTTCGCATCACCACAACATTGGGATATTCGGCACACATCGACAGCAAATCTGAATCCGTAAAAGGCAGATAGGCTTCATCAATCACGACCAAACCTTTGGCAGCATGAATGATGCGCGTGATTGCGCTCTTGTCGAATACATTTCCCGTAGGATTGTTGGGTACCGCCAGAAATATCAATGCAGGTTGACGCTCATCGATGGCCTGCAACATGGCCGCCTCATCGAGAGAAAAGTCCGCTTGCAGTGGCACACCAATATAATCCATGCCGGCGAACCGGGCGATCATCTGATACATCACGAAACCCGGCTCAGGCGCAAGAATACTCGCCCCCTGTCGCGCACAACACATCGCCAGCATCTGAATAATTTCGTCGGAGCCATTCCCCAACAAAATATCCAGTTCGGTGTTAGTGCTTTGCTGCAAGGCATCAAGTTGTAGATGCTCACGCAATGCCTGTCTCACCGCCTGTGCGCCCGCATCGGGGTAGCGATTAGCTTCTACCTGCTGTAAACAGACCAACCACTCTTCTTGCAATTGGCCGGGCCACGGATACGGGTTTTCCATGGCATCAAGCTTTAATAGCCCCTCAGAAGGAGGCACATGGTAAGACTTGAGCGATTGAATTTCGGGGCGAATAAGATTTTCCACCCGCGCTTCACGAGCCAATTGATCCTTCACGATCGCTCCTTATTTTGCTTTGTTATTTTGGTCTTGGTCCTGAACAATTCGGTATTCGGCTGAACGAGCGTGCGCCGTTAAGCCCTCACCCCGCGCCAAAATAGAGGCGGTTTTGCCCAGTTCGCTGGCGCCTTCCGCTGAAAAGTGCAGAATCGACGAACGCTTCTGAAAATCATAGACGCCTAAAGGCGAAGAAAAGCGTGCCGTGCCTGAAGTAGGTAATACGTGGTTAGGACCCGCACAGTAATCGCCCAGAGCCTCTGCGGTGTAACGCCCCATGAAGATAGCACCGGCATGACGAATATCCTCTAGCATGGCTTCAGGATCGGCCACCGATAACTCCAAATGCTCCGGCGCAATGCGATTACTCACCTGCGCAGCTTGCTTCAAATCTTGCACCTGAATCAGGGCAGCGCGACCTTCGATCGAGGCCTTAATAATGTCGCTACGCTCCATTTCTGGTAGCAAGCGCGCAATACTCGCAGCCACCTGATCGAGAAAATCGGCATCTGGAGAAATCAGTATGGATTGTGCGTTCTCGTCGTGTTCGGCCTGTGAAAACAAATCCATGGCAATCCAGTCGGGATCTGTTTGCCCATCACAAATCACCAGAATTTCTGAGGGCCCCGCAATCATGTCGATCCCCACCGTACCAAATACCTCGCGCTTGGCTGTCGCCACGTAGATATTGCCCGGGCCTACGATCTTATCCACGGCAGGTACGGTCTCAGTACCATAGGCCAAGGCGGCTACTGCCTGCGCCCCACCGATCGTAAATACCCGATCAACACCCGCAACATAGGCGGCGGCCAACACCAACTCGTTCACCTCACCGGCCGGCGTAGGAACCACCATAATGACTTCTTCAACCCCGGCAACTTTCGCTGGAATCGCATTCATCAAAACCGATGATGGATAAGCCGCCTTACCACCCGGTACGTAAAGCCCAGCGCGATCCAGCGGCGTTATGCGCTGACCAAGCACAGTGCCATCGGCCTCGGTATATTGCCAAGACGCCTGATTTTGTTTTTCGTGGTAGTCACGTACACGATGCGCCGCTTTATCCAAGGCCTGTCTTGGCGCCTCTTCAAGTCTGAAATACGCTTCTTCCAATTTGCCGGCAGGTACTTCCAACTCTGCGACGCTGGCGACCTCAAGACGATCAAAACGTGCCGTATATTCGAGTAGCGCCTGATCACCGCGGTGTTTCACTGCATGCAGAATTTCCCGCACAGCCTCGTGCACTGAAGTATCCAGCGCATCATCCCAGGCCAGTATGGTATCGAGCTGGCGATCGAAGTCGGAATCCTGTGCATTTAAGCGGGTTATATTCAGCATGTTACACCTGCGTTGAATAAAGGAAATTAAGCGGCTGCACGCCGCTGAACGGCTTGCTCAAGCAAATCGATAATAGGCTGTATCGCTGCGTGCTTCATCTTCATGGAAGCGCGATTAACGACGAGCCGCGTACTGATCTGGTGAATCTCCTCACGCGCCTCAAGCCCATTGGCTCGCAAGGTATTGCCCGTATCGACGATATCGACAATTTCGTCAGCCAAACCAAGGATGGGGGCCAACTCCATTGCACCATAAAGTTTGATGATATCTGTCTGGATACCCTGACTCGCGTAAAACGCCTTGGCCAGATTGACGAACTTGGTGGCAACCTTAATTCGACCCGGAGGGCTCTCGGCTCCTTTTTTTGCGGCCGTCATGAGGCGACATTTGGCGATTTGAAGATCCAGAGGCTCGTATAGACCATCAGCCCCGTGCTCCATCAGTACATCTTTACCGGTGACACCTAAATCGGCCCCGCCGTACTGAACGTATGCAGGCACATCCGTCGCTCGAATAATAATGAGTTTGATCGATTCTACGTTCGTATCAAAAATCAACTTGCGGCTGGAGCTGAGGTCTTCCAGCGGCTCAATGCCTGCCTCTTTGAGTAACGGCAGCGTTTCTTTCAAAATTCGCCCTTTGGACAGCGCGATTACCAGTTGCGCAGACATGACAACATATATCTCCTGTTTGGGGCGCCTGATTAATCAGGCAAGCGCTGGATCCTGGCGCCCAGCAACTGTAGTTTTTCTTCAATACATTCGTAACCACGATCAATGTGGTAGATGCGATCAACGAGCGTGTCGCCCTTGGCAACCAAACCAGCAATGACGAGACTTGCCGAAGCACGCAAGTCTGTCGCCATAATAGGTGCCGCGTTGAGCTGTTCAACGCCAGTAATAATGGCGGTATTCCCTTCAAGCTTGATATCTGCACCCATACGCTGCAGTTCTTGTACGTGCATGAAACGATTTTCAAAGACGGTTTCAGTGACCGACCCGGTGCCTTCTGCAACACAATTCAATGACACGAACTGTGCCTGCATATCGGTCGGAAAGCCGGGAAATGGCGTGGTTTTCACCGAGACCGCTTTGGGGCGACGCCCTTCCATATCGAGCTCAATCCAGTCTTCACCCGTTGTGATTTTAGCTCCCGCCTCTTCCAGCTTGAGCAATACGGCATCCAACAAATCCGCGCGAGTGTCTTTCAGTTTGACGCGACCTCGCGTCGCCGCCGCAGCTACCAGATAGGTACCGGTTTCTACCCGATCAGGCAGCACATCATAGTGGCAACCTTTCAAGGACGGCACACCTTCAATCTCGATCGTGGCAGTCCCATGGCCGCTAATCTTCGCGCCCATCTTGATCAAGCACTCAGCCAAATCCACCACTTCAGGCTCGCGTGCTGCATTTTTAAGCACTGTCTTGCCCTCTGCGAGCGCCGCAGCCATCATCAGGTTTTCGGTACCAGTTACCGTGACGGTATCAAGAAAAATACTCGCACCCTTAAGGCGACCATTCGACGTTGCCTTGATATAACCGTCTTCCACCACGATATCCGCACCCATGGCTTCGAGACCACGCAAATGCAGATCAACCGGTCTACTACCAATGGCACAACCACCGGGCAAAGATACCTCTGCTTTACCGAAGTGCGCGAGCAAGGGGCCCAACACTAGGATGGATGCGCGCATGGTTTTGACGAGTTCATAGGGTGCGGTAAGCTCTTTGATCGTATTGGCATTGATCTCAACGCTCATCTTCTCGTCGATCAAAAGTTCAACACCCATGCGCCCCATTAGCTCGATCATCGTGGTGATATCATGCAAATGCGGCAAATTACCTACGGTCACTGGCTCATCAGCCAACAGCGCCGCAGCCAATATGGGCAAAGCAGCGTTTTTTGCACCCGAGATACGAATTTCACCGTCGAGCCTGTTACCACCACCGATTACGAGTTTATCCACGAATCACCTGAACCTTATATATTGTGAGAATCGATTACTGTTGCGCCTGCCACTCTGCTGGCGTGTAGGTTTTGATGACCACTGCGTGAATGGTGCCATCGATGATATATTGATTAAGACAACCGTAAATTAATTGCTGACGCTTGACTGCGTTCAGACCATCGAATACATCCCCAATGGCCCTCACCTGGTATTGGTAACCATCGGTCTCAACTTCTACTTCGACATTTTCCAGTTGATCGGTTATTAACTGCTTTACTTCGCTTGCCTGCATCGCTGTACTCTCAGGGAAGATTTGCGGAACTATTTACAAAAGGGCGCATATCATACAGCAAAGGCGCCAGCACCAAAAGAAAGGGAGAAAACCGGATTACTCGGCGGTATGGATAGGGAGCAAGGCTTCAACACCGCCAACCCGTGCCATGTCAAACAGACCACGCGACATTCCCTGCATCTGCAAAGAGCATGCATGTTTCTGCGCCATACGCATGGCACACAGTAGCAGCGACAAGGCCTGACTGCCGCCCGATTCAAGTTCGCTCAGATTGATCGTCAGTGATTTCCCTGCATGCGCGGCAAGCGCTGACTCCAGCTCCTTTCGAGCCTTCAGAAGCTCAAGCTCTGAAAAGCGCCCAATTAGAGAAAAACTAGCCGATTCCAGACGCACACTGCCCATTAAGACGCAGCTCCCTGTCCCTGGGGCTGATCAATTTCCAACTTTACGTTCCAGCCATCTATGACCGCATCAATATTGCCACGGGTACTTCGCATCTGGTTCTCAAACCTGTCTCTAAACGCCAAGCCCACATTGACCCCAAAAACGATTACGTTCTCCATCAGCCAATGACCTTCATCCGTGAGATACATGGAGTAAACAACGGGATATACGCTTCCCGACTTCGACACCACCTCCAAATCAACACTCGCACGCTTGTCGCTGCGACTGTTCAGCGTCGCTTTGAGCACGCGAATTTCGAAAGTCCCACTTTCAATCAATGTCTTGGAGTACGTATCAAACAGGCTGGTCTTAAATACATCTACAAAGCGATCACGCTGCTCCTTGTTTGCGCGGCGCGCATACTTGCCCATCACCCGCGCTGCGATGCGGCGAAAATCCACAATTTTGGTCAGGGCGCGATCCATATTGCTGAAAAAACGTTGCGGATCGGTCTCGTAATACTGTTTTTCATCATTAAAGTAGGTGAGCAACTCCGCTACATTTTTAGAAACAGTTTCGCGAACCAGGCGTTCCTGCTCTGATTCCGCAGAGGCAACACTGGCCGATACCAACAACAGACCTGACAAAAACCAATTGACATATGTACGCATAGACTTGCTTTACCGCCTCACTGTTCGAATCACTTCTTGTTATTACTCTCGATAACCCCAAACCAATTAAAGATCAACTTGTCCGGAAGCAAATGCACCAATCAGTTTTTCCAGATTGAGTGCTGACTGGGTATCAAAGATGGTATCTCCATCGGCGAGATACTCTTCGTCGGCCCCTACACTAATAGCAATGTACTTGTCACCCAAAAGCCCCGAAGTCTGTATCGCTGCAACACTGTCGGTCGAGAGCGTATTGATCTCGCTGTAAATTTCCATCTCCACCAGCGCACTGTATGTTTTTTTGTCGAGGGAGATATTACTCACCCGGCCAATCGTCACACCAGCCATAGAGACTCTTCC
>JAWWBW010000127.1:0-9230 GCA_033720775.1 Oleiphilaceae bacterium | reverse complement strand
CTTGGTCGACTGCTACGATGCCATCACTTCTACCCGTTGCTACGACGGTGCCAGAGCCTCGATGGAGGCTCTCGACATTATCTATCGCTGTCGCGGCACGCACTTCGATAACGAACTCGCACTGGAATTTATCCGTTGTATTGGTCTCTATCCCCCGGGTGCAGTGGTAGAACTAAACACCGGCGAGGTGGGCATCATTATTTCAACCCGCGATGATAACAAGTTGCGCCCCAAACTTTTGCTGGTGAGAAACGCCAACAAAGAGGCCTGCAAAGAGCGCGTCTTGGATCTGGGCGACGACGAAGTCTTCGCAAAGCACAAAATTCTGCGTGAAATTCCTAACGGGACGCACGGCGTGGATATTCGCGAATATCTGGCACGTGGACTCGTTATCGACACGGCTAGTCTTGTCGATAAACGTTAAGCTTGCACACTGCAAATAAGCGCATAAATTAACAATCCTCCTCTACCACACCGGGCCGGGTTCACTATACTAAGACAAGCAAGGACAGCGAACTTGGGTCAGCCCATCAGGCCAACAACAAGCGATTTTGGATAGATCAGGTAATAAACGTTCGAGGTAAGGATGTCACATATGGCCAAGCAACGATCAGAGCTGAAAGTGCCTGTCAGTGAATTAGCTCTGGGGATGCGCGTGATCCGGCTGGACCGCCCCTGGCTCGAAACAGACTTTTTAATGCAAGGTTTCGTCATTCACACCCAAGACGAAATCGAAGACCTGATCAGACAGTGTGAATATGTGTATGTAGAAGCCGTCGAAAAAGCGCCGGGCAAGACCGCAGAACCCGCAACTAAAAACACCAGCACTAAAAGTAAGCGCCCATTTGACGAACGACGCAAAGAACCACAGGGCCTGTTTGCTCGCTTTCGCAAACCACCATTGAATTCCCCGAAAGCCTCAACTAAAAAGCCGCCAACAACCACCAAGCCCTTGAGCAACCAACGTCCATTAGGCACGCAACGGGTCGCGCACATCAACAAAATCGCCACCGAAAAGGAGCTAACCAAGGCGCGGGTCACCTACACCGATGCCAAACAATCGGTCAAAAGCATCATGGATGGGATTCGCATTGGCCACACACTGGATATCAATCAGAGCCGCAAAGCAGTCAATGCCATTGTTGACAGTATAATTCGCAACAAAGACGCACTGGTCTGGTTAACCAAAATCAAACAAAAGGATGAATACACCGCCGAGCACTCTCTCAATGTGTGCGTACTCACGGCCACTTTCGCGCGCTACCTGGGGCACAGTGACGAAGAAATACGGCAATTGGCGCTCTGCGCTCTGCTGCACGATGTGGGCAAGTCAAAAGTGCCAGATGAAATCCTCAACAAGGAAGGCCGCTTTACCGACAAAGAATTCGAGATCATGAAGCAGCATACCACCTACGGGCGCGACCTCCTGATGAACATCAAAGATGCCGACCGCATCGCTATCGATGTGGCGCACAGCCATCACGAAAGAATGGACGGCAGTGGTTATCCACGAGGCCTAACGGCACATCAAATACCCTACTATGCCAAAGTAGTGGCATTGGCCGACTGCTACGACGCCATCACATCGAGTCGCTGCTATGACGGCGCACGCGCATCGATGGAAGCACTCGACATCATCTACAAATGCAGGGGGGTACAGTTCGACGAAGAGTTGGCCCTGGAATTTATCAAGTGTATCGGTCTCTATCCACCGGGAGCTATTGTCGAACTCAACAATGGCGAAGTTGGCATCATCATATCAACACGCGACGACAACAAATTGCGCCCTCGCATCCTGATTGTACGCGACGCAGCCAAACAGTTGTGCCGCGAGCGCATTATCGATTTAGCCAAAGACCCAAGCAAACAAGATATAAAAATCGTGAAAGAAGTCCCCAATGGTACCTACAGCGTGGATATTCGTGTTTATCTCGCCAAGGGCCTGGTCATTGACACCGCCAGCATGGCAGGAGAATAACATGTCATCCGCACCGCAAACGGAACGCCGCGCCAATGTTCGTCTACTCTGCGACGAACGTTTTCAGAATCTGCTTCTACACATTCAGGAAGGCGACTACCCCGTGACTGCCATTAACTTCAATCGAGCAGGCATCGGCGTGTTTACCTCCAAACATTTACCCGACTTCACACACGCGGAGCTGTCGTTCACCTTTGCGACCGAACCGCCCTTGAGATTACAAAGCATTCCCTGCGAGGCCGTGTACAGTCAGGATACCGAAGTGGGTGATCAGTATGGCCTGCGCTTTGTCGATAAACAGATTCCTGCGGCAACACTGGAGCGGCTCGAACAAATTGAATTACTAGCGGCCGAAAGTAACGACGAGCAAGACCGCTATGGCCTGTTCACGCCGCAGAGTGACGAAGACAATACCTAAGCGGTAAACCGGGTACTGTACATGCGGTAGAACTGTTGCGCGGTGCGACCACTGCGTCCGCCTTTACTCAGAGCAAAACGTATCGCCTCGGCATGCAAGGCCCGCGAGTCTGTCACCTCTCCAAACAATTGATCCACCATGCGCAGGTATTCATCCTGATTGATCGCGTAAAAGGACAGCCAAAGCCCAAAACGATCGGATAGCGAAATCTTTTCCTCGATCGCTTCAGCATGATGAATTTCGGTGCCCTTCACCTGAGAGTGTTCGTTGTCTTGCATGTATTCAGGCATCAGATGGCGGCGGTTAGAGGTCGCGTAGATCAACACATTTTTAGGCGGCAATTCGATCGAACCTTCGAGCACGCTTTTGAGCGCCTTATAACTCGAATCGCCCTCATCAAACGACAGGTCATCGCAGAATACGATAAAGTGAAAAGGCTGTTCTCGAATATCATCCACAATTTCAATCAAATCGATCAAATCATCCTTATCGATCTGAATCACGCGCAAGCCGCGTTCGCGATAGGCATTGAGCAGCGCCTTGATCACACTGGATTTACCCGTGCCACGTGCACCCCACAACAAAGCATTGTTCGCGGGCAAGCCCGCCAGAAAACGTTCGGTATTTTCGACCACCAATTGCTTTTGGCGCTCAATTCCCAGCAAATCATTCAACGAGACAGGGTCCAGCTCACGCACCGGGCGTAAACTTGCCGAGCGGGCACGCCAAATTGCTGCGGGGACTTCATGCCAATTGATCTGATTGGTCACCTTTCACCTTCCTCAAATACTACTTGATTGACTAGCGTTCGCTGCCCCAGCGCTTGACCAGGTTTTGCGCGACGCCCAGATGATCGAGTATGCGTGCCACAATAAAATCTACCAGGTCAGACACTTGTTGAGGCTGATGATAAAAACCCGGGCTGGCCGGCAAGATGGTAGCGCCCATGCGTGTCAGTTTGAGCATGTGTTCCAAATGAATCTCAGAATAAGGCGCCTCGCGGGGCACCAGAATCAGTTGACGGCGCTCCTTTAACGCCACGTCGGCGGCGCGCTCAATCAGATTATTGCTGGCGCCATTGGCAATGGCTGACAAGCTGCCGGTGCTGCAGGGGCAGACCACCATGGCACTGGGGGCTCCCGATCCGGATGCCACAGGCGCCATCCAGTCCTCTTTACCAAATACTTTGATCTGCCCATCACCCGCCTGCATCTGCTCCGACAACGCCTGTTGCAACTGGGCCGCCTGAGCCGGCAATTTATACTCGGTCTCGGTCGCAATCACGATATGTGCCGCTTTCGACACCATCACCATTACCTGATGCCCGGCGCGCACAAGTTGCTCGATCAAGCGTAAACCATACTGTGCGCCCGACGCGCCCGTAATGGCCACCGTCACCGGAGCCTTGTAATCGTTCATGAAGCCACATCCTCCAGCGCGTGCAGCAAACGTTGGTGGATCCCACCGAAACCGCCATTACTCATGATCACAACATGCACCGCACCCTTTGCCTGATTCACCGCTTCGCAAGCCTGCGCAATCAATGCCTCAACACTGTCACCTATCGCATGTTGTGCGCCACCATCAGCCACTTGCTGCGCCAACCAGTCCATTCCTTCTGACTGCGACCACAACACGCGATCAGCCGCTTGGGCACTGTCGAGCAACGCTTCTGCATGCACGCCCATTTTCATGGTATTGGAACGCGGTTCAATGAGGCCAATGATCGTATCGTGCCCCACCCGACGGCGCAGACCTTCGAGGGTGGAGGCGATGGCGGTGGGATGATGCGCGAAGTCGTCATACACAGTCACATCACCGACTTTGCCGACAACTTCCATGCGCCGCTTCACGCCTTTAAATTGGCTCAAGGCGGCAGCACAATGCTCCATCTCCACCCCCACATGCCGAGCCGCAAGCATGGCGGCCACGCCATTACACACATTGTGATCTCCCGTGAGCGACCAGGCGACACGTGCATGATGCGCCCCGAGCATTACCTCAAACACCGAGCCATCGTCTGCCAGTTTGCGCCAATACACCTGTTCGTCGTCGGTATCCTGCCCTTCCTGCCACGCTTCAAAGCTTTGCGTTTCGCACCAGACGCCCTGTGCCAAGACCTCATCAATGGCCGAATACGGCTGCGGATAAATCACTCGACCATTGCGCGGTATCGTGCGCACCACATGATGAAACTGGGTTTGAATCGCCGCCAGATCTTTAAAGATATCGGCGTGATCAAACTCCAGATTATTGAAGATAAACGTACGTGGCCGGTAGTGAATCATCTTGGAGCGCTTATCGAAAAAAGCACTGTCGTATTCATCGGCTTCAATCACAAAAAAATCGCTGTCGCCCGCACGCGCCGACAAACCAAAGTTCTGCGGTATACCGCCAATTAAAAAGCCCGGTGCCATTCCGGCATATTCGAGAATCCAGGCCAGCATGCTGCTGGTGGTGGTTTTACCGTGCGTACCTGCCACGCCCAATACCCAGCGCCCTTGCAGCAACTGCTCAGACAAAAAAGCGGGGCCAGAAGTGTATGGCAAGCCACGATCCAGAATTTCTTCGAGCAAGGGATTACCACGACTGATGGCATTGCCGATAACGTACATGTCTGCCGGCTGTGATAACTGCTCAAGGCCAAAGCCCTGCGTCAGGGTAATGCCCTGCTCGGCCAGCTGTGTACTCATGGGCGGGTATACGTTCTGATCACAACCCGACACCACAAAACCCTGCTCACGGGCCAGCAAGGCCAAGCCCCCCATAAAGGTGCCGCAGATACCCAGAATATGAACATGCTTCACGTGCTTTTTACTCGCAGCAAGAGATCAAGAGAAACCAACACGGGCGTCTTCTTCGATTGCCCAGTCGAGATGCTCCAAATAGTCTTTGCGCACCTTTAACTTGGTTTTGAGGTAGGCATCGCGATTGAGCCCCTTCATCGCTTCGGCCACTTTGCGTGCCGTTGCCATTAGCGCCTCGGGGGGAACGACCCGATCAAGAATGCCCGCCGCTATCGCGGTGTCGGGGTCAAACATTTCGGCCGTGATCACCGAGCGGTTAAAGAAGGGCTTGGGCATACGATGGCGTGCCATGGCGATACCTGCATGGTGCATGGGAATACCAATGGCCACCTCATTCAAGCCCAACTTAAAATCACCCGACACCCCAATGCGATGATCGCAACACAACAGTACGAACACACCTTTGGCGATAGCATGCCCATTACAGGCGGCCACGACAGGTTGTGGAAATGACAATATGCGGCGAGTCAAAGTCGAGCCTTCTTTCACCAGCGCCATGGCCGCCTCGGGGCTGGCCTGCATGGTTTTTAAATCATAACCGCCCGAAAAAATACCCGGCTGCCCGGTAATAATCACCACAGCGCCGGCCGCTTCAGCTTCATCCAACCCGGCATTCACCGCCGCAATCATCTCGTGTGAAAACGCATTCACCTTGCCGTTGTTCAAGGTCAAGGTGGCAATGCCGTCTTCAATGTTAACCCCTAGCAGTTCACTCATGGTCTTCCTCTAATCTGTTTTTAGTGCTGACTCTTGCCTGTGGTGCAGCATTCACGACAGGCTTAAAAAGTGCTCGCGATAGTAGCGCAGCTCAGCAATGGATTCGCGAATATCGTCCAAGGCCAAGTGCGTGTTGTTTTTGGTAAAGCCCGGCAGAATATCTGGCTTCCAGCGTTTGGCAAGTTCCTTAAGCGTGCTGACATCCAGATTGCGATAGTGGAAGAACGCTTCAAGCTCCGGCATATATTTGACTAAAAAACGGCGATCCTGACCAATGCTGTTGCCGCACATGGGTGAGGCCCCCTTGTCGACATATTCCTGCAAAAAAGCAATGGTTTGCTGCTCGGCTTCACGCTCGGTAATCGTGCTTTCTTTGACGCGCTGGGTCAGGCCCGTTGCGCCATGCGTGCGTGTGCACCATTCATCCATGGCATCGAGTAGCGCATCACTTTGATGAATCGCCAATACCGGGCCTTCTGCCAGTGTATTCAATTGCGAATCGGTGACGATCGTCGCGATTTCGATAATGCGCTCTTTTTCGGGGTCCAGACCGGTCATCTCCAGATCCAGCCAGATCAGGTTGTCCTGATGCTTCATGATACAGCTCCTCAAGCTTGCGTTTCGTGATAGCAGGGGTCGAACAAAAAAGTCCTGCAAAGATAATGACTATAGGCGGCAACCACAAGTTTGGCCCGTTCCGTCGCTCGGTAAACCTGTTAGAATGCGCCGACCCATTCATAAGATTTGTGTGTTCATGGCCAAACGCAAACTGAATCGTCGCCAGCAATGGCGCATCAAAAAAATCCAGGAAGAAAAAACCGAACGCGCGAAACGTCGCGAGTCACGCATCAGCGACGATCTTGAAAATGACCGTCTCGGCGGCGAACAAACCGGAATGATCATTGCCCACTATGGCCAACAGATTGATGTTCAGGCGACCGACGCCGATTTTCGCCCTCTGCTTGATCAACCCGTACATCGCTGTCATGTACGTGCCAACCTGGATGCACTGGTCACGGGAGATCGCGTAGTATGGCGCGCTGCCGAAGATGGTTCGGGCATTATTGAGGCTCGCCTTGACCGCGACACCCTGCTGCAACGCCCCGACAATTTTGGCCAGTTAAAGCCCGTTGCCGCAAATATTGATCGCATCATTATCGTCGTCGCCGTAGAACCCGAACCCCATGCCAACCTGATTGACCGCTATCTCGTCGCCGCCGAAACCCTAGAAATTCAACCCACCCTGCTGCTGAACAAGGCCGACCTGATTACCGAAACCAATCGAAACCAGATCGACGCGCTGATCCGCCCCTACTCTGACATGGGTTACGAAGTGCTTTACACCACGGCACAGCATGCCAGCGATGACAATAGCGAACTGATGCAGTTTCTTACCCGTCACACCAGTGTGTTTGTGGGTCAGAGCGGTGTGGGAAAATCCTCCATAATTCGCAGTATTCTGGGAGACGATAGCATCAAGGTGGGCGAACTCTCTGAAACCACCCGCAAGGGCACCCATACCACTACCACGGCCCGCCTGTTTCATTTGCCCTGTGGCGGACAACTGGTAGATTCCCCCGGCATTCGCGAGTTTGGTTTATGGCACATCAACGAACAGGATTTGCTGCATGGTTTTATTGAATTCCGACCTCATTTGGGGCTCTGCAAATTCCGGGATTGTCGCCATGAAGAAGAACCCGGCTGCGCCATACGCCAGGCCTATGACGACGGGCAGATCTCGGAAGCGCGCATGAGCAGCTTTCGGCGCATTCGCGCCACCCTTGATGACAAAGAAACGTATTAGAACATTTCCTTGCTGGGCAGATCTGGCTGGTAGCGACTATAGTTGAATCATTCCCCGTTATCCGGGGCGAACCTTTCAGCTAACACATCGGCAAAGAGTCTTGTGAGCGATACTCAGATTACCCGAGCCAAAATGCCCGAAAATGCCGAGGCATGGACGCAACTATTACTCAGCAAAACATTGCCCAGTCCTTTTCGGCTGGGTTCACTGGTGGTCAATAGCCTCAACAAAAAACAGTCTTACCACAAGATTGCTGATCAGCTCAGCCATGACCCGGTGCTGTCATTCTATATTATGAACGAAGCCAACCGGGGCCGCCCAAAAGGTAATCCCACCAGCAAGACGCTGGATCATGCCATCAGCATGATTGGTACTGATGAATTGCAGCGACTCATCAAAGGTCTGCCCTATAAAGACCCTTCCAAAACCGATATTCAGAGTTATTACTATTTGCGAACGCTGAGTAGTAGCCTTTACGCCGCGCACTTGGGCAAAGCGATTTCAGAATACAAGCAACAGGGCAATGCCGACGATATCTACTGGTCCAGCATGTTTCTGGGCGTACCATTATGGTATTTGTGGCGTATCGCCACTCCCGAAATGCGCCTGATACGCTATGCGATACGCTCTAATTTCAAGCCGGCACCACAGGCAGAAAAAGAAGTGCTGCAATGCACCGTACGTGACATTTGCGAACGTATGGCGGAACAAATGCATCTGCCCGACTTATCGAGAAATTGCTACGAAGCAGACTCTCAGTTAAGTCACCGGCAATGGGGGGCCATGGCAAGAGCCGCGCAACTTGGTGCGCCACCAAAACGCCTGGATGATCGCGATTTAAACATGATCACGCAAAAACCCCAGTTTATTGTCATGCTATCTAACCTTGTGGCGCACTATAGCGCGCATGATTGGTATTCGCGTGGTTGCTTGCGTACGCAGCGTATTCTGGCCAGCTATCTGCGCATGCCAATCGAAAAGGCGATCGCCTTCACGCATGAGGCGGCAGCATCCATGTCGCGGGAACACCCTATTCCCGGGCTCCTGTTACCTGCAGCCAAACTGTTTTTGCCGCCACGGCCACGCAAGAAGGTTGCACCTAAAAGTAATACGCCCACCAAGCCGGTTGCCCCCAAGCGGACAGCAACACCTAAACCAGAGAAACAGAAATCGCTTAAACCAGCCCCTTCCACGCAGCCAGAGCTGGAACAAGCTCAGAATATTTTTGAGCCCAACCCCATGTTCCACGAGCTGTGCGATATTTTTAAAAATCGTGCCGATGAATTTACAGATCTGCACGAATTAATGAATGCCGCCGTGCAAGGCATCGCCTATGGGCTCGACTTGCATAGAGCAACCGTGGGCCTGGTGAATCGTGATAACTCACGCATCAAGACCTACTACTCGGTTGGCTGTCGCGATCATCGCGAACTCGCCACCTTCGAAACCCAGGTCATCAAAAACACTATTTTTGAGAAACTGGTGGCCCGCCCCGCCAGCGTCTGG
>JAWWBW010000126.1:0-9251 GCA_033720775.1 Oleiphilaceae bacterium | reverse complement strand
CTGGTAGGTCCGGTCGTTCATATTGAGACACGCGTGTCCAATCATTGTTAGCCTCGTCTCGGGCGTACAGCGTGAACACCGTTCCTGTTCTTTGAATGCGCAGATACGCATCTCCGTCTCGCCAAGCAAAGCCAGAGACACTGCTCCAGCCAAAATGCGTACTTTTCGTCTCTACCTGCATGCCGTTGGGGCCGCGATGGCCAAGCACGTTAAACACGTAGTTTTCACTGGACAGCCAACCATTGCTTTTGGGCGCTCTCAACATCAGCCCACCAAACTGATAGGCACGGTCTGGCTCGCTGGATTCATTCTTCGCCTGCCGCACACGGACTTTCACCGTCGCATCTACGTCACCACGAACATAAGCAAACCTGCCCGCTCCACGCTTATTCTTCCACCATACGCACTCACTGTTGCTAACCGCCCTGAGCGCACCCTCTTGAGTCGACCAGTGAAACAGATCCTCTCTGACTGAATGCCATCCTGAAGACTCTAATAGCGCCTTGCCTTGTAGCCTGACTTGCCGATCTATCAGTGTCTGGGGACGGGGCTCCGGGATCAAAGGTGAAACAAGCTTGCTCACCTTTTTAAACACCCGGTTTTCTCTCAAATCCACACAAATGCCTCACACACTCCACGGCCACTGCAAGCAGACATATTAGCGCTTCCTGCCCAATAGCCGACCAAATAAGCCTTTGCGCTTTTCACCCTCGGAGGCCTTGTTTTCTGATTCAGCGTTGACGGCGGATGCAGTGTCCTCAGGTGCAGGTATCGTACTTTCTTCACGCTGCATGGACTGTGGAAGCATCGCTGCAATCTGCTCCAGAGTGTTCAATACCATATCGGTAGCTTTGATTTGCACGCCGTATGCCTCTTCAATCTGATAGATCACCTGCATTGAAAGCATCGAGTGCCCACCAATATCAAAGAAATACTGATCCAGACTCACCTGCTCCAGACCAATCGCCTTCATCCAGATCTCGGCTACCGCCTTTTCAGCAATGGTGCGAGGTGCAATGATTTCCTGATCCACCGCGCCCGCACTGTTAGGGTCAGGCAGGGCCTTACGGTCAATTTTGCCGTTAGGCGTAAGCGGCATTTCTGCCATTTCAACCAACTGCTGAGGAATCATGTAGTCGGGCAGATAATCGCGTAAATATCTGCGAAGCTCTGTCATGGTCATGCTGCTTTGTTTTGAAACAAAACGAACATACGCAATGATGCGCTTGTCTACCTCACTGTACTCTCGCACAACAACAGCCGCTTCGGCGATATCGTCATGCTTCAGCAGTACGCTTTCAATCTCGCCGAGCTCAATACGATAACCACGTACCTTGACCTGATTATCGATTCGTTGAATATACTCAATCTGACCATCTGCCAACAGTCGCACAGCGTCACCCGTTCGATACAAGACACCATCATGCAACGATGGAATCGAAACAAAGGCCTTCTCGGTCAGTTCTGGTCGATTCAGGTAACCCTTGGTGACACCGGTGCCACCTATCAACAACTCACCGGCCACCCCAATGGGTTGCGCCTGATTATGTGCGCTCACCACGTAGCACACGGTATTATCAATGGGACGCCCTACAATGTTGGGTTTCTCAACAAAGACTTCGCGACATAGTGACCATACCGTAGTTTCAGTAGGTCCATACATATTCCACACTTCACTGCACTGCCCCGCTAGGGTCGCAGCCAGATCGGAGGGGAAGGGTTCGCCTCCGCAAAGCGCTTTGAGTGCACCACCCTGCCATCCCGCTGCCAGAAGGCTCCGCCACGTACTCGGCGTAGCCTGCATGACGGTGATTTCGTGCTGTTCCAACAAGCGACGTAAATCACTACCTTCCATCACCTGATCATCCGAGGCAATCACCGTTCTACCGCCCATCACCAGGGGCAGATACAACTCCAACACCGCAATGTCAAAGGATAACGTGGTAATGGCTAACAGACGGTCCTGTGCACCCAGACCGGGCTTGGTTGCCATCGACATCAAAAAGTTCACTACCGCACGGTGTGGCACCTGAACACCTTTTGGCAAGCCTGTAGAGCCCGAGGTAAAGATGACATAGGCAATACTTTCCGGGTCTACTTCTGGCAACGCAGCGGGCGCTGCTGCTGCAATTTGCTCCCACTGCCCATCAAGCGCAATGATTTCCTGCTCAAAATAGTCAATATCATCGAGCACGCGATCTGAGCTCAGAATCAGATCAAGCTCCGACTGCGTCGCCATATATTGCAGTCGTTCCTTGGGATAAGTCGGATCCATTGGAATATAGGCCGCGCCGACTTTGAGAATACCCAGCAGGCCGACCATCATATCCGTACCACGATGGATACTGATACCCACCCGATCGCCGGGTTTAACCCCGCGATCAATCAAATAGCTAGCTAACTGATCCGAGCGCTGCTGCAGCTCAGCAAACGTCAGCTGTTCGGCATTTTCAGGGCCAACAACGGCAACGTTTTCGGGCACTTTCTGGGCTTGAGCTGCCACCAGGCCATGCACCGTCAGGCAGTCTGGCAACGCTTTCTCCGTTGCATTCAGGCTGCGATACAAGGCACTTTCTTTATCTGTCAACAAGCTTTGCTCACGGAAAGCAGCATCGCTTTGGGTGATCATTCGGTCCATGACCAGGGCAAGCTGTTCATGCATGCGCTCGATAGTGCTCTCTTCAAATACGTCCGTGTTGTACTGCATAACACCTGAGAGCACGCCGTCTTTTTCCCATATCCATAGATGGATATCGTACATGGCACCACCGCTATGTACGGGCAACAATACCGTGTCGAGATCTTCGATCGGAATTTCCGCCGGGGGCTCCTGGAAGACAAAGCCCACCTGAAACAACGGGTTGTAACTGAGATCGCGCGCTGGTTTAACCGCATCAACGATCTTGTTCAGGGGAACATCCTGATGATCATAAGCCTCGAACATGACCTGCTCGACAGCCTTCACAACCGAGTCGAAGGAGTCGCAATCGCCCAGATCAATGGCCAAGGGAAGTGTATTGATAAAACACCCCATGACCTTATCGAGATCGGGATGCCCGAGACGATTCGCAAATGGGGTGCCTACGATAATGTCATCTTGCGCACAATATCGATTGAGCAGCACGCAAAATCCCGAGAGCAGCGTAAGATACAGCGACACCGAATTAGCCGCACTGAATTGCTTCACCTTGCGGGAAACCTGCGCATCAAAATCAAATTGCACCTGTTTGCCTCGTCCTGAAGGCATACTCGGGCGAGGCTTATCGAGCGGTAAGTTCAATACACCTGAGAAGTTGGCCAAGCGCTCTTCCCACACCTTGATCTTCTGATCAAAGTCGCTTGTCGCCGCCTCGTGCCCAAGCCAGTTGACGTAATCAATGTACTGAATGACGTCAGCATCAGTATCGGGCAGCTCCCCCCTACCCAAGCGCTGATAGTTTTCTCCAATTTCACGCATAAACACCAGCAGCGAAGAATGATCAGCCGCAATATGGTGTACGGTAACGAGCACCACATGATCTTCGTCAGATACCCGGAAAACACGCGCAACGATGGGGGAACCCTTACGCAGATCGAAGGGCTGCTCCGCCGCTTGTTGCACCTGTTCAGCCAATTGTTCTTCTGAAACGTCGACCACACTGAAATCAACTTTGCCCGGGGTATGAACGTACTGCACCATCTCGCCATCAATATGTCCGTAGGTGGTACGCAAAATTTCGTACTTCTGCACCAGCGCCGCATAAGCTTGCCGTAAACGCTCCACATCTAGCGGCCCACGATAACGCTGCGCAACGGGAATGTTATAGGCCGGCGTATCGCCAGCCATTTCGTAAATAAACCACAGAGCAGACTGGGTCGGCGACAGGCTATATACCAGATTTTGACCGCGCTCATCACGCAGTGCATCGCGTTGAATTTTCGTGATGGGTTTGACCGGCGCACTCTGACGCTCTTCTACACCCAGATCTTGCTGCAGTAAGACTGCCCACTCGCGAATTGATGGTGCAGAGATGAGCGAAGACAGTGCAAGGGAGTTGGGATAGCGCTCACGCAGGCGACTCACAATCTGAATCAGAATCAATGAGTGACCACCCAACTCGAAAAAGTTGTCGCATACACTGATTTGCTCCGCGCCAAGCACTTCTTGCCACAAATCGGCAATGTGTTGCTCCAGCTCCGATTCCGGCGCAATGTATTCACCCGAAGTGCTGACACCAGCCTCGGGTTCTGGCAACGCCTTTCTATCAATTTTTCCGTTGGGTGTGAGCGGTAACTGCTCCATTTCAACCACTATCTGAGGCACCATATATTCTGGTAGATAGGCTCTCAAATAATCTTTGACTTCGGAGGCCTCAGGTGCAGGCTGCTCTTTGGAGTACTGCACATAGACCACTATACGCTTGTCCATGTCGCTGTATTGCTTGACCAGCGCCGTGCAGTTATCCACCGCATCGTGCTTCAACAATACCGATTCTATTTCGCCCAGCTCAATGCGATAACCGCGCACCTTCACCTGATTATCCAGTCGCTGGATGTACTCAATCTCTCCCGTTGCGGTGAGTCGCGCGGCATCGCCAGTGCGATAAAATACGCCCGGTCCAAGATTGTCACACCGTACAAATACCTGTTCGGTCAGTTCGGGCCGCTTAAGATAGCCTTGCGTCACCCCATCACCACCAATAATGAGCTCTCCCATTACGCCGACAGGTTGCGGCACATTCTTATCGTTAACGATAAAGCATTGCGTGTTCGCCACCGGCGTGCCGATCATATTCGGTCGCTCGGTCGAGACGACTCTGCCAAGAGAATAAACCGTGGTTTCAGTTGGGCCATAAAGGTTCCACACCTCGCCACAAGTGCGCGACATAAAGCTGGCAAGGTCTGCCGGATAAGGCTCGCCACCACACATGGTTTTGCTTAGTCCACCTTGCCATCCAGCCGTCATCATGGAACGCCAAGTGCTCGGCGTCGCCTGCATCACGTTGACCTCATGACGCGAAATCAGATCAATCAAGGCAGAACCATCTTTGACTTCGTCCTCACTGGCAACAACCACTGAGCCGCCAGAGAAGAGTGGCAGGTAAAGCTCCACTACCGACATATCAAAAGACAAGGTGGTAACGGCTAACAGGCGATCTTCCGCCGTGTAACCGGGGCGAATGCGCATCGATTCGAGTAAATTGACCACCGTTCGATGCTGAACCTGGACCCCTTTGGGCAACCCGGTAGAACCGGAGGTAAAAATAATGTACGCAATGGTATCAGGTGATACCTGGGGTAATTGCGCTGCCGGCCCGGCTGCAATCTCTTGCCATTGACTATCAACGGAGATGAGCTCCTTGTCGAAATAATCAATGCCGGATCGCACCGAGTCGGTACACAATATAAGCTCAATACCAGCCAGGTCGGCCATATATGCCAGTCGCTCCGACGGATAATCGGGGTCCATCGGAATATAGGTTGCTCCAACCTTTAATGTACCCAAAATAGCCACCAGCATATCGCAGCCGCGCGACATACTGATCCCAACGCTATTGCCACTGCCCACGCCTTTTGCAGCCAAAAAATGGGCCATCATGTCTGAGCGTGCATCCAGCTCGCGATAGCTCAGCTGTCCATCCTGGCCGATCACAGCAACCGCATCAGCCCGCTGCGCTGCGACGGCACTAATCTGACCATGTATGGTCGCTGCCGCCGGCATAACCTGATTGGTACTATTCAGCTGGTCGTAGAGTTGTCGATCCGACTCGGTTAACAGGCTTTGTTCACGGAAATCCTCATCGGCCGCGTCAATCAGGTGATCGAGCAGCACGGCAAAGCGTTCTTTGAGTGCATGCATCGATGCCGCATCGAAAATATCGGTGTTGTACCAGATGAGCCCCGAAAGTGACTTGCCCTCCTGCCAGATCCAGAGGTGAATGTCATACATGGCACCGCCGGAATGCACGGGTATCACATCCGAATCCAAGCCATTGAGTTTGATCGCCGCGGGGGGTTCCTGAAAGATAAAACCAACCTGGAACAGTGGGTTGTAGCCCGGATCCCGCACCGGATTCACGCCGTCAACAATCCGGTTCAGCGGTACTTCCTGATTATCATACGCTTCAAACATCACCTGCTTGATGCTGTCGATCAGCGCATTGAAACTTTGGCTGTCGGCCAGATTGGTCGCCAGCGGCAATACGTTGATAAAACAACCCACTACATCATCGAGTTCTTCCTGATTGCTGCGATTGGCAAACGGCGTACCGATAATAATGTCATCCTGATTACTATAACGACCGAGCAATACGCAGAAGTTCGCCAGCAAAGCATTGAACAGCGATACCGATCGTGAACTACAGAAATCAATCGCTTTGCGTGACAATTCATCACTGAAATCAAACAGGAATTGCTCACCATTACCCGTCGGTACTGGCGGGCGAGGCCGGTCTAGCGGCAAATCGAGCACGCCCGAAAATCCAGCGAGGCGCTGCTTCCACACTTCGAGTTTTTGCGCTATTTGCTCTTCAGTGATTTGCGCGTTAAACCAGTGAATGTAGTCAGCATATTGTAGGCGCTGTGGTGACAGTTCGGGCTGCGAATTACTCGCATACGCGTTGTAGGCGATCTCGAACTCACGCATCAACTGTAATAACGACAGGTGATCAATGGCAATGTGATGAAAGTTAAAAAACAGAACATGGTCGGCGTCAGTCACTTTAATGACATAGCCCACCAACGGAGAACCGCTCCTGAGATTAAACGGCTTGCGAGCGAGCTCGGCCAGCAACGCGTCCAATGCCCCCACCTCGGTCTTGAGCTCCTGCAGAGCTTCATCCGAGTGCGCCTTGATACACTGCACAATATCGCCATGCGTGTCGTCGTAGGTGGTGCGCAGAATTTCATGCCTTGCAATTAACCATTTAAATGCATGCTGCGCTGAGGAAATGTCGAAATCCCCCTTAAAGCGCACAGCCACCGGAATATTGTAGGCTGGGTTTTCTTCGGCTATTTCGTGCACAAACCAGAGTGCTGCCTGAGTCGCTGAAAGGGGGTAGCTAAATTCGGATGACGCACGCTCAAATGGCTCGATTTCGTAAGCTGTCTGTACCCCGCTGGATGCAGCACGATCTTTGGTATCGACTTCGACAATATCAACATCGCCTGCAAACACAGCCCATTCACGAATCGTCGGGCTATCAAACAATTTTGATAGTGGCAGATCAACGCCAAAGGACTTCTTCGCTTTCGTTGCAAGCTGAGTCAACAGAAGCGAATGACCGCCCAGCTCAAAAAAGTTGTCATCAATACCAATTTGATCGATGCCAAGCGCAGCGGCCCACATCTCCGCCATTTTTTTCTGGAAGGGTGTTTCAGGGGCGGCAAAATCGGAATCAAGGGTTGGCCGCTCAACAGCTTCAGAAAGCGCACCGCCGGATTGTTGCGGGGCACGAAGTTGCTCCAGAATGCCATCAAAGTCCAGCGGAGAAACAATCAACTGCGGACACTGCCTGTAAGCCAATACCCGCTTGATAACCTCTTCACCTTCTTCCGGACTAATCGCCATGGCCAGATCAACATCGAGCTCGGCACTGATCGCGGTGTCAATTTCATCCAACGCACTCGCAGCCATCCGTTTAACGATAAAGCTCTCTACCGATACCAGAGGTTGGCCATCGGGGGCGCACATCAACACATCAAAATGCGACGCGTTACCATCATCTTTGAGCCAACGCACATGGGCATAGAACTCCGATTGGAAAGGCGCAAATACGGTGACACGGCCATACGACAAGGGAACAAAAAAGTCGCGTTCGGAATCATAATCGCTAACCAATATGTGGCCGGCTCCTGTCGCCATATCGAGCATTGCCGGATGCAAGGTAGAAGTGTCCAGGTCAGCGGCATAATCATTTGGTAGTTTCAGGTGAACCAACGCTTCTGATTCACCAAGGGCAACTGTTTCAACACAGGCCCAGCGCGGCCCAAAGTCCATATGCGCATGCTCAGCGCTGCCACGACGAATAATTTCGTCGTACTTGCATCGGCTCTGTATCGTCTGCACATCACAGGCCTCGGGCGCGGCATCGCTAACGACAATCAACTCACCTTCCACGTGCTCTGCCAGCCAGTTTTCCATGTCGGCATCTTCATGGCTGCGCGCACTCGCGATGAGTAACCGGTATCGGCGAGGCGACACTTCGGTTAATTGCACACTCATCACTTTCTGTTCCGAATCGTGCACCATCATCGGGGTACTAAAGAACAGATTTTCAAGGCGAATGGCGGTGCCTTCAGTCAACAGGTCCGCCAGCATCGCGCTTCCGGCAGCGTAGGCCGCATCCACAAAACCCGTACCCGGAACCAGCGCTAGGCCAGTCTTGGTGCGGTGCTCATCAACCCACCATACCTGCGCGTCAACATAGAGGCGGTATTGATTACCCTCGGTATACGCAGCAAAAGCCGCGGGACCAGCCCCCATGGTACGCTCACCTGCGGCCAGTTCGGCAGCCATACCCACTTGCCGCCAGGCTGACCAGTTGATACTGGTCGCATTAATCCCCTGACGCCGCGCCTGATACACCAACGCGTCGAGATAGGCATTTGCCGCAGCATAATCAAACTGCCCGGACATGCCAGTCAACGCACTCACAGAGGAGTACAGCACAACAAAATCGGGGTTATCTTTCGCGCAAGCAGCAAGCAGATTGCGCGCGCCTTCTACTTTGGGGGCTAATACCCTTTTGGCCTGTTCGTAGTTTTTGAGCGAAATAAGTTGGTCGTCAATCACACCGGCGGTGTGGAAAATACCTTTAATCTCTCCGAGACTAGCGCGCGCCTCTTCCAGCGCCGATGTCAGGCTGGCTGAATCGGTCACGTCACCATGCAGAACTTTGACACTGGCGGCGCGTTGCTTTAATTGCTGCAGGCGCTGTACCCGTCTTCCAATACGCGTATTTCTATTGCTGTGTTCCGGCCACTCGTTTTCGGCAGGAAAATCGCGATGCGTCACGAGCCCCAACTTAACGCCTTTAAAACCGGCTAAATAGTCAGCCAACGCCAGACCCAGCCCACCGAGTCCACCCGTAATCAGGTACGCGCCTTCATTTAACGCAGGCGACGTCGTTACCGGCAAGGCCGACTTTTGATAGGCCTCCGCATAGCGGTAGCCATGACGATAAAGCACGGCTTCAAAGGCAAGTTCCTGGCAAGCGAACTCTTTATACACTCTGGCGGCCGTTTCTTTTGCCAAGGCAGTGTCCAGGCTT
>JAWWBW010000125.1:0-9253 GCA_033720775.1 Oleiphilaceae bacterium | reverse complement strand
GGTTCCTGCTGCTCGCAGAGCGTTACCGTGCTTTCACCCTTGAGTACGTTGCGCGACAAGGCGGTGAGCTGCAAGGCATTGTTGCGGGTAAAATCGATCGCCAGATAGCCGCGATCAACCAATTGCATGATGTAGTGCTGCCATGCTTTCCAGTCGATGTCTTTACCGGCACCATAGGTTTTTATCTGGTCGTAACCGGCTTGTATCACGTGGCGATTGCTGGCTCCGCGTAATACATCGATCAGCATGTTTACGCCTACCGACTGGTTGAGGCGGTAGACTGCCGACAGCGCTTTTTGGGCGATGATGGTGCCATCAAAACTGGTCGGCGGGTGCAGGCAGCTGTCGCAGTGGCCGCAACCGGCTTCGCGGTGTTCGCCAAAATAATTGAGAATAAAGTTGGTGCGACACGACAGTGTCTGACTGTATTCCCACATGCGATTGAGTTTGGCGCGCTGTACTTCTTTGAAGGTTTCGCTGGCGTTGCTGCCATCAATAAACTGGGTGAGGGTTTTCATGTCGCCATAGCCGGCAAACAGCAATGCATCGGCTGGCTCACCGTCGCGCCCGGCTCGACCGATTTCCTGATAGTAGCTCTCGATATTCTTGGGCAGGTTGTAGTGAATAATCCAGCGAATGTTGGGTTTGTCGATGCCCATGCCAAAGGCGATGGTGGCGCAGATGATCTGCACCTTGTCTTCAAGAAACGCCTGCTGGATACGTGCGCGTTCGTCGCTATCCATTGCGCCATGATAGTGCTGGGCCCGATAACCTTCGCCGCGCAGTTTTTGCGCCACCTGCTCGGTACTTTTTCTACTCAGGCAGTACACAATGCCCGGTTCGTTTTTATGCCCGGCGATAAAGTCGCGCATCAGGGGCATGCGATTTTTTGCAGGCAATACGTCGACGCGAATGTTTTTTCGCTCAAAGCTCGAGACAAACACCTCGCACTTGGTGAGCGCCAGTTGCGCCAGAATATCCCTTTGTGTCGCAGTGTCAGCCGTGGCCGTTAAGGCCGCGACCGGCGTTTGCGGAAATAGGCGGGTGAGGGCCGTGAGCTGAGTGTATTCAGGACGAAAGTCGTTACCCCAGACCGACACACAGTGCGCCTCATCAATGGCTATTTGGGCTAGGTTTACATTGGAGACCCAGTGCAAAAACGCCGGTGTGACGGCGCGTTCTGGTGAGACATACAGCAGTTTGAGCTGACCGTCTTGCGCCTGTGACCGAATGCCGGCTTCTTCTTCAGGTGTGCAGGCGCTGTTGAGCGCAGCGGCGTTGATACCACTGGATAGTAGCCCTTGCACCTGATCCTGCATGAGCGCGATTAGCGGCGACACCACGAGTGTTAAGCCGGGTAGCAGAATCGCAGGTAGTTGGTAGCACATGGATTTACCGCCACCAGTGGGCATGATTACCAGGCTGCTCTTGCCTGCCAGTGTGCGCTCAATGACTGCCTGCTGGCTCAAGCGAAAGCTGTCGTATCCAAAATATTGTTTTAAGGCCTGCTGTGCAGTCTGCACACTCATCGAATCTACCTGGAAAATTGCATTGGGCGATGATTTTACAAGTTAATGGCGCAGACCAAAAACAATGATTCGCAATCGCTAATGCAATGCTTTTTTGCCCAGTAAAGCGCAAAGCAAAACGTTTGCCGCTTGAGTTGGTTGTGGTCAGGAAATGTTACATGGTTCACACAATATCGCCTTTACTGGCGCAATTAACCTAAATTGCCCGAAGTGCGCGCAAATTGCCTCGCAAAATTTGGGGCATATTCGTAGCGTCTAAGGCGTTCTTTGATTTTTGTTCGGCCTTTTCGGGCTTGGAGCAACATCAGAAGCAGCTGTTTCGAAAACAATAAAAAAGGAAGCAGTACAGCAGGATGCATCTAACGTAATACGTCCGTCAGGGCGAAAATAATAAATAAGTTGGAGCAAAAATATGATTAAAAAACTCTCTCTTTTCCTCTCCTTTTTGATGGCCCTGAGTCTGAGCAGCGCAGTGTTTGCAACCTCTGCGGAGCGTGACGAAGGCATCAAATGCATCAGTAAAGGTTCCTGGCAAACCGCTTTGTACGACAAGGATCGTAATGGTCGCGACGTGTATACCAATATTCGTGTTGGCGATAGCTACAAAGGTGGGCAGTGCATGGGGCGCTGTGGTGGCGCGTGCGGCGGTTGGGCGCCAAGTGCGTGGACCAAGGACTGTCTCGACCACGATATTTGCATCGTAGACCAGAATGGCGAGAACGGACTCGCGTGGGACAAAAACTGTGGTGATGAATTTAACCATGCTGCTGACGACTACACCTTTGGTGTATGGCGCGGCTGTCGCGGTTAAGCAGTGCACCCGTGAGCCCTTCGTTTTTATGGCGGTGGGCTCTTCTGTAAGACCTTCAGGCTGATTAGTGTTTTTGCGCTGTGTGGATGTGCAGTTCCACATGGCGATTTGTTTGCCGTTGTTTGCGCCTTTGTGGAGTTCCGAATGAAACGTCGATTAATGTCATCTGTTGCCTTCATGTTTGCTATGACGCTGGTTACCGCCGGAGCTGCTTCTGTGTGGGCAGAAGCGGTAGAGCCGGACGATGATCATGAGGCGGCTGTTGAGATGACGGCTGAGCAGGACGCGCAGCTTGAACCCGATACGAATACTGCAGAATCGGAAGTGACCGAAGCAGAGCGTTTAGGCCAACAGGAGGATGCGCTCTCCGATGCGCAGTATGACGACAACCTGGATGCCGACTATCAAACGCCCCTTTATGTGGACGCCAGTAGCGACGAAAGCTATGGCTACGCGGAGGAACAATCGAACAGCGAACCCGACGAATATGAACAGGAGCAGGTTGCAGTGCCCGAAGTGGTGCTACCCGGCGCCGACATCAATTTTGACCTCGATATGCATCAGGCCAACTTCCACTTTATTCAGGGGAGGGCCGATTCTGACATTGGCAAAATACTGTTCAAAAGCCGCCTGATGCCCAGTAACGAAGTGAAGCTCTCGCTCAAGATGAAACAGCGTGAGAGTGACGATATTGAACTGACCGCCTACTTTGATCTGGCCAACTTTACAATGGAGCTGGATGGCGCGAATGCAGTCTTGAACAAGGATCACAAAGCCTTGTTAGAAGTGCTGGATACGCACTTGCGATATACCTTTGAGCAAAAGTATCACGATGTAGAACCGCCCGAGCATGCGTTCATGCTGGTACAAATGCTGTCGTACTGGTCGGTATCACCCGAGGGCTACGTGCACGAAAAGCGCTCCATCGTTAGCAATCAGTGAGATACACCTCCAGAATCCGTTAGCGCTTAATACTCATAGCGCTCGATGGTGGCTTTGAGCATTTTATAACCGGCTGTAGCCAGCTTGGTATCGGCGATCTCGGTCTTCATAATGCCGCTGGCCCAAACCGGCTCCCACAGTTGCGCCGCTTCAAGAGGTTGGTCGAGAATCACGTAAACCATTTGATTGGCCGGTGGTGGCGGTACGTGAATACAGGCTCCCACATAAGGCACCAATAAAAACTCATACACCTTGCTGCCATCGTATTTAACGGGTAATACGTAGCCGGGAATTCGCAGTGGCTGATTGTTCAGTTCGGGAACGGTGGGGGCGGGCATGCTGTTGAATTGGCTCAGCCAGGCGGCATCGTCTTCTTCATCGCTGAGGTCGGGCGCGTATTCCTGTTCGTTGAATTCAGGCACCCAATCAGGGGGCATCAGGGCATCCCAATCGGTTGTTTGATAGTCCTTCGCCCAAGCGGCACTCATGGCGCAATACCAGATGAGAACACAGCACAATAAACGGGTGACCATGCGAAAACTCCTAGTCTCTAATACTTAGCCCTTCGTTCAAGGCATAACGGTAAGCCTTAATCGCGGGCACTAAGCCCAGCAAGGTGCTTAGGCCCAGCACGCCGCCAAGCAGGGACCATTGATAGGCATTCGGCAGCGCCATGCTCACAAATACCCCGTAGGGATGTAGCAGCGGTGCCAACAGCATCACGCCAAGATAATACAGAACGAGCCCCAAAATACAGGCGAGCACACCAAACAGTACGCTTTCGATGCTGAGCAAAATGAATAGTTGGGCAGGGCGGGCACCCAGTGCGCGTAATACGGCAAGTTCGCGGCGACGGGCGTTGAGGCCGCTAAGAATCAATACCAGCATCACTATCAGGCTATTGATGAGCACACAGGCCGAAACAATAAACAAAATGTTCTCGGCTGTGGTCAGTAGTTGCCACAGCTCACCCAAAGCGACACCTGGAAGAATGGCCTGTAGCGGCTCTTTCTTATAGCCATTTATGGCGCGTTGTAACTGAAAGATATGCAGCTTGGAATGCAGGCCCAGCATAAACGCCGTAATCTGCTTGGGCTGCAAGTCCATCGCTTGTGCCGCTTCGGCGCTGATTGTCTGGCGCGACCGGGTGCCACTTTGCCAGTCAATGTGTAATGCCTCGATACCGGCCAGACTGACCAAAATGCTGCGATCGACCGGCGTACCGGTTTTGGCCAGCACGCCGCTTACGGTAAAGGGTTTATCTTCGTGGCGACTAAAGTGGGTGTCTTGTACGCCGTGGG
Source organism: Oleiphilaceae bacterium (assembly GCA_033720775.1). GTDB lineage: Bacteria > Pseudomonadota > Gammaproteobacteria > Pseudomonadales > Oleiphilaceae > PZPK01. The sequence goes on along the minus strand of JAWWBW010000125.1, from coordinate 4,670 downwards.
CCAGAATCATGTGGCTGCCCGGTTGATAGCCAAGCTCTGCCGCCACATCGGCCCCGATCACGGCATCGTAGACGCCACTAAATGGTGCACCACTGGCAAACTGTAAGGCCTGCTCCCGCCCAAACCGGAAGTATTCGAAATAGGCCCCGGTGGTGCCGATAACGCGAAAGCCTCGGTGGGAATCGCCCAAGGACAAGGGGATGGACCAGGCGACAGCGGGGTGACCGCTAATTTCCATGTAGCTGCGCCAGTCAATATTATTGCTGGCGTTGCCCAGATGAAACACCGAATACAGCAGCAAAGGCAGTGAGCCACTACGGGCACCTACCAGCAGATCGGTGCCCGAGACAGTATTGGTGAAGCTTTGCCTCGCTTCGCTGCGCAGGGTTTCGATACTGAGCAGTAACAATACGCTCAAGGCCAGGCTGAACAGGGTGAGGCCTGCCGTGAAACGACGGTTCCAGATACTCTTGAGCGTGAGCCCTGTCAGCAGGCGCCACTGTAATTGCGTCATTCGGCTTCGCTCCTGTTGGCCTGTTGATTGATGTCCAACAGATCGACGCTACGATCAAAGTGGCTTTGCAGGCTGGCATCGTGACTGACGAACAGCAGGGCGCTGTGATGTTGCTGACACACGCCCATCACGAGCTCGATAAAACGTGCTCGGGTATCGGCATCGAGTGCCGACGTGGGCTCATCGGCAATAATCAGCGGTGGCGCACCAATGAGAGCCCGTGCGGCGGCGACACGCTGTTGTTGGCCAACGCTGAGAGACTGGGCTTTTTGGTGCATGAGTGTTGCAGGTAGCTGCAGGGCTTGTGTGAGCGTGTTGCAGGCCTCTTTGAGGTCGCCGTGCTCGCGTTGCACGCGTGCCATGCGTTCCGCTGAAAACCGACAACCCAGTGCCACATTCTCGAATACCGAGAGGTAGGGGATTAAGTTGAATTGCTGAAAGATATAGCCGATGTGTGTGGCTCGGAACCGGTCTCGCTGGGCGCGCGTGAGCCCGCGAATCTCTCGTTCGAGCAAGGTAATGCTGCCTTGGGAGGGTTCGAGCATGCCGGTCAGCAGGCTCAGTAAAGTGGTTTTGCCCGCGCCACTAGGGCCGCGCAAAAACACGCGTTCGCCGGCTTGCATCGTGAAGCAGGGGATATGCAGGCAGTCGCGCTCCGCGTTGGGCCAGCGAAAGCGCAGATTTTCAACGTTCAGCAATGGGCTGGTGTGGCGCATAGTATTGGTTAAATTACCACTTAATCACAGGCGACTCAGCACTGGCATGGCGTAACAACTGCCCCTTGCTGGTGATGATCATCACCTCGAGTTTTTCCAAGCGGGGCAGCTGATTAAACAGCTTGACCTGTAGCTCATGGATTTGTTCAGCGTGGTCGCAATGGTAGCGATACTGCGCAGCAAAATCAGCATGTACTTCGGCCTTTTCTGAGTCTGAACTGTGGTGGTGCGCGTCTTTGTGCTCGGCGTGATGATCGTGGTGGTCTTGATGCGCTTCATCGTCGTGGTGGTCATGATGTTTGTGATGGTTATGGTCAGCGTGATCATCATGATGCGCATGTTTGGTGGATGCGGGTTGCGTATTGGCATCGCTCAGCAAGGTAGAGTGTACGTCGCTGCTTTCCAGCGTACAGCCTGCCGACTTGGGCAGCGCAAACAGCGCGCTTGCGTTGTTTAGGGTGTCGGCGGCCTGGTGGACGGCGCGGGCCTGTTCAGCATTGCTGGGTGCATGCTCAAAGCCCACGACATCCATCGCTGGCAGGCTGAGCTGCATGGCCAGATCATGGTTTTCGATGACCAGCGCCAGCGAGCCTTCACCGTGCACATGGGCTGCGTGGTCGCGCTCAAAACCCTGGCTTGTTTGGGCGGCCGATAAACTTAATGTCAGCCAGAGCATTCCGTAGAGTCGATGCATGGTGGTTCCTTCTTTATGTGCTTGAGATTAAACATTGCATGAGTTGGTGTTCAAACTGTTCGTATTCGCTGGCGCTCTGCGTGATCACCTCAACGCGGCTATCCAGATGTTCGTCCAGGGGGATTTCAACGACCTCGTCGGCTGATTTGTTGTAGGCGAAAATGCCTTCGGGGGTAATCACAATCCCTTTGGCGCGCTCTACCGAGGTGTGTTTAAACAGTGTGAGCACCTGTTGCCGGTCAAACAGCAGATGGGCCGCAAAGATCCAGCCTTTGCTGACATAGTCTTGCCCCGTGTTTTCGAAATGCTGAATAGCGGGCACCGGCTCAGGTTGCTTGGTGTGATGCGGTGCATGCTTATGTTGTGGTGGTGGCTCTGGTGCCTCTGGCGCCTTGTAGCTCAATGCGGTAGCGGGCCCCTCCAGCCATGCAACGGGCAGTTCTCCGCATGAGATCTGCTTGATGGGTGTGTTGAGCCCAAGGTCTGAGACAAAGTGTTGCAGGGCTTGGTACTGCTCAGGGCCATAGCAATCGCTTTTGCTGGCCACAATCAGGTCAGCGACCTCGAGCTGTTCCCGAAACGTGGCATGCTGCGTGTGCCGTGCCGAAGCAAGATGGCGCGCATCGACCAATGTGATGGTGCGTTGCAAGCGCAGTACTTCTTTAAAATGCGGCTGCGCCAATACGCCGAGAAATTCCTTTGGATGGCCCAGCCCGGTCGGTTCAATTAGTAGTCGATGCGGGCGCGCGCGGCGCAGTAGTTCGGTGAGCGCAATTTGCATGGGTACACCCGCAGCACAACACATACATCCTCCCGGCACTTCTTTAATGCTAATGGCGTCAGAAGGGGTGCTGCCGCTGATCAAACCGCCGTCTATGCCGACTTCTCCAAATTCATTCACCAGAACCGCCCAGCGCTCGTGAGCCGGTTTATGCATTAACAGGTGACGCAGTGCGGTGCTTTTGCCCACGCCCAAAAAACCGGTAATGATGTTGGTGGGAATATGTTGAAGTGCTGCTTGAGTCATAGATAAATCTAACAATGTCGCGCTGTTGAATAATGGCGATGTTATAACATAACACTTTTGTGCTTTCCCATTAAATTTTTGTTGTCACACAATCTGGTGTCGCTACCATGCGAACAGCCGTATTGTGATTTCACACGCAAGTGATGCGTGATTCCCACACCCACTTAAAAGGATGCCCCATGAAGCTAAAAACACTTGCTTTGCTTACCTTATCTCATTTGTTGACCGGCGCTGTTGGTGTGGCGCTGGGCATCTATATGCTTCCGATTCTGATTGCACCGCCGGCGCCGCAAGCGTCTGAGATCACGGCGCTGTCGCCGCAGGCTCTCTACACGGCTGAGTTCACCAAAGACCTGCAAGACAGTGATGCTTTTCATTGGGGGGAGGGTAAAGTGTTCATTGGACGGGATGTGGTGTCGTTTATCGGTGAATTGGCGCCGGGCCCGGATTACAAGCTGTACCTGTCGCCCGAGTTTGTCGAGACCGAGGCTGCGTTCGAACAGCTCAAGCCCCAAATGAAACAGGTAGGCGAAATCAAAACCTTCGAGAATTTTATGGTGGCACTTCCTTCGGGTACCGACCCCGCGCAATACAATGCCGTGATCGTGTGGTGCGAGACGTTTGGTGAGTTTATTACGGCCGCCGCCTACCAGTAACAAGGCTTCACCCATTTGGGGTATTGGTGTTTGGTGGCGCCGCGTGGTTAGATGAGCTGCTTACAACAATAACAGTCTAAAAAAGGTACGCTCATGATAACAATAAGCCGAAAACTCCTTTCTCTTTTCTCTCTTACATCTGCTATTACCTTTGCCGGTTTGGCGAGTGCCAGCGACTTCGCCAAACTCGATGAAGCGCTGCCTCCCAATGGCATTATCAATAATAAACAACCCGTGTTTGATTTTGATGGCGACGGTTGTTTGCCGAGTGCCGGCATTAGCCGCTTGGGGGAGAAAAACGCCGGGTTAAAAACCTCGGGCCGCATCACGGGCGATTGCCGCTCGGGCAATTTTTTGCTCACCTCGAACACCATGCACCGCTATGTGTGCAAGAACGTGGGGGCAGATCAATACTGCGGCCACATTTATGCGCTGTATTTCGAGAAGGATCAGGTATTTAATTATTTTGGCGGCGGACATCGCCACGATTGGGAGCATGCGGCGGTTTGGACCAAGAACGGTGTCGTGACGCATGGCACCTACAGTTCACACGGCGACCAGACCACTAAACCGGCTTCGGAGTTGCCCTTTGAGAACGGGCATCTGAAGATTGTGTACCACAAAGACGGTATTCTCACGCATGCCTTTCGTTTTGCCAAAACCAATGAGTATGCCGAGAACCCCTACGGTGCGTTTGTCACCCCGACGATTGTGAGCTGGTATCAAATGGAGGGGGACGGACTCTCGAATCAGGATATGCGCTCGCGACTGAACAGCTTCGACTATGGCTCGGCCGTGTTACCGATTAAAGACAGCCGTTTTCTGAACAATATCAACAATGGCAAGCCGTCAGGTTATCCGACTTTCACCAGCGCCGATGTAGCCGCTTCGCAGTAGCGACGGCGAATTCATAAACTAAGTGCCGTGCGGGTAGCCCTCACGGCGCAATCCGCGATTGTTGTAAACAAAAGCGATTTCTTACTTTCTTGTCAGTTCAGCACCGTGATTAAGCTGGGTATACTGGCCGCGCTTTGCTGACAGGCGACTGATCACGTTGTCTGCG
>JAWWBW010000124.1:0-9268 GCA_033720775.1 Oleiphilaceae bacterium | reverse complement strand
TCACCACATCCAAAGCACCCGAGCGCGGTGGATCGATGAGAATCTTGTCAAAACCTTCTTTTGCCCAGCTTTCCTGCGTAAAGTCAGCCTGCAGATTGGCGCCAAAAAACGACACATTGTCCAATGCGTTACGCTGGGCATTCTCGCGGCCTCGCACCACCATGGTTTCGTCGCCTTCAACGCCCACCACGTGCCCCGTACGTTTAGCCAGCGGTATCGTAAAGTTGCCCAAACCACAGAACAGATCAAGCACGCGCTCATTCGGCTGAGGATCAAGCCAGGCAATGGCGCGCGGCACCATTTGCCGATTGATCGCGCTGTTCACCTGCGTGAAATCCATGGGATGAAACGCAAGACTAACCGTTTCAGCTTCAGCCTCATGACTCACAGGTAGCGCATAGTACAAACGATCTTCGCCACTTTCGGGCCAAATTTTATGCACGGTGTCCGGACCTTTGGGCTGCAGATAAATGTCAAAATCGTGCTGCTGGCCAAAGTCTTTCAAATGCACCATATCATCGTCAGTCAATGGATCCATGTGGCGCACGACCAGTGCGACGCCATCGTCGCCCATGGCGACTTCAAATTGCGGTAACGCACGATATACGCTCAGCTTTGCCACCAATGCCCGCAGAGCCATCAGACGATTGCCCAGCCGCTCATCCAAAATCAGACACGACTCAATATCGGCAATAAATGCACTGCGCTTTTCTCTAAAACCCACCAGCACTTCGTCACGTTTGCTAACGTAACGCACCCCCAGACGGGCCTTACCCCGATAACCGGAAACGGGGCCCTGCATGGGAGCAATCCACTCCTCCGGTTCGAGATTGCCAAAATGTTTAAAGTGCTCCTGCAACACGGATTGTTTAAAGGCGATTTGCGCTTCACTCGCCATGTGCTGCAAACTGCAACCACCACAAATTTGAGCATGAGGGCACGGAGGCTCCACCCTGTCGGCAGAGGCGTCGAGTACTTCGAGCGTTTTCAATTCATCGAATTTAGCACGGCGATCAACATACTGGGCACTCACGCGCTCACCAGGTAAGGCACCCTCCACAAACTGTGCTTTGCCTTCAGACTTGGCGATACCCCGCCCTTCATGACTAAGGCTTTCGATGGAACATTCTACTGGATCAAGTGGAAGTTTCTTTTTGCGTCTTCTTGCCATGTGTGACCTGTTTACTGCCTGGTTGCGAATAAGTGGAAATTATTGAGCGAGCGGAAACAGTTCAACTGAACACACCGGTAGACAGATAGCGATCCCCGCGGTCGCAAATAATGGCGACGATGACCGCGTTTTCAAGCTCCTGCGACAATCGCAACGCTCCCGCGACAGAACCGCCCGACGATACACCGCAAAAAATCCCCTCCTGAGAGGCGAGCGCTTTCATTGTTCGCTCGGCTTCTTCCTGCCCCATGTCGATCACCCGATCAACCCGTGAGGCGTCAAAAATACTGGGCAAATACGCCTCAGGCCAGCGGCGAATACCCGGTATCGACGCGCCCTCTTGGGGCTGCAATCCAACAATCTGAATATTCGGGTTTTGCTCTTTCAGATAACGTGAGGTGCCCATAATGGTACCGGTCGTTCCCATGGCGCTAACAAAGTGGGTAATTTTACCCTCGGTTTGTCGCCAGATTTCCGGACCGGTACCCATATAATGCGCACGCGGATTATCCTGGTTACCAAACTGGTCTAGAACAATCCCCTTGCCCTCCGCTTCCATTTGTTTTGCCAGATCTCGGGCGCCCTCCATGCTCTGCTCTTTGGTCACATGAATTAACTGGGCTCCATAAGCCGCCATGGACGCTTTGCGTTCGGCACTCATATTGTCCGGCATGATGAGAATCATCTTGTAGCCTTTAATCGCAGCGGCCATTGCCAGAGCAATGCCGGTATTACCACTGGTAGCTTCTATGAGCGTATCTCCGGGCTTAATCTGGCCTCGCTGCTCTGCCTGCTGGATCATGCTCATCGCAGGACGATCCTTCACTGATCCTGCAGGATTATTGCCTTCGAGTTTCACCAATACCGTATTACTGGTATTACCGGGTAACCGCTGCAAGCGCACCAGGGGAGTATTCCCCACGTAATCTTCGATGGTCGGAAACACCATATATGTTTTTCTCCATAAAGGGCTCTGCGGCCAGACAACATGCACAACCGAAACGCCAGAACCATAGAACAGAAACAAGTGCGCCATGATACACTGAGTCGCAACCCAATTCCTGATAATATCGCGACGCATCGTTTTTAAAGCTCAGGCTGCCAACCACCCTATGAACCAGCTGTCCCTTGCCACTCGACTCTTCATTGCCTGTATGGCCTGCATGAGCCTGTTGCTGGGCTTTGTTAGCTGGCACGTTGTTCAGGATCATCAAGAATCCCAACTGATTACCTTGCAACAACGCCTACAGGACATCAGTCATACCAGCAAGCTATTGCTCGGGGCAGATACCGAAAGAACTGGACACTACCCGCTTGAAGATGCATTAGCGCCTGTCGTGGCCCAACACCCCTTAATCAGTTCTTTCTCGTTTATTTCACCCGGGGGACAAGTGCGTCTACACGCTGGTCGAAAAATAAAACAAAGCCTTAACCCGGAGCGCTTTCCCAGCCATCAGGGTGCGATACTCAAGCACAATAACGACTGGATCTATGTTGATCCGGTACCAACAGGTCAAAGTGCATCAGCGCCGCCCTCCGGCTGGTTTGTAATCGGACTGCTTCCTCCTCAAACAGATTCAGTTTTCACTAAACTCGTTCTGTATTGGGTGTTTGGATTACTATTGGCCTGGATTCTGTTTCGATATCTTCACCGCATTTTTGTGGCGCCATTAAAAGGTATTGTTCACGTCACCAAGCAAATGACAGAAGGTGACGCTGAGGCTCAGTTTTCTGCACAAAATGGTCCGGAGTTTGATTATCTCACTACTCAAATTTCACAAGTGGCTAAACAGTTGCGCCTTATACAGCAGGATATGGCCAAAGAAATTCAGCAGACCACAGAAGATTTGCGAGAAACGCTCGAGACCATTGAAATTCAAAACGTGGAACTGGACCTGGCTCGCAAACAGGCCGTAACCGCCAATCGCGCCAAAAGCGAGTTTCTAGCGAACATGAGCCACGAAATTCGCACGCCGCTCAACGGCATTATCGGTTTCACTAACCTGCTACTTAAAAGCCCCCTGACAACACGCCAAAAAGAACACCTGGCCACCATTCGCAAGTCTTCAGAAATCCTCTTGCTGATTATCAATGACATTCTCGATTTCTCTAAAATTGAAGCGGGAAAACTCCTGCTCGATTCCGGCAACATCGAGTTTCGCGAGCTCATTGAGGATGTGGTGACCATGCTGGCACCGACCGCTCACGAAAAGGGCCTGGAGTTGGTGCATTTACATTTTCGCGACGTGCCACAGCAAATTATTGGTGATTCCTTACGCATCAAACAGGTGATCACGAACCTGGTAAACAACGCCATTAAATTTACCCATTCCGGCGAAGTTGTAGTGCGCGTGATGCTCGACGAACATCCACACATCCCTGAACAGGAATGCATTAAGGTGGCTGTCAGCGATACCGGTGTGGGTCTGTCGCGAGCGCAACAACACTCCATTTTCAAAGCGTTTTCGCAAGCAGACGCATCCACCGCGCGCAACTTTGGTGGTACCGGGCTCGGCCTGGCAATTTCCAAAAAGCTAATTGAACAGATGGAAGGGGAAATCGGTTTTGAAAGCGAGCTGGGACGAGGCTCCACATTTTGGTTTACCCTTCCAATCACACACATCGCAAACACTATTGAACCGGCCGAACAGAGCCTCACCGGTCTGGCCAATAAACAGCTGCTATGCCTGGAGCGCAATGAAACAGCACGGCATGCGCTCTCACATATTCTGGACGATGTGCAGGCATCCTATCGTTTCATTGGCGATATGGAGGCACTGGAGCGCAAGCTTATTGCCTTGCCCGACCTGGCCATTCGCAACACCCTGTGCCTGGTGAGTATGGATCTCCACGAACTGAAACAGATGCGAACGTTAGAGCGATTTCAGGAATGGCGAAATCGCGGCGCGCAAATTGCTCTGGTGAGTCCCACACTTGAAGAGTACGAGCTGCCAGCCCTGAATCACATTGACGCGCATCTGATTAAACCACTCACTCAAACCCGCCTGCAAAGTGCACTTGAGGATTTGATTCAGGGCAAAAACATCGCGCCACAGGTACGCAATAACTTACCGCAAGCAACAGCAATGCCCAGCTTATCCAGCGGTACTCATCGCGTGCTGATTGTGGATGATAACGACATCAATCTGAGACTTGTTGCGGCTTTACTCGACGACATGGGCATCTCTCACGAAGTGGCGCAGGACGGTTTTGAAGCCATCGAAAAATGTGAAGACCACGAATTTCCGTTGATCCTAATGGATATTCAAATGCCAGGCATGGACGGAGCAAAAACCATGCAGCACGTGCGCAAGCTGTCCCCTTTTTATCGCGACTCAGCCATTATCGCGGTGACAGCGTATGCCCTGCCCGAAGAGCAGGCACACTACATGAAGCTGGGTTTTCAAGGGCTGGTGACCAAACCGATCGACGAGCAAAAAATCACACAATGCATTCAGGTATGGCTCAAAGACCGCGCGTCGCCCCGCCATCAACCAGACGCCCCAGCAGAAGATAAAACATCTACAAGTAAACAAACCACCATCGACATAGACCGGAGCGTGCATCTTTGCAATGGAAATCGCGATCTGGCCATGGAGCTATTGCATAAATTGTGCAGCTCTTTGCCGGCGGAAAGCGAAACCCTGCAACAACTTGTCGCCGATAAGAACTGGCAAGCGCTGTATGATGCGATTCACAAGCTACACGGCGCTGCTCAGTATTGCGGTCTACCAGACCTGCAGGCCGCCTTACTGGCCGCTGAACATTCGCTGAAACAAAATACGATTGATGCCCGGCGCATTGATGCGGTGTTGCATGAGATTCAAGCTGTAGTCAGAGCGCATAATCAACTGCTGATGGATGAAAACGATCGCAATGCACAAGCGCAGTTCACAAAATAAGTGCCTTACTCTTCTAGAGTCCCGCTGGATAATTTACATTAGGGTTCCGGATTCCGCATCGTCAGCTTGGCGATAACTGTTTCGGAAGCAATTATCCGCTTACACCACACTCTGCAAGGATTACGACTGTGTTGCACCAATTAAAAAAACTGGGCCTGACCGCTCTATCTCTCTCAATCATTGCCTGCGGAACAGGTACAACGGGAGGCGGGCAACCTAGTGGCAGAGGTGGCGATAGTGATAGCGGCATCGTTGAACCGGCAGAGACCGTATCCATTCGCGTCGAAGCGACAGATGAAATGCTTGCCTCATGGGACAAAACCCTACTTCGTATGCTGGGGCCGCAAAGCGCATACGCACTGGAAGGTTTAAGCGAACGCAACGACCTGTCGACCACCGCGATTTCTCTGGTACAACTTGGCCCCGACTTCACACCATTAACGGGTGGTGATGTGCCGGAATACGAAGTGATCAAGCCTCGGGACAAAGACGGTTACGAAATCCGATTCAAGGAGCTTTTGGTCGAGCAAGCCAACCTGGTGATTCGCGTCAGTTTAAGCAATTCGCAAGTCATTTATGCGCCGCTTTATTCTGTCGCTAATGAGACCAATCCGCTCATCGTGAATGTCGGCTCGCACTTTGTACTGAAAAAGCTATTCGACCAAATAGACGACATTGACGATCTAAATGCCATTCGTACCTGCGTGGACGAGAATAATTGCCTCAATCAGGTGCAAGCAAAGGCGGCGATCATCGCCGACGCCAATGAACTGGTACAAGCCTACGAAATCGAAATTGACGGCGATCTGGATGTTGCTGCAGCCGTCGCCTTTCTGGAAACCCAAGCAGACCTCAATTACCACATTGAAACCATGGTTCGAGCAGTAACTGAGGAACAATCCCCCATCGCAAAAGGCACGCCCCGTGCTTTCAACCTGGCGGACGGAGGGATTCGTTCACGCCTCAATTACAACGTCGAGTACAACTCCGCCTGGCTGGGGTTTGAAATAAACAATTACCGTCCTGCCCCTGTGAATGCGACCAATGAAGTATTGTTGGGCATTGGCAATTCGACAATTGTCAGCGCAAGTCAGAGTGGCGGGCCGTTTCCAGCTTATCCAACACTCAACCAGAATACCAGCCTGCTTGATGTGCGTAGGGATTCCATGAGCGCCGACATCCCGTTTCAACGCAGCACCCTGTTGCTGGATAGTGGCTCAGCCACCTTCACTCTGCGCGACGACCTCAATAGTTTTGGCTTCACCGGGAGCGACAGTTTTCTGAATACGAAAGGGCAACTGCTGAACGATCGTATTCTGTTCCAAACGATCAATAACGCCCGCACCTTTGGCTGGTCCTTCAATCCCATGTTTTCTTTGCTGTATCGCGCGAATGATTTTGAACCTGATACGAGTCTGGACAACACCAACCCAGACCAGGAACGAAATTACGATGCCACGCCTACCTGGCTCATGTCTTCAAATTTCAGCACTGGCGGTCGCTTCGCAAATACGTCACCAACGGGACAGTTCTCAAGAGGCGATCAGCAGGAAGCGCAAAATCTGTTTACCTGGGAAATTCATGGCCAGCAAACAACCGATGATTTTTCCAGTAGCGATGTCAATGGAAAAGACTACGGTGTCGTTTCCTATTCTGTACATTTTAATGAAGGCAATAACAACCGCATTGAGGTGTATGCCGAAACCTCAAACTGGCGCGCTTTGGGTAACGATTTCTTTGAAAGCAACAGCAATACCTATGTTTTGACACGCGCAAGCGACAGCACAGTCAGCCTTCAAAATGCCAGCAACCTTGGCTTGGGCGATCGTGACTTTTATCTTGTACCCACTGAAGAAGCCAATCAGGAATTCCCAAACGGAGGCACATTCACGCGCGGGCTGATGGGGCTTGATGCTGGTGCTGACACGCGCGGTCACAGCTCAGAGGACGGGCGACATATTGTTTTCTCCACCAGCCATCCTGATCGCGGCAGAGGCCTGATTATCGCCACCGAACTGCGCGAGGAAAGCGATGAACCGATATTCAGTGGCGAAGCCTATATGCTTCAAGGGAACACCATTGGCATGGACAGCAATACAAACTTTGCTGCCAATTTAAACAGCTCCCGACTCGTCATTGCCGATCGCTCACCGAGTGATCCAGCCAATATTGATTGTCATGCAACGCTGTCGCTCAGTGCCATTCGTGTCGACCATAACTTGCTGAACAATACGGTCCAAAGAGCCTCAACCTGGCAAGCGCCAGACAGCGGTTCGGCCGGCCCCTTCACGAGTACAGAGTGTGCGCTCGATGGTGGGAATATCAGCATGAGCTTCTCAAACGTTTATGGCAACGATCTGCAACTAAACGGTTTCGTTACGACTCAGGGCGACGCAAGCGCGTCTGATGCAACGCCAGGAAGAGTGATTAACCTGGTTTGGTCACACGCAGATAATTTAGGATTGGTATTTGCTAACCTTGAACAAAACTTGAGCCCCACCTTCAATGATTAAGCGTAACAAACCAATTAGTCGATTCCGCCTTCTAAAAAAAGTTCGCCAACATCTCAGCGAGATGGGTGAAGAGCTGCTGTACCATGTGTTAGTACTCTACAACACACTGCAATCGCCCGACACACCACTATGGTATCGAGGGGTCATCCTGGGAAGCCTTGGCTACTTCCTGAGCACGATTGATGGCATACCCGACTTCACACCCGTACTCGGCTTTTCTGACGATCTGGTCGTTTTGACGGCTGCAGCCAGCACCCTGAGCAAATACATAACGCCGCAAATAAAAGATCAATCACGCGCCCAAACCGAACGCATCGCGCAGCGCATCGGAAAAAACCAGACATAACGGCCATTGAGCTTACGGGTGTAAGCTCATAATTTGATCCGAGAACACCCTCTCGCTAGACTCTGCGAAAATTTGAACGGAGTTAGCCCAGTATGCTGCACTTTATTCCTGGCCCCATCAAAGGCCTGATCGTCACGCTCTTGATCATTATTAATACACTTTTCTGGTTTCCTCCCCTGCTTCTAGCGGCCATCACCAAAGCGTTGTTACCAATTTCGATCATTCGCGTCACCGCTACAAAACTTGCGATTGCGATGGCAACCAACTGGATTTCGTTCAACAGCTTTCTGTTCACGGTGTTTCATAAAATTGAGTGGCAGATAGAAGGGCTTGAGCAATTAGAAAAAAATCAGTGGTATCTGGTTAACTGCAACCATCAAAGCTGGGCAGATATTCCTATCGTCCAGAAAATCCTGAACCGCCGCATCCCAATGCTCAAGTTCTTTCTAAAACAGGAATTGATCTGGGTACCGGTTATTGGCCTGTGCTGGTGGGCGCTGGATTTTCCTTTTATGAAAAGATATAGCGCTCAACAAATACGCAACAACCCGGAACTCGCCGGCAAAGATCTGGAAACCACACGAAAAGCCTGTGAAAAATTTAAAGACACTCCGGTTTCAGTATTTAATTTTCTCGAAGGCACACGCTTTACCCCCGCAAAACATGCGAAACAGGAATCCCCCTATACACACCTGCTCAAACCTAAAGCAGGCGGTGCGGCATTTGTACTGGGGAGCATGGGTGAACAAATGCATACCATGCTGGATATATCGATCGCCTACCCTGAACATAAAAACGGCATGTGGGATTTATGCTGTGGCCGGATAGATCGCGTGATCGTTAAGATAGAGAAAATTGAAATCCCAAAAGAATTTCTAGGCAAGGATTACACACAGGATCAGGCCTTTAAATCAGCATTCCAAGAATGGGTCAATACACTTTGGGAACGAAAAGATCAGCAATTGGGCGAACTCAAAGCGCGTCAGACGCAATAGCAGCAAAGTACTTATTCATAGCCAAAAAAAAACGCCCTTATGGGGCGTTTTTTTTGGCTAACCGTTTTGCGGTTTAGCGTCGACCTGCCCGACGAAGTGCCGCCGGCGTGAAGTCTTGACTGCTGAACTCGGCTCCAAACTTGTAACGAATCGGTTCTTCGTTTGCCAAGCCTGCAGAAATATAACGTCCTGAGAGTAAGTCATGCACTGACTCAACTGTGGTGAACGTTACACCAATATCGTAGAAAAACTTGTTATGCGCTTCCGCATGACGCCACATCTCGCCTCGACCATCGAAGTGGTCAGCCACCAGAATCGCCCAGCTATCTTCGTCAACATAC
>JAWWBW010000123.1:0-9286 GCA_033720775.1 Oleiphilaceae bacterium | reverse complement strand
TCTTCCACTTCAAGCGGGCGATAACGACTTAATAGTCCGTTACTATGCTTGGCCAAAGGTCCAAAATTACGGTTCAGCTGCTGGTACCAGTAGGGGAACCCACTAGCGTTGGCGAGATATTCAACCTGATTCACGAATCCGCTACGCAAACTGCCACCATCGACCTCTTGCAGTGCGACCACGTCATAGCCCTTAAGCAAGGCAGCGATTTTGTCGAGATTTTCATTGCGATTACGATGCGGCAACACATGCTGCCAACTACGCGTTAAATAGTGCCGATAAGAAGAAGTGGAAATGCCCACCTGTATATTGAAGGTGAGCAGTTTTAACGTTTCGCCGGGTTCAAGATAGGGAATATTTTCAAGTACTGCCTGATTGGCAGTCTGCGAGGAAGCTTCCAGAGGGGCCAGAATGCGGTTTAAACGAGACTTCAGCTTTTGATACATAAACCAACTTCGCTCCTGGCCACCTACTGCTCAATGACGCTTTGTTATGGCTTGGCGCTTCCTACTTACCTTTGCTCATCGCCTCCCGCTCTTTGTCGATCAGGAAGTTTGCCACCTTCACCATATTAGCAAAGTTACCAGCATCCCGTACGCCAACCTTGTATTTACCATTAATGATTAACGCGGGGACACCCGATACACGATAACGCTTTATATCCTCATCAATTTTCTTAATTGCTTCGTCAACTTTTGAGACTTTGCGAAAACCGCTGGCTTCAAACACTTTTTCGTATTCTTCTTCACTCACCCCGTTGGCGGTAAAAATATCCTTGAAGTCATCAACGTCTTTATATTTTTTGGGGTTGGCAACGATGGCATCGAACAAGGGTTGATTCACCTTATCCAACACGCCTAGCGCATCTGCAGCAAAAAACGCTTTCGCATGGACTTTCCAACCCGGAAAAGTAGCGGGACGCATATGGAAGTCTACGTCATCTGCGAATGATTTTTTCCATTCAGGCAGATAGTCGTTATTGAATTCATAACAGTGAGGGCAGCCATACCAGAACAGCTTGACCACCTCGATTTTGGAAGGATCGCGCGTTGCAACGGGGTAAGGCAGCTCTTTGTAATGACGCCCCTTTTCCCACATCTCAACAGCCTGAGTCATACCCGCAAGTAAGAGCGCTACGGAGAGCACGATCGCTTTGCTAAACATTTCTGGACGCATGGTTTTTATCCTTCTAATCACAACGCAAGTCCTAACATCAGAGCCAGCCGAATTAGGGCACTCAATAGCGCCAACATGACTATTTAGTTAACTCGACATCAGCAGGCAGGTAACAGGAAAACAGCTATACAATGCTGTGAAAGGCGCGGCACTGGATACGTAAGTCAGAAAATAAAAAAGGGAGTCCATCGACTCCCTTTTTCCAAAAGCTCGTTTGCGCTTAGTGCAAGCCGGAGATGTAACTCGAAACGGCTTCGATTTCACGATCGCTCAGACGGGCTGCAATGGAGCGCATCACGCGGGCATCACCATCGTTGGCGCGCTCACCGCTACGAAACATTTCCAGCTGCTTCACGGTATAGTCCGTATGCTGACCACCCAGCGCCGGGAACTTGGCCAAATCAATGCCCGCTCCAGCTGGACCGTGACAGGCTGTACACGCGGGAACACCCTTAGCAGGGATACCTGCGCGATAGATCAGCTCACCTTCGCTAACCAGATCGGGATTCGCCTGGCCGATCGAAATGTTTTTAGACGCGTAGAACGCTGCAATATCGGCAAAATCCTGCTGACTCATCCCATCAAGAATACCGGTCATTTCGACGATTTTACGTTCGCCACTCTGCACATCGTTCAGTTGTTTGATCAGGTAAGGAGCGCCTTGACCTGCGAGTTTGGGAAAATTGCCCACTGCACTGTTGCCATCGGCACCGTGACAACCGGCACACGCCGCAGTTTTTTGTTCGCCGGCAGCAGGATCACCCTGTAATTCGGCGAAAGCATGGGTGGTTCCCATCATTCCAGCGACCACCAACACACTCAGCAATACCTTTTTCATAGTTTCGCGCTCACTCTCATCGTTGAATATAAACCCCTGTTCGCCCAACTTTATTGTCGTTATAGGCTTTGAACTACCGGCTGATTATAGGGGCGACCCGCCACGAGGGCCAATTTGTCTCGCCGCCGTCACTAGAAAAGTTCAGGCAAAAATCGGTTGGCTATTATACACTAAGGCCCCCTTGATAAAAGCCTTAAGACAGGCGCCGGAAATCCAAGCAGAAAAGTACACGCATGAGCAACAACGACAGCCCTCTGGCCTTCTCCTACAACAGCGCCCGTTTCTTGAAAAGCGCGGCAAAACTCAGCCAGTGCCCAGAAGACACAGGTGTCGAAATCGCCTTCGCCGGACGCTCCAATGCCGGCAAATCATCTGCCATTAACGCCATTACCAACAATCGTAAACTGGCCCGCACCAGTAAGACGCCCGGACGCACGCAGCTCATTAATTTTTTCTCCCTGAGTCAGCAGGATGTACGACTGGTTGATCTGCCCGGCTATGGTTATGCACAAGTGTCGCTGGATATGAAAGCAGAGTGGGGCAAGCATCTCGATATTTATTTGCGAGAACGACAGTGTCTGGCGGGTCTGGTGCTGATTATGGATATTCGCAAACCCCTCACCGATTTCGACCAGATGATGCTCGACTGGAGCGCACAATGCGCTATGCCAACGCTGATTCTGCTCACCAAGGCTGATAAGCTCAAAAACAATGCGGCACGTCAAGCCAGCTTTGAAGTCAAAAAAGCCTTGGCAGAGCACCCGACTCTGGTTGAAGTGCTACCGGTATCAAGCATGAAAAAAACCGGCATCGACAAATGCCATCGCGTACTCAATCAGATGATTACTCAGGCGTTTGCGGACTCGGCATAATATTGTCGAAGCAGTACGACTGCTGCAGCTCCATAACAGTTGCCATGCGCTCCTCATACATATAAGGCAACACATAATCCAGAATCAGATACACCCCGTGTTTAATCGCGTCGCGATTGACAGCATTGGCCCCTTCATCGTCATGCACGGTTTTGAGGAAGGTCATCCAGTTGGTCACAATTAACCAGACATTCAATGCCTTGGATTGCAGTTTATTGTCATCGATTGGACGATAAATCTCGCTTTTGATCATCGCCTTGATAATGCGCCTGATTGCATCCAGGCATCGCAATGTGAATTGACGGTAATCGCGCCGTAAACGCTCATCACTCACCAGCAAATGCTCAAGATCGCGATGCAGAAAGCGATACGCCCATAGGCCATTGAACACGGCATCAAGATAGGCAATCAGGTCATGAACCTGAATAGCGCGATTTTCAGGCACCTGTAAGTAGGTATCGACCATCAGCTCATAATTTTTGAAGATCTCGTAAATAATGTCGTTCTTGTTACGAAAGTGGTAATACAGGTTGCCCGGTGACATCCCCAAATGTGCGGCAATGTGGTTGGTCGATACATTGCGCTCACCCTGTTCATTAAACAGGTCTAGGCTGGCAAGAATAATACGATCTCGAGTCTTCATTGATTGAATTCGTTCCGACGGTTTCGGCTATTGCATAGTGTGTTTCAGAGGCGCGCGATGATAGGCAAGCACGCCCACAGGTTCAGGAACCAGGTCGCATCTTGCATCGCGCATAAATAAATTCTGCACACACAAAACGTGACCAGCAGTCATATTGGCAGCTGCATAGCATTGACTTTCTAGAGTATATACTCTAATAATGCGCAAGTTAACGATGGGTAGCAATTTTTTACCCCTAAACTTCGCCACTCTGCCATGTAACGAACATAAATGACCATTGCAGAGCCGTAGCGGCACCTTTTCTCGGGAGGATAGACAAATGGTAGCGGACGTCGTGCAAATCACAGAAAGCAAAAAACACATTCAACGCATGCATCAGTTATTCAAGGAGCAAAGCGCTGCCTTTCGCAATAACCCCATGCCCAGCTACGACGAACGCGTGTCAAATCTCAAAAAATTGCGCCGCCTGTTAATGGATAACCAAAGCACGCTGATCGACACCATTTCTCAGGATTTCTCAAGCCGCTCCCCGGATGAAACCAAACTTGCCGAAATTATGACGGTGGTGCACACCATCGACTACACGATAAAAAATCTGAAAACGTGGATGACCCCGGATAAAAAGAAAATATCCGCACTATTCCAACCCGCAGCGGGCGAAGTGCAGTATCAACCGCTCGGTGTCGTAGGCATAATTTCTCCGTGGAATTACACCATCTCTTTATCTCTCGGGCCCCTCGTTTCGGTTCTGGCTGCAGGTAATCGCGCCATGATCAAGATGTCGGAATTCACGCCGGTTACCTCGGCGCTGGTAGAAGACCTGATCACCAAAACATTTCCGCAGGATCTGGTTGCCGTTGTGAATGGTGATGCCGAAGTAGCCACTGAATTTTCGAGCATTCCCTGGAACCACCTGCTGTTTACCGGTTCAACATCTGTCGGCCGCCACGTGATGCGTGCAGCTGCCGAAAACCTGACCCCGGTCACGCTCGAACTCGGCGGCAAATCACCCACCATCATTGCCGATGATGTAGACATGGATCAGGCCGCACAACCCATTGCTTTTGGTAAAGCATTTAATGCCGGCCAGACCTGTATCGCTCCCGATTATGTGCTGTGTCCGGAACATCGTGTGGAACATTTTGTCGAGCGCTTCCGCCATCACTTTGCCAACATGTACCCCACGCTCAAATACAACGACGACTACACCGCGATTATTAATGAGCGCCAGTTCCTGCGACTTCAAAACTATATTGAAGATGCCAAGGCCAAGGGTGCAACCGTGATTGTCTGTAATCACGCCGATGAAGACATGGCAGCAGGTACGCGCAAAATGCCGATTCATCTGGTGCTTGATGCCACCGCAGAAATGCTGGTGATGCAAGATGAAATCTTTGGCCCCATTCTGCCAATCATTGCCACCAAATCGCTTGATGACGCACTCGACTTTGTGAACGATCGCCCCTCACCGCTAGCCTTGTACTACTTTGGTAACGACAAAAAAGAACAGCAGTATGTACTGGATCAGGTACGTTCCGGCGGTGTGTGCCTGAACGATACCCTGTCACACTTTGCGCAGGAAGATCTGCACTTTGGTGGTGTCGGTGAGTCCGGCATGGGCGCCTATCATGGCGAGCAGGGGTTTTTGACCTTCTCTCATGCCAAACCTGTGTTCAAGAAAAACCTGTTTAACAGTACCAAGTTTGCTTACCCTCCATACGGCAGCGCTATTCACAAGATGATTTTCTCCATCTTTTTGCGCTAGTCTTGTCAGCGGCCAGCTTGCACAAGGTTGGCCGCTGCACCGCTCCTGACAGAGAACAAATAACAACAACCGTCCATCACGGGTACCTCCATGTTCAGCCAAACACCCCCTGCCGATCCGTCGCGCCGGCAACTCATCAAACGCGGCGCCATGGGTTCACTGGTGCTGGCTTCCGCAAGTTCCGCCTCGTTTTTGAGCGGCTGTGCCAGCAAGATTGTAAAACCACCGTTCAATACGCAGGAACATGCTGTCTACCAGTTTTTAAACCGAGATGATGTGCTGATGATCAGCGCAATCGCGCCGGTGATCATCGATACCCATTGGCCATCAGAGGCCGAGCCAGCCAAAGCTGCCCGCGATACGCTGCTGCAACGCGTTGATACCTTCATTACGCGACTGGGCGATCACAACATGCACGAAATTCGGCAGCTGTTCGACCTACTCAACCAGCGCATAACCCGGGGCCTGACCACCGGGCTGTGGGCGCCCTGGCCACAACAGGAGCCAGCCGCTATTGAGAACTTTTTAAACGACTGGAAGAGCAGTCGTTTCGCCTTGTTCAATAATGCCTATAACGCCCTCACCGATATCATCGGCTTTAGCTGGTACAGCGCTCCACAGCACTCGACAGCCTTTGGTTATGCTGGCCCTCCAGCCTATCTTTACGAGGCACTTCCGCAACTGCGAGGCGGGCAGGCATGAACGATATTATTGCAGAAGGTTTGCGCGGCGGCTGGGATCACGTGAGTGCCTCGCAGTTAAAAGATGGTCAAATTCTCGAAGCCGATGTTGTCGTGATTGGCACCGGCGCCGGTGGCGCCACCAGCGCCGAATTTCTCAGCCGCAAAGGCTTGAAAGTGCTGCTGGTCGAGGAGGGCAAGTTCTACCACCAAAAAGATTTTAAGATGGATCAGCTGGATGCTGTTTCAACACTGTATCAGGAAGGCACAGCACGCAAAACCAGCGACGGCGCGATTACGATTTATCAGGGCCGAAATGTCGGCGGTTCCACCACCGTTAACTGGACCTCAACCTTTCGCACCCCCGATAACACCTTGCGACACTGGCAAACCGAGCATGACCTCAAAGGCTTCTCCCCAGAAGAGATGGCGCCCTGGTTTGCCGAGCGCGAGCACGCGCTCTCCATGAGCGAATGGCAAACGCCTCCCAACGAAAATAACGCGACCCTAAAACGGGGTTGTGATCAGCTGGGGTGGTCCTCATCCACCATGATTCGCAATGTAAAAGGCTGCTGGAATCTGGGTTATTGCGGCTTTGGCTGCCCGGTAAACGCCAAGCAATCGATGCTGGTCACATCCATTCCTAAAGCGCTGGATACCGGCGCGTCGCTGCTAAGCTGCGCCCGGGCAGAACGGTTTGTGTTTGAACGGGGGCGCGTCCGCGAACTGCTTTGTCGCGCGCTGGATGAGAATGCGCAACGGAGCACCACCACCATTCTGCGTTTAAGAGCCCGACACTTCGTGCTGGCAGCTGGCGCCATTGGCAGCCCGGCCATTCTGTTGCGCTCCGATGCGCCCGATCCCTACGGCACATTGGGTAAACGTACATTTCTGCACCCGGTTAACTCCAGTACCGCCACCATGCCTGAACCCGTGCGCGGCTATACCGGCGCACCACAAAGTGTGTACTCCGACGAATTCCTATGGAAACAGGGCGTTACCGGCCCCGTCGGATTCAAGCTCGAAGTGGCGCCGGTGTTTCCTGGAGCGCTTAGCGCACAAGAAACTCTGTTTGGTCGCGCCCTGAACGAGCGCATGGCACAACTGGAATACACCCAGTCGATGATTGCGCTGTTACGCGACGGCTTTCATGACGCATCGCCCGGCGGCGAAGTGAAACTCAGAAACGATGGCAGCCCGGTACTCGACTATTCACTAAACACCTATCTTTGGCAGGGCATTCGCGACGCTTACCTGCGTATGGCCGAGCTACAGTTTGCCGCCGGCGCGATTGAAATTGCCCCGGTACATCAGGATGCAACACCGCTTCGCTCCTGGAGTGAAGCCAAAAAAGCGATTGCAGAACTACCCATGAAGCCTCTGCGCGCGGCGATCTTTTCGGCACACGTGATGGGCGGCTGTACCATGGGAGAAGACGCCCGACGCTCGGTGGTCAATAGTCAGGGCGCTCACCATCAAGTCGAAAATCTGAGCGTAATCGACGGCTCCTGCTTTCCCACCAGCATTGGCGCTAACCCGCAATTATCCATCTTCGGCATGGCCGCCAAAAATGCCAGCCAACTTGCGCAACGCCTGCAAACCTAGGGAACCTAGTCATCGCGATAGCTGTTGAGTATTTGTGCAAATCGGGCATTTTCGCTACTATGCGCCCGATTTCCCGCTGCTTGCGGTCCACCCTTGTAAAGGCTCTTATACGCGATGAATACAGTTGTTTATCCAGGCACCTTTGACCCCATTACCAATGGCCACACCAATCTGGTAGAACGGGCCGCCAAGCTGTTCGACAAAATCATCATTGCCGTGGCGGCCAGCCCCAAGAAAAAACCTCTGTTTCCGCTGGAACAACGGGTTGCATTGAGCCAACAGGTACTCAGCCACCTACCCAATGTTGAAGTGGTGGGTTTTGAAAATCTACTGGCTGAGTTTGTCGTCGAGCACAATGCCAATATTATTCTGCGTGGACTAAGAGCCGTCTCCGACTTTGAGTATGAATTTCAGCTGGCCGATATGAATCGACGACTGGTGCCGCAGGCCGAAAGCATTTTTCTTACGCCCGACAATCACCTCTCGTACATTTCTTCGACACTAATTCGGGAGATTGCTTCTCTGGGTGGAAACGTCACCGAATTTGTAAGCCCCTGCGTCAACGACGCGCTGAAACAACATTTTTCTTCCACTCGCTCCTGATTGAGCCAACCAGCAAGAGGTAACGCGACATGGCTTTAATGATCACCGACGATTGCATCAATTGCGACGTATGCGAACCGGAGTGCCCCAACGAAGCGATTTCCCCAGGCGAAGAAATTTACGTGATTGACCCCGGCAAATGTACCGAATGCGTGGGACATTACGACGAGCCCCAGTGCCAGCAAGTGTGCCCGGTTGACTGTATTCCACTCGATCCGGAACACAACGAAGACCACGATACACTCATGGCCAAGTACATTCGTTTAACGCAAATTGCCTGATAAGCAAAGCCTTTCAAAGCAAATTTAAAGTTTTTTGCAAAACATCTGCGTTATCCCACTAATTTGTAAGTAAAAATTAGTCTACACTCAATAGAATGCACCGCAAAAGTGCGGCGCATTCTTAAAACCGATTGCCGATCAGAGTGTGTAGGAGTGGATCATGGCCAGCGACAAAGACAACGATGAGCAGGAAGTACTGACCGAAGAGCAGCGCATCGCCATGCTGGAAAAGAAAGCCGGTACCAGTCGTATTGTGCTGTTTGTTATTGCCTTGCTACTGATCATTGTGACCTCGGTATCCATTACCGCACTGACCATGCTGGTACTCAAGGGCAATGAAGCTGCCAGTAATCAGGAACTGGTCACCCTCAAACAACAAATAAGCGACCTGCAAGAAAAGCTCGGTGGTTACGAGGAACGCCTGCTCACGCTCAGCGCCGAGATCCCCGAACTCAAAGGTAAAATCAGCAATTCCAGCAATACCGTGCTGCAAACCATGCTGATTGAACAGGAGCAACAGAATCAGCAGTTTTTAACCACGCTGCGCTCCGCCACCTTCGACTTAGCCCATATGGTGCCAGGCTCCCGCGCCTGGCTGGATCTGTACAGTACCGAAATCGACGATGCCATTGCGCAAAGCCAGGCCCGTGTACAACGTTTACGTTCGCTCAAATCGAGCACGCCCATCGATAAAGGCGATCCCTTCTTTGGGGATGATTTTTAGTTAGCTCCAAGCCTCATGGAAAACGCTATACGTGGCGTTTTCCATCTCTCATCAGGTTTTTTCAGAATTATTTCGTTCAACTTTTTCCCCCTGGCCTTC
>JAWWBW010000122.1:0-9292 GCA_033720775.1 Oleiphilaceae bacterium | reverse complement strand
CCTAATTTTGGCTAGAAGCTGGAAGTCCGAAGCAGGAAGTGAATAATTCTAGCTTCTAGCTTCTAGCTTCTAGCTTCTAGCTTCCAGCTTCCAGCTTCCAGCTTCCAGCTTCCAGCTTTAAAAGCCATCACAACTTTCCCCAAACCGCTTCCGCACATTCCAGGAATCTGAGTGCGGCCTGGCTCAGCTGCTTTTTGTGGTAGCTAAGCGCGCCAAGACGCCGAGCCACTTTGGGCTTGCTGACGGGTAATACGACCAGTGAGTCGTCGATCATGGTGTTCGGTAGTACAGACCAGCCCATGCCGACTGCGGCCATCATCTTCATGGTTTCCAAATAGTTGGTTGGAATGTTCGCCTTGAGCGCCAGGCCGCTGTCTCTAAAAATGGTTTCAACTACCCGGTAGGTCAGTGTGGTTTGCGAGGGCAGTATGGCATTGTGAGCCGCCAGATCTTTAGGCCTGATTTGCTTGAGGTGTGCCAGGGGATGATTGGGAGCGCAGATAAAGCTCATGGGGTCATCCCATACCAGATGACTCGTAAACTCTTCGCGCACTTCTTGCGGGATGGTGATAAACGCCAGGTCCGCGACGTTATCTTTCAATAATTCATAGGCACTTTCAGAATCAAGAAAGTTGAGTTGCAAATCCACCTGCGGGTAGGTGCGACTATACTGCTCCAGAATGCGGGGTAGGCGGTGCAGGCCGATGTGGTGGCTGGCGACGATTCTGAGCGAACCTGCTACATGACGCCCCATATCGCGTATGGCCTGTTGCGCATTATTAAACGCATGAAGAATCGACTGTGCATGGGGGAGCAGCACTTCGCCGGCGTCTGTGAGTCGTATCTCGCGCTGTAGGCGTTCAAACAATTTTACGTCTAATCGCTGTTCCAGGTTTTGTATGCGTTTTGAGATAGCCGGTTGCGTCAGGTGTAAGGAGTCGGCTGCGCGAGAAAATGATTTTTCGTTGACGATGGTGACAAAGGCAAGCAGGGCGTCGATATCCATTATTACCCCTCTGTAGATTGGTCATGATGTGTGGCGTACTGTGCCATTCCAGTTGTTTATGCAATCTATAAAAAATATGAATTTGTTTTATTGTAGTCGGACTCGTAAAATTTCGCACTATGACGTGTTTATCACACTGCAATAGGTAGCCTCATCGGGAGAGAGAACATGGCAGGCCAAACCTTATACGACAAATTGTGGAACGACCATCTCGTCAAAGAGCGAGAAGACGGTTCCGCCCTGATTTACATCGATCGTCAATTGCTGCACGAAGTGACGTCGCCACAGGCCTTCGAAGGTCTGCGTCTTGCCGGGCGTAAGCCTTGGCGCATTGACGCCAATCTGGCAACACCAGATCACAACGTACCCACCACAGATCGTGAAAGTGGTGTCGAAGGGATTAGCGACCCGGTCTCCAAAATTCAGGTGCAAACTCTCGACGACAACTGTGATGAATTTGGAATCCTCGAATTCAAAATGCAGGATCAACGTCAGGGTATTGTGCATGTTATTGGTCCAGAGCAGGGCGCAACATTGCCCGGTATGACCGTGGTGTGTGGCGATTCCCACACCTCCACACATGGCGCCTTCGGGGCTCTGGCGCATGGTATTGGTACCTCTGAAGTAGAGCATGTGCTGGCGACGCAAACGCTGGTACAAAAGAAAATGAAGAATATGCTGGTGCGTGTAAATGGGCAGGTAGGCCCGGGTATCACGGCCAAGGATATTATTCTGGCGATTATTGGTGAAATTGGCACTGCAGGCGGCACGGGTTACGCCATCGAGTTCGGTGGAGAAGCCATTCAGGCCTTATCGATGGAAGGGCGCATGACGGTCTGTAATATGGCCATCGAAGCGGGTGCTAGAGCGGGTATTATAGCAGTCGATCAAACCACGCTCGATTATGTCAAAGGGCGCCCCTATGCTCCCAAGGGCGAGATGTGGGATCGGGCGGTTGAGGCCTGGTCCAATCTGCACAGTGATGACGATGCGGTATTCGATAAGGTTGTAGAGCTGGATGCAGCAAGTATCAAGCCTCAGGTGACTTGGGGTACCTCTCCTGAGATGGTACTGCCTGTGGATGCACGCGTACCCAACCCTGCGCAAGAGCAGGATGGGGTTAAAAAAGAAGGTATTGAACGTGCACTCCAATATATGGGTTTGCAGGCTGAAATGTCGATTACCGACATCAAGCTGGATCGCGTATTTATTGGTTCATGCACGAACTCCCGAATTGAAGATTTGCGCGCGGCGGCTGAAGTGGTGAAGGGGCGCAAAGTGGCGGGCAATATCAAGCAGGCGCTGGTGGTGCCGGGTTCTGGCCTGGTGAAGGCGCAGGCCGAACAGGAAGGGCTGGATAAGATCTTCACTGAAGCGGGCCTGGAATGGCGTGAGCCGGGTTGCTCTATGTGTCTGGCGATGAATGCCGACAAACTGGGGCAGGGTGAGCATTGTGCATCAACCTCGAATCGTAACTTCGAAGGGCGTCAGGGCTTCGGCGGGCGTACCCATCTGGTAAGCCCGGCAATGGCTGCGGCTGCGGCTATCGCAGGACATTTTGTTGATGTTCGCGAATTGATGGCCTCGTAATTTTAAGGAGCAAAAAAGATGAAAAAGTTTACTGAACTGGATGGTCTGGTTGTTCCTTTGGATCGGGCCAATGTCGATACCGACATGATTATTCCCAAGCAGTTTCTCAAATCGATCAAGCGTACCGGTTTTGGCAAAAACCTGTTTGATGAGCTGCGTTATCTCGACGAGGGTAAGCCTGATCAGAGTTGTGAGGGCCGTCCGCTCAATAAAAATTTTGTGTTGAACCAGCCGCGATACCAGGGCGGTAGCATTCTGCTGGCACGACAAAACTTTGGCTGCGGATCTTCGCGCGAGCATGCGCCTTGGGCCTTGGATGACTACGGTTTCCGCTGTGTGATTGCGCCCAGTTTTGCCGACATCTTTTTCAACAACTGTTTTAAAAATGGCATTTTGCCCATCGTGCTCACCGAGGAGCAGGTGGATCGGTTGTTTGAAGAAGTAGAGGCTAATGAAGGTTATCGTCTCAACGTCGATTTGGCCGCGCAAAGCATCACCTTGCCTTCGGGTACGGTGTTCAATTTTGAGATTGATGAGTTCCGCAAGCATTGCCTGCTGAACGGCTTGGATGAGATTGGTGTAACCCTCGAAAGTGCCGACGACATTCGCGCTTATGAGACGCGTCGTCGTCAGGAAGCGCCCTGGTTATTCGACGCCATTGCCCCTTAACAACTAACGGAAAAAAGACATGAGCAAACAGGTTTTATTACTCCCGGGTGATGGTATTGGCCCGGAAATCGTGACCGAGGCGGAAAAAGTATTACGTTTGGTCAATGACAAAATGCAGCTCGGCCTGAGTCTGGAATCGGCTCTGGTTGGTGGCGCGGCCATTGATGCTGAGGGTGTGCCTCTTCCTGAGAATACGCTTGAAAAAGCACGTGCGGCAGATGCCATTTTGCTGGGAGCGGTGGGTGGCCCTAAGTGGGACACGATCGATATGGCGATTCGTCCCGAAAAAGGCCTGTTGGGCCTGCGCTCCAATCTTGAGCTGTTCGGTAACCTGCGTCCCGCCATTCTTTATCCTCAGCTGGCTGATGCATCAACCTTGAAGCCTGAAGTAGTCTCGGGTCTCGACATACTGATCGTTAGAGAGCTCACTGGCGGCATCTATTTTGGTCAGCCGCGTGGTATTCGTACGCTCGAGAATGGCGAGCGACAGGGTTACAACACTTATGTTTACAGTGAGTCTGAAATTCGCCGTATTGGCAAGGTCGCTTTTGAAGCCGCGCGCAAGCGCAACGGTAAACTCTGCTCCGTTGATAAGGCCAACGTGCTTGAAGTGACCGTGCTGTGGCGCGAAATCATGGATGAGATGGCTAAAGATTATCCCGATGTTGAATTGAGCCACATGTATGTCGACAACGCTGCCATGCAACTGGTACGTGCGCCCAAGCAGTTTGATGTGATGGTTACGGGCAACATGTTTGGAGACATCTTGTCTGATGCGGCGGCCATGCTGACAGGATCGATTGGTATGCTGCCTTCTGCCTCGCTCGATGCCAACAACAAGGGCATGTATGAGCCATGTCATGGTTCGGCGCCTGATATCGCCGGGCAGGGAATTGCGAATCCGCTCGCAACGATACTGTCGGTTGCCATGATGCTACGCTATAGCCTGGATGCTGGCGATGCTGCAGATCAAATCGAAAAAGCGGTGAGTGCAGTCTTGGATAAAGGCTTGAGAACGGCTGATATCTATTCTGACGGCATGCAGAAAGTAAGTACCGCCGAAATGGGTGAGGCGGTGGTTCAGGAATTAAATAATTCACTATAAAACATATAGATAGTGATCAAACTTAAAGTGAGTTTTTAGTTATGAAAAAGCTGGGAATGATTGGCTGGCGTGGCATGGTTGGTTCCGTGCTGATGCAGCGTATGCAGGAAGAGCAGGATTTTTCACTGGTAGAGCCGGTATTTTTCTCCACGTCACAAGCCGGACAAGAGGCACCAGACGTAGGTCAGTCCGAAAAGACCTTAAAAGATGCGAATGATCTTAGGGCTTTGGCCGAAATGGATGTAATCATCACCTGTCAGGGAGGTGATTACACCAAGAGTGTGTTTGCTGATTTGCGTGGCCAAGGCTGGGATGGTTATTGGATTGATGCGGCTTCGGCGCTACGAATGAATGATGATGCCGTGATTATTCTGGATCCGGTGAACCGTCATGTCATAGACAAGGCGTTAAACGACGGTGTTAAAAACTTCGTTGGTGGTAACTGTACCGTTAGTTTGATGTTGATTGCCTTGGGTGGCCTGTTTGCTGAAGATTTGGTGGAGTGGGTGTCGCCCATGACCTATCAGGCGGCATCAGGTTCAGGTGCCAAACATATGCGTGAGTTGATTGCGCAAATGGGTGACATTCACGCAACCGTGAAAGAGCAGCTGGACGATCCGGCGAGTGCTATTTTGGATATCGATCGCCGGGTGGCGGAGCGTCTGCGCGAAGGGGATTTCCCGAAAGATCAATTTGGCGTGCCACTGGCGGGTAGCTTGATCCCCTGGATCGACACGCAATTGCCCAGTGGTCAGAGTCGGGAAGAGTGGAAGGCGGGTGCCGAGACCAATAAGATTCTTGGCCTGCAAGACAGCCCTATTCCCATTGATGGTTTGTGTGTGCGCGTCGGAGCGATGCGTTGTCATAGTCAGGCATTAACGATCAAGCTGAAACGGGCGCTGCCTGTTGCTGAGATCGAAGCCAAGCTCGCGGCTGCCAATGACTGGGTGAAGGTAATCCCGAACGATCGCGATGCGTCTATCGAGGAGTTGTCGCCGGCTAAAGTGACCGGCACCTTATCGATCCCGGTAGGTCGGATTCGCCAGCTCCAAATGGGGCCGGAGTATATCTCTGCCTTTACCGTGGGGGATCAGCTTTTGTGGGGGGCTGCGGAGCCCTTGCGACGCATGTTGCGAATCCTGCTTGAAGGTTAAACTTTAAGCTAAAAAGAAGGGCGCTAAACGGCGCCCTTTTCTTTTTTTGGCGATGCTTTCGCCGATAACAATCCGACACATAAAGATTTGTTGATAATTAGCCATCTTTCATCAATACTTTGTGTACTGTTGTCATAAGAAATTCCGAATAAAAGCAAGCAAGTGTGGCACTTTCTTCAACTGAAGCGTTCAAAATGTAGTCTATTTTGGAGTCGCGTCAGCGTTCGTGTTGGCCGGCTTGCGTAGGAATGCCTCCATAATGCGTCTAACTAAAATACACGATAAAGGATAGCAAGTGATGATACGCAAGTTGGCTGTTGCTCTGTCATTTCTCAGTGCAGGATTCAGTGGTTTGGTCTTTGCATTGGGTTTGGGAGAGGTCTCGGTGCAAAGCGCATTGAATCAGCCCCTCAAAGCCGAAATAGAACTGGTGAATGTGGGCGATCTCGAAGCTGCGGAAATACTCCCCGGACTGGCCACACGAGAAGAGTTCATCAAGGCCGGTGTCGATCGTGTTTACTTTCTGTCTGACATCCGCTTCAGTGTTAAGCAAGGCGCCAACGGCAAGCTGGCGGTCGAGTTAACAACAAACAAGCCAGTGCGAGAGCCGTACCTGAACTTTCTGGTTGAAGTGATTTGGCCAAGCGGCCGTCTGTTGCGAGAGTACGCATTATTAATTGATCCTCCTTTGTTTGCTGAAGAGCAACCAGCGGTGGTGGCCGCGCCTGCTCCGGCAACATCCGCGCCAGCAGTGACGCCGCAAGCTCAGCGTCCGGGAGGCGACACGGTAACGGTTTCGCGACAGGCTGTGACGGCGACCCCGGCGACTGTTACGGGTGGCACTTACGGTCCCACTGATTCCAGCGATACCTTGTGGGAAATCGCAATGAAGGCTCGCCCGGACCGATCGGTTTCTCCACAGCAAGTGATGCTCGCCATTCAGGATCTGAATCCAGAAGCCTTTATCGACAACAATATCAATAAACTGAAAGCCGGCCAGATTCTACGTTTGCCAAGCAAGCAGGAAATGCAAAGTCGTTCAGTTGCAGAAGCCATCAATGAAGTGATTGCGCAAAACGAAGCGCTGCAGCCTCGCAAGCGCAAGGCCGTTGCTTCATCTGACAAGGTCCAGTCTGCACCAGTCACCAAGCCAGCATCTAAACCAACGCTTAGCTCTAGTGATGAACTCAAACTGGTTGTCGCTGAGAGTGGCAACGACTCCACTGTCGCAGGGGCTGGTCAAGGTGTTTCTGGAGGTAGCGGTACGGGTGATACGCAAACTGAAACAGAGTTGGCTCTAGCGCTTGAAAAGCTTGATAAGGCATCGATTGAGAATCGGGAGCTAAACAGTCGTGTGGGCGACCTGGAAGAGCAGCTTGAAACCCTGCAACGATTGCTGACATTAAAAAATGATCAGCTGGCGAGTATCCAAGAGCAAATGCGTGCCAATGAGATGGCGCGGCTTGAGGCAGAGCAGGGTGCTGCTGCTGAAGCAGACGCAACGGGTACGATGGAAAGAGTGATCGAGGAAGGCCCTGATATGGTGATGGATTCCTCGACCGAGATGGAGCAGGCAGAAGCTGAAGTAGCGCCAAAGCCCGAACCTGAACCTAAGCCTGAGCCCAAACCGGTCGCGCCTGTTGCGGATGCCCCTCTGGCAGCCGATGAACAATCAGGTCGCGCCGACACTGAGCGAAACATCATCGAAACGATCCTTAACAATCCGCTGTATCTAGGGTTGGCAGGAGTCGCCATTATTATATTACTGGTGCTGTTGTGGATGTTGTCTCGTCATAATGCGGCACAAGAGCAGGCCTTGAGAGAGTCCATGCTGGAGCCTGATGATGCTCCTGATCAGCCTGATTCTGTTTCATCCGTTTTTGACGATGAGCAGCAATCTAACGAGGTGTTTGCCGCTGAAGAAGGTGCAGAGCAGCTCGAGCAGGAAGAAGCGCTATACCCAGATGAGGAAATGCCCGAGGCAGGCTCGGTTGCAGGCGAACAGGAAAGCGGTGGTGAGCAGGAAGATGTTGTTGCTGAAGCCGATGTGTACATCGCTTATGGTCGCCTTGACCAGGCAGCTACGATTCTTGAAGAGGCCATTTCGCGCGAGCCGGTACGCACCGATTATCGCCTTAAGCTGCTGGAAGTATATAAAGAGGCCGGTAACTCGGAGGCCTTTGATAAGCAGTACGGTGAGCTTGAAGCAATTCAGGACCAGCAGGCTCTAGAGCAGGCAAATCAGATTCGTGCCGAGATGACAGAGCAAGACTTGTCTGATGTGGATGAGGCCGAATTAGCGCTGGCTGATGAGGTACGGCAAGACGAAGAGGTTCGCGACAGCGAGATCGCCGCTGAAGAAGGTCTGGCCGCCGAAGAGGAAGTGGTTGAGGCGGAACTGGATACTGCAGCGGATAACGACTTTAGTCTGGACACGGTTGAAAATATCGATGATGAAGAAGAGGTTGAACTCGACGTTGATTTAAGCTCTGAAGAGCTTGATCTGGATGTTGATGTAGATATTGATCTGGAAAGTACGGCAGATCTCACGGATGATGCCTTGGAGCTGGATGCTGATCTTGAGGCGGATCTCGACGCAGAACTTGATGCAGACCTAGAGGATAATAGTCTGGATGCGGCGATAGATAAGATTGATCAGGATCTTTCTGCCGATCTGGACCTTGAACTCGACGATATTGATCTATCAGATGAGCTGGAGCAGGAAAGCGAAATTGACCTGCCTGATGATCTGTCTATCCCTGAAGAGTTAACCAGTATTGATGAGCCATTAGAAGACGATGGTGAGATCGCAGAAGCAGTGGAAGAGGTTGAGGCAGAAGTGCCTGAGGCTCCGGACACCGTGGTTAGCGACGATATTCTGGAAGAGGCCGTCGAGGCCTTGGGTGATCCTGATAGCTTTGAGCCGGAGTTGGGTGAGGCAGATGACTTTGATTTCCTCAAAGGCACTGACGAAGCCTCGACCAAGCTTGATTTGGCGCGCGCCTACATCGATATGGGTGATGTTGATGGCGCCCGGGATATTCTTCAAGAGGTTGAGGCCGAAGGGTCGCCGGAGCAGCAGACGGAAGCCAAAGAGTTATTGCAGTCTTTGGGATAAGTGGGGCAAGTGCTAAACTGCGGACTTTAAATTATCGCAGTTTTGGTTTTCTCAATGAGTAGTGATCACCGATATGCGGCCGTTGACGTTCCTGTCAACGGCCGCATTGCTTTGAGCCTTTCGTATTGTGGGGCTGCATTTCATGGTTGGCAGGCGCAAAAAAGTGGTCTGCCTACAGTGCAAAAGGCGCTTGAGCAAGCT
This sequence comes from Oleiphilaceae bacterium, assembly GCA_033720775.1. Lineage (GTDB taxonomy): Bacteria > Pseudomonadota > Gammaproteobacteria > Pseudomonadales > Oleiphilaceae > PZPK01. The sequence goes on along the minus strand of JAWWBW010000122.1, from coordinate 449 downwards.
GTATCAAAAGTCGCTAATCACCCGGTTGAGTTAGTGTGCGCAGGTAGAACGGATAAGGGGGTGCATGCGTCGCATCAAGTGGTGCATTTTGATACACCATCGATGCGCAGTCCCCGGTCTTGGGTGTTTGGCGTCAATGCGAATCTTCCACGCGGTATCAGTGTGAGTTGGGTGGGCAAGGTATCCGATGAGTTTCATGCGCGCTTCAGTGCGATCAGTCGTCGATATCATTATGTGATCTTTAATCATCCCATTCGTCCGGCGCTCTATGGTAACGAGCTTTCCTGGTTTCATTATCCTCTTGATGCCGATTTGATGCACAGGGCTGCGCAGTGTCTGGTGGGCGAGCATGACTTTACATCGTTTAGAGCGGTGGGATGTCAGTCAAAATCGCCGTATCGGCGCCTTGAGTTTGTGAATGTTTCCCGTTTTGGGCAGTTGATTGTCAT
>JAWWBW010000121.1:0-9301 GCA_033720775.1 Oleiphilaceae bacterium | reverse complement strand
GTGCAGCTCGACGTCGACATCAATGAGTGGTTCGGCGACTTTTACAACACCATTCAAGAAGCCCTGGCCAATCCGGGAAAGGTCACCTTTGACGAGTTTTTGCTGATTTGTATGACCTTTGCCAAGATCGCGGCGATTTATATTGTTGTCGCTGTACTGCTGGAGTTTTTTATAAAACACTACGTATTCCGATGGCGTACCGCCATGAACGACTACTACATGGAGCAGTGGCCCAAGCTCCGTCATATAGAAGGTGCTTCGCAACGTATTCAGGAAGATACCATGCGTTTCGCTCGCATTATGGAGGGGTTGGGTGTCGCTTTTATTCGGAGTTTGATGACCCTGGCCGCGTTTCTACCAATTTTGTGGGGGCTCAGTGAACATGTGAAAGAGTTGCCCTGGATTGGTCCGGTTGATCAGGCGCTTGTGTTTATTGCTGTCATCTCGGCGGCCAGCGGAACGGTGCTGCTTGCCATTGTTGGTATCAAGTTGCCTGGTCTGGAGTTCAATAATCAAAAAGTAGAGGCGGCTTACCGTAAAGAGCTCGTATTGGGTGAGGATCATGAAGAGCGTGCATCACCGCCAACAGTGCGCGAGCTATTCGGCAATGTTCGGCAAAACTATTTCAAGCTCTATAAACATTATATGTATTTTGATGTGGCGAAGTGGTCGTATATTCAGTTCACAGTGATTGTGCCGTATATCGCAATGGCGCCCACGATTATCGCCGGAGCTATTACCTTGGGGGTGCTACAGCAGGTGATAAGGGCCTTCGGCAAAGTAGAAGATTCTTTCCAGTTTCTGGTGCACAGCTGGAGCACCATCGTCGAGCTCCTCTCTATCTACAAGCGTCTAAAAGCTTTTGAAGACGAGCTAAACAATGATTCTCCTGAGTTGACGCCAGAACCCGCCAGCTAATTTTATGCGACGGAATAGAGTGTGTGTCGTAGTAACCTTATTCCGTCCTTGTTCGCGCCAAAAGTGTGACGCAGTTCACGCGCAGGTGATCAATATCGTTAATTTCTACAAGCTTGAAACCCTCTTTTTACATGAAGATGAATGTGAGGTGTCTTTGTAGACTGTAGCAGTAGCAGAGTGAATAACGCTGCTTTTACAGGGAAGCGCTGTAACGACCTTCATTGAGAATTCTCTCTACTCTAAAAATAAAAGAGGAGTGTTCGAAATGAACAAACAACTAGTCCTTTCTATTCTGGCTGCAATCGTAGCCACGTTCTCGATGCAGAGCTATGCCGCCTGCAGTAAGCAGCCCATTGTATTTGTGCATGGCTACGCCGGTTCCACCGGACAGTGGAATACCATGATCAATCGGTTTAAGTCCGACGGCTGGCCCGATTGCGCGTTCTATAAATTTTCATACAGCTCTCTTACGCAGAGCAATAAGACCAGTGCCGGTCAGCTGGATAACTACGTTAACTGGGTCAAGCAGCAAACCGGTTGGAGCAAGGTTAACGTGGTTGCTCATTCCAATGGTGGTCTGGTGGCGCGCTGGTACCGTGTATTTAAAAACGGCTATGGCAGCAATGACGATCTGGTCACCATCGGCACGCCGCACGAGGGCACTAGCTGGGCCTATGCCTGCTTCAGCCCCGCATGCTTTGAAATGCGCTACAACTCGTCGTTTCTGCGAGACCTGAAAGGGCGTGGTTGTGACACGGCCATCTGGTCGTCAGGTGACGAAATCATCAATCCTGACAGTAGTGCCAAGTGTGGTGACAGCTACCATGTGGGTTGGTGGGAGCACAACCTGATGCTTGACCTGTATTCCACCTACGATATTACGCGGAACAATATTTAGTTAGCGTTAAGTGCGGTTGCGCCAGTTAGCTAACACGTTATTTGGCGCAGCTGATTTGCATTCTCCATCAAGTGTGACGTAGTTCACATTGATGGCTGGAGTATTGTTAGTTTTTACAAGCCGCAGAAACGCTAATAACTGAAGATGAAAGGGTTGTGTCTTTGTAGACGGTAGCAGCGACAAGGCCTGAAATTTGTTGCGGTTACACGGATGCGCTGTATCGACCTTCATTGAGAAATCACTCACGACTAATATAAAAAAAGAGGAGTGTTCGAAATGAACAAAAAATTAGTCCTTTCTTTGCTGGCCCTCGTGCTCAGTACCCTCTCTCTGCATAGCCATGCAGCCTGTAGCAAACAACCTATCGTTTTTGTTCACGGTTATGCCGGTTTTACCGCGCAATGGAATACCATGATCAATCGCTTTAAAGCAGACGGTTGGCCAAGCTGTGCGTTCTATAAGTTTTCTTATAGCTCGTTGACCCGCAGCAACAAAACCAGCGCCTCGCAACTGCGCGATTACGTGAACTGGGTGAAACAGCAAACTGGTTGGAGCAAGGTAAATCTTGTTGCACATTCCAACGGTGGTTTGGTGTCTCGCTGGTATCGCGTATTCAAGGGTGGCTATTCACACAATGATGATCTGGTGACCATCGGCACGCCTCACAAGGGTACCAGCTGGGCGTACGCTTGCTTTAGCCCTGCCTGCTTCGAGATGCGCTACAACTCGTCGTTCCTGCGCGACTTGAATGGCCGTGGTTGTGATACCGCTATCTGGTCTTCAGGTGATGAAATCATCAACCCTGACAGCAGCGCCAAATGTGGAACCAGTCACCACGTTGGCTGGTGGGAACACAACATCATGCTTGAGCTGGGTTCTACCTACAATATCGTTAAAAGCAATATCTGATTGTGGTGCTGAATGCGGTACTGCGACACAGACGCAGCGCCGCGTTTTCGTCAGGCTGATCTCTCGGGGAACAAGAGCAGACCATAGCAGGGCGAAAGTTGTACAGCCGTTTGCCAGAGGTATAGTGCCTCTGGCTTTCTTAGTTTAGGAATCTCGTTTAATAACAGGTTCTGGCAGGAGGGTGCAGTATGTTGAACAGGTTTTCGGTAGTGATGGGTACGGTGTTGCTGACAACGTCGTTGGTACACGCTGGCGATGTGGTACAGGTTAACGGAACACCTATATCTGATGAGTTGGTTGCTTTATTGGGTGAAAGTCGGGCGCAGGGACCGCTTTCGGGAATGGGGCAAGATACGTCTTTATTAGTGGAAGATCTGATTACGACAGAGCTTCTGGCGCAAGCCGCTAAAGCGCAGGGCGTTGATAAGGTTGCGCGACACCGCATGGAATTGGAATTGGCCCACAAGACTCTGTTATCGCAGTTTTATGTGATGGATTTTATTGATCGTTTAAATATCAGTGAGCAGGAATTGCGCGCTGCGTACGATGCTGTGCCGGAACAGATAATGGTACAGATGGCCTATTGGGAATTTGAAAGTGCTGAAGCCGCCCGGGCGTTTTTGTCCGCCCAACAGCAGGCAGCGGCGGACGTGAATACGAACGATCAGAACGCGGAAAACATTGAGCCTTGGCAGAGCATTGATGCCTTCGCGTTTTCAGCGTTGGCGCGTACCCAGAATATTCAGTCGGGTGAGTGGTTGCGCGAAGTCATTGAACAGAATGGGCGCTGGCTCGTGTGGCGCTGTATGGATCGTTCTACCATCGCCAAGCCGGCATTTGAGGTCGCCAAAGAAGGCATTCGGCAGGAGCTGAGTCAACAGCGTTTGCAAAGCCACATTGCGGCACTGAAGGAACAGGCAAGTATTCGTTACTCCAGCGAGTAGGTGGCGATGAAAATCTCGATGATTTTAGTCTCGGCAGTGTTGCTGGTCGGTCTGTCTTGGTTTCTGCTCCAGTCATCAGAGCCGGGCGTTGCACATTCGATCGCCAACTTGCCCAAGCCTGCGGAGAACTCAAGTTCTGTCACCGTCGTCCCCCCCTCTGACACACCCTTGGTGCCTGCCGAAAGCAGCGATAGGCTGGATGCGCCAGAAGCAACTTTAGTATCAGAACCAAAGACTACGCCTCAACCCGTGCAAGCCGTGCAAGCGCCTGATTCGCCTACAGAGGAAAGTTTAACGACCCAGCTGCAGCGCATACTCGACACTTTTCACGATGTTTTGCAGCCGGAACAGGCCGAATTGGGGCACAATCTCATGTTGGTACAGGAGCTTGCCCTGCGACTCAGTGAATTGGTTGCACCCGAAGAGTTTTCAACGATACTGCCACAGCTCAGCGAGGCAGTGCCGGAATCGTGGTTGCCAGCATTAGAAAAACTCGTGCAGACTCATGCCGCTGAAGAAGCCTTGCGGCAATCATGGCAAGGTCAGATTTTGCAAAATGTGGCGCAATACGAGCAGGAAGCACTGGCTCAACGCAAAGCGATCATGGGCACGGAGTTGTATGAGGTTTTCTATGCGCCTGAGCAGATGTTTGTCGCAAGTGACGACGGCATGCACGGGGACTTGCAAGAGGAGCCTGCAACACCGGAGATGAGGGAGCTCAAAGCACAGCAGGAGCAATGGTTGCAGCAGTGGCGCGAGCAGGAGATTGGAGAAGGCGAGTTACGAGACAGGTTGGCCGCAAGTCTGTCGCAAGAGCAGATTGATCAGCTCATTGTGATGGGGCAACAGGAGCAAGCCTGGCTGGAGCAGCTCGGTCAGTTTTTAGATGAATACCGTTATATTGAACAAGCAGGCCTTACGGGTAATGATGAACTGGCGATGCGTCAGGAATTGCTCGAGCGGCACTTTGCGGCAGAAGATCGCGCGGCAGCTGAGCACTTTTTGTTTGGTGTGCAAGCCGGGGGGCAGCAGGCTTCCGGCAACTCGGAAAATACCTTATGAATTATAATTCCCTTATTTACCTTTGGGATCGCCGCTCACTATTTATTGGTCGTCTCGATGAGCCTTTAAAAATGTGTCAGGGGGCTGCCTGTCTCGTTTTGAGTCTGGGTGAGCCCTTGTTCTACCGCAGTAGCGAGGATGAATCATATCGGCCAGCACGTAGTGTATTGACCCGAGCGGGCGAGGATTATGAAATCGATACGCGTGGCGAACTGGTGGTTAACTGTATGTTGGACCCGTTCGGAGAAGACTACGCGATGCTGCTAACCCAGATGGGTGAAGATGTAGCGGCCAACGGCGCACGTTTCGATAGTCGGCAGGAAGAACATTATCGCGCTGCATTTCGCGACATTTACCAAAACGGCATGCCCTACGAGCAGACTTACGAGTTATTGGATCGGGTACTACGCGAAGGTGTGGATGAGAACCTGCCGCCTCACCCGGTGGATGCACGTATTGTTGCCGTGGTCGATGAGCTAAAGCAGCGGGTGCATGAAAATCTATCGATTGATGATCTTGCTGCGGTTGCCAATCTCTCGGTGTCACGCCTGGTGCAGTTGTTTAAGCAGCAAACCGGTATCCCGATACGTCGCTATCGCTGCTGGCACCGCTTGTTTGTGGCGTCGGTACTGGTCGCAAAAACGGGTAATCTGACTGAAGCTTCGGTCGCTGCCGGCTTTACAGATGCCTCACATTTTACCAAAACCTTTCATGCCATGGTGGGAATGAGTCCTTCCAAGTTGCTGAGCCGACCTCAGCGTGTGCGGCTGATTATTGAATAGTCTGGAATGCTTTAAAAGCTCCCGGCGAGCGCTGGTGTTCGCTTGGTATTAATTAGCGGCAGATGTGCCGCGCAAGCTGGTTGCGCAGACTCAAATCCACCTAGCGGAATTCGAAAGCCGCTGCTATGTTAAAAATCCAGCCAACAGAAAACCCGATCACACCTATGCAAAAACAAGAAATAATAGATACTTTGCTGGTTGCCGCTGACTTTGTGCTGCTGGCGATTGATGGTAAAGGCATTATTCGTACTTCTACCCCGGCCGTCAGAACCATTTTTGAAAAACAGGAGGGCGAGGTAGAAGGTCGTCCGCTGACCGAGCTGATACCAAGCCTGAGAGAGTTGAAGATTCCGGATTTTGAGCCTATCGAGGCACGTGGTGGCATGTGTGGTATGGGTGATGAAGATGTGGATACCGCAGACTCGATGCTCATGGAGTATCTCGCTTGCTACAAGCAAAATGTAGGTAAGCTCGAAGCACAGGTGCTGGTGGGGTCGGAATTGCGATGGATCGATCTGGCGATGTACAAGCTCGAGATCAATGGAGGCTTGACCTTTCTAGCGACCATTAACGACATCACGACGCGCAAAGAGCAGGAAGAAGAAATTCGCGAGCTGAACGAAAACCTGGAGCAAATGGTGGAGGAACGTACAGCCGATTTGCAGGAACGCTCGGAGCAGATCAAGAAAATGGTCATGTCGTGCTCTAAAGAACTGACGCATGTGAACGAAACTTACCAGGTGATGAAAGAGCAACAAATGATGATGATGGAAGGTCTGGAATCATCAATTCTTTCAGAAGTGACCGGGTTGAGCGACGACCAGCGTAGCCAGATTAAAAACGTGGTGCAGTCGCATCTGATTGAGGTGATGAACATGTTTTCGCAGGACCAGATCACCGATCAGAAGTTCATGCTGACAATCATTTCGCTCAATGAGCTGTTTGGAAATACCTCAGCGGCTACCGAGAATCTCAAGCCCGGTCAGCTATCCGGTACCAATCAGGACGAAGTGGACGACTTGCTCGATTCACTTGGTATTTAGATCAATTCCCTCCCCATACCCAAGCCGGGCGAGCGCCCGGCAGGGTGTTACCTTCTAAACCGTTTGCGATAGGCGCTGGGCGACAGGCCGATTCGTTCACCGAACACCCTCCTGAATGCATTGCTGTCTTCGTAGCCTACCTTGTACGCGATCTTATCGATCTGTTGATCACTGCATTCCAGTTGCTCTTTCGCGCGTTCGAGGCGTAGGTTCTGTATATAGGTACCGGGAGGCATTTGTGTGGCGGCTTTAAATCGACGAATTAGTTGTCTGACACTCGTATTGTACTCCCGGGCTATGCGCTCAAGCGTCATGCGCTCGGCCAAGTGTTGTTCGACCCAATCCTGTACTTTATGCACTAGCTGATCTTCATGTTGTCGCGGTGCCTGAAAACTCATGTAAGGGTTTTGGCTGCGTTCGCGCGTGTCTACGAGCAGCTTTTTAGCGCACTCGTTGGCGAGTTCCGCACTGCCGTATTTGCGTAGTAGATAAAGTAGTAGATCATTGCCGCCGGTTGCGCCGCCTGAGCACTGAATGTTGCCATCGTCGGTGACGACCCGGTCGCTCTGTAATGCGACTTTGGGGTAGCGTTGCGCGAAGATTTCAGAGAAAAACCAGTGTGTTGTCGCCATGCGTCCATCCAGAAGACCCGCTTCGGCCAAGACAAAGGCACCGGTGCACATCGCTGCCAGATGGGTGCCTTCGGCGTAATAGGTTTGGAGTAGGGGGGATGCGGCCTGCAAACGGGGGAGCACAGGGAGTATGTGAAACATAAAGCCCGGCACGATGAGCAGGTCGGGGCGTGGCGCTTCACCCAATTGGAGCTGTGGATGCAAGCTCATGCCGCCGGTACAAGTCACGGTGTTTTTCGATAGCGCCGTAGTGTGTACCTGGAATAAGGGGTGCGCAGGTGGGGCTTGTTCTTGTGCATGGTGGCGCATGTTTTGAAGGATATTGGCGCACTCAAACCCTTCAAGGCAGGCCGCTACGCTCGCTGCAGAGCAACCGTCGGCCAGTAATACCTGAATATTGATCGTCATGATCCAGTGCTCATGGTGGTTGTGCTTCGTATTTGCCAGCTGATGGCATAAATAGCATGTAATACGTCATTTATGACGCTGCCCTTTCGCTGTGTCAAGCCATACACTTCTCACACTCGTTGTGAATAGAAATGTATGAGGTGGGTTTGATGGCTCGAAAAGCAAAGTTGTCGTGTCGGGTGTATCAGGGCGAAGACGCTCCCGAGCAAGTGTTGAATGCAATGTGGCGCTTACGTCTGGATTTTCTGCATTTAAAACGGGATGAGTCAGAAGATCGGCAACGATTTACTGCGTTGCTACGCAAGCCGCATACACAACTGTTGACCTTTTGGGATGCCACGGGCGCGCTACAGGGCTTTTTTACCTTGGCGTTTAATCCGGTCTCGCGCGAAGGGCGCAAGGCGCTCTTGCTGCACAGCAAATACTATTATGTGAGGCCGGCATTTCGAGGGCACCCTAAAATTACCTCCGCGGCCTGGCGGTTATTGCCGGGGGTGATCATGCGTTATGGGGTGCGCCGTTTGTATTTTGTGGCCTTTTCTTTTCCTACGAGTTTTGTGTCTTTGCATCGTACTTTTGGGCGAGTCATGGTGCTGCAGGACGCGGCAACTCCTGAATGGGAGCGACTGGTGTTGAATGATTATGTTGCGGGGCAAGCAGGACAGGATTGGGATGAGGGCGCAAAGTTGATTCGCAATCAGAACGTGCCTTTTGGTGAAGACCGGCCGGCATCAAGGAGCGTTGCTACGTTGCGTGAGCGATATGAGGCACTTAATCCGGAATGGGAGCAAGGGTGTTCATTGCCCATTATGATGAAGTTTGATTTACCCACTATCAAGGCGGTGCTGCACAACAATGTGCGTAGGGCACTGCGATGATAGAAGAGCTTGTTTGGAGGGTGGCAGAAGCGTAAAGCGACTTCGGCCTGCCCTCCGGTGTTTTACTTTACTGCACGTAGGCGCGCACTTCCTGATACACGCCGGCGTCAGTCGGTAGCCCATTGTGCGAGATACAGCCGGTACGCGTATTGTCGGCACCTTTCAGGGTGACGCTGCTATCGGGGTTAATCACCGTGTCACAAGGTGAGCGCCAGGTGCCATAACGGACGGAGCCGGGAGTTTCATCGCCCGCATTCAGGTCGTCCAGAAAGTTGGAGCCAATGCGCATTTCGTAGCACGAGGTATCGAAGCAGAAATTCGCGAAATCGGTACCATGGTTGGGGCCGCCCAATGATACCCAGGCATCCACATTAGCGGTGCCATTCAAGAACTTCAGATAATAGCGCGATGACAAGCCGCCCATGGAGTGGGTAATAATATCCACTTTGCTGGCGCCGGTCAGAGCCATGATTTCATTGACCTTATCTTCAATCAGCATGGCGGTGGTTGCATTGGATTGGCGGTGATCGTAAGACCAGTTGAACAGCTCGTTGGCAGTATAACCGTCCGCTTCAAAGCGGCTGATCATGGTATTCCAAACCGATCCGCTGGAATTCCAGCCATGCACGAACAGAATAGGGTCGTTGCCGGTTGCGGGAGGTTCGCTGCCGCCGCCTCCGCCATTGCCTCCTCCTTTACCGCCTTTGGCGGCGTGCGCCGGTGTGATGGCAAGCGCGAGTGACAAAAGAATACTGCTTAGGATAATGGGTTTCATGGTGTGACCTCTTAGTTTTAGTTGTTATCGTCCAAGAGTTTTAAAAGAAAGC
>JAWWBW010000120.1:0-9350 GCA_033720775.1 Oleiphilaceae bacterium | reverse complement strand
CCCAAAGATGAACTGGATAAGGATTCGGTGATGGCCATCATTCACCATCGCTTCCATATTCTGGCGGAATATCATCGCAACGTGATGATCCCGGTGATCAAGGAACAGCAGGCAAAAATGGCGGAACATGAGCAAGACGTCATGAAGCGCGCCAAACGCTTGCTGACACGCGAGCCGAAACTGGTATGTGAGAAAGAACAACCTCGTATTGAAGCTATTCTTGATAACAATGCCATGATTCGTCAGATTTATGAGAAAAGCCAAGAGCTGCAGGCAATCTGGAAGCAAAATCCCGGTAGCCGTTTTCAGGAAAAGCTGCAGGATTTGATGGAATGGTGCAAGCAAGCCGAGCAAAGCGGCATTGCCTGTCTTGAAGAGTTTGCGCAAAATCTGCGCTATTACTCGCTCTCACCAGCCTTGGCAAGAAGCGCGTAGCATACCTGTCCCGCCTGTTTTTCTTTGACGATCTGCCAGTGTTCTGGCAGATCGATGGCGGGATCATCCTGTGCTCTCTCCACATAAATACGCGCCTGGGGCGCACACCATGCGTGTAGTTCAAGTAATCCAATCACCTCGTTCAACAAGCCATGTCGAAATGGCGGGTCCAGAAAGATCAAATCAAAGCGATCACTTGGGTTTTGCTGTAACCATGCGAGTGCGTCACTCTTTATGATTTTCGGCTTCGCTCCCAGTAATGCCGCATTCTGTTCCAGATATCGGCAAGCCACGGGATGCTTCTCGATCATGGTCACTTCACTGGCTCCTCGCGACAGGGCTTCATAGCCAAGCGCGCCACTTCCAGCAAACACATCCAATACCTTCGCCCCCGGTATATAAGCCTGCAGCCAGCTGAACACCGTTTCTCTCACGCGATCGGTTGTTGGGCGTAAACCGTCCACTTCGGGGAAGGCCAGTCGGCGACTTCGCCACTTTCCCGAGATCAAACGATACTCGCCCGTTGCATTTTTTTTGGAGTCGCGGTTTTTTTTGCGCCCAGCTGCCATTAAACTCTCCCAGGATTACTCGAGCGGTCTGCAATGTGGCCGCCATTTTAAACCGGACCGGCGTTCGCTCAACCCCATTTCAATTACGCCGCACCGTATTCCAATTCCACTACAGACTAACAAGTAGCTCCATGCAAGCAGAATTACTTTACTCCCTCGTTGCTCTGGGCCTGATTGGCCTGGTAATCATCGTTGACCTTGTACGCGCCCGCGGTCATCGCCCACAACCCAAAGATGTACCGCAAATTCCGCATCAGGTGGATCAACCCGCCAAAGCCCTAACGCCTGAGAAACAGGTAGACGCGCCGGCCCCAGCAGCCATTGAACCCGCGCAGAAAGTTGTCTCCGAACCGGAGATGCCTGCACCCGTAGCCGAAGCTCCTCCTCCGGCAATCGAGACAGAAACCCCAGCCGTACCAGAAGCACCTGCCGCACCAGAGGTTGTACCCGAGCCAGAGGAAGCGCCCAGTGTGGGCTTTTTCGGTCGTATCAAAAGTGGCCTGTCGCGCACCCGCAGCAACCTGACCGAAGGCTTAAGCAATCTATTGCTGGGGCAAAAGGAAATCGATGATGAATTACTCGAAGACATCGAAACCCAGCTGCTCAGTGCCGACGTCGGTATCGAAGCGACCACACAGATTGTAGAAAACATCACCGAGCAGCTCGACCGTAAAACGCTCAAAGACGCGAGTGGCGTCCAGGAAGCCTTGCGCAAAGAACTGTCAGCCATACTCACGCCTTGTGAAGCACCACTGAAGATTGAGTCCCCCCACAAACCCTTTGTGATATTAGTGGTAGGCGTGAACGGCGTGGGTAAAACCACCACTATAGGCAAAATGGCCAAACGCTTTCAGAGTGAAGGCAAGAGCGTTATGTTGGCCGCCGGAGATACCTTCCGCGCTGCCGCCGTTGAGCAGTTGCAGGTTTGGGGTGAGCGCAATCAGGTGCCTGTGGTGGCTCAGCACACCGGTGCTGACAGTGCCTCGGTTATTTATGATGCCGTTGAATCTGCGCAGTCCCGTGGCATTGACGTTGTGATCGCGGATACCGCTGGCCGTCTACAAAACAAAGATAACCTCATGAGCGAGCTCGAAAAGGTGGTGCGTGTGATGCGCAAACTCGACGATACAGCGCCCCACGAGGTGATGCTGGTGCTCGATGCAGGCACAGGCCAAAACGCGCTGAGTCAAGCCCAGGTCTTCCAGCAAGCCGTTGGTGTCAGCGGCATCAGCCTGACCAAACTGGATGGCACCGCAAAAGGGGGTGTGATCTTCGCAATCGCCAAGCAGCTGCAACTGCCCATTCGCTTCATCGGCGTAGGGGAGCAAATTGACGATTTGCGCCCGTTCGAAGCGGACCAGTTTATCGAAGCACTATTTTCAAACGACGCCGATTAATCTGCATGATCGTTTTCACCAACGTCGACAAACGCTACGAAGACGGCCATGACGCCTTGCGTCAAGTGTCGTTCGAGCTGCAACGTGGTGAAATGGCGTTTCTTACCGGCCACTCCGGAGCCGGTAAGAGTACCCTGCTTAAACTCATCATGTTGATGGAACGCGCAACCAAAGGACAGATTGTGGTTGGCGGGCAAAACCTCTCGCGCATTCCTTCTCGCCAGATTCCGTATTATCGGCGCCATATTGGTGTCGTGTTTCAAAACCACCGACTACTGTTTGATCGCAGCGTATTCGATAACGTTGCGATTCCGCTAGAAGTCGCGGGGGCCAATCCGCGAGATATCGGCAAGCGCGTGCGCGCCGCGCTGGACAAAGTCGGCCTACTGTCCAAAGAAAAGCTAACGCCAATTCAACTGTCTGGCGGTGAGCAGCAACGTGTCGGTATTGCACGGGCAGTGGTCAACAAACCCCCTGTGTTACTGGCGGATGAACCCACCGGTAACCTCGACCCCGAGCTATCAGCAGAAATCATGCATTTATTCGAACAGTTCAATCAGGTTGGCGTTACCGTACTCATCGCCAGTCATGATTTGGCGCTGATCAATGATATGCGTCACCGTGTGATTCAACTGGATCAAGGCAGAATTCTGGGTAAACACCGCGAGGCTCAGGGGCATGTCTAAAGGTGAACCCAACGCTCGTCCGCGCAGCGGTGCTGCACCCGCAGCCAAACCAAACGAGCTACAAAGTTACCTTGATAATCACCGTAAGGTACTGCGTAACACGCTACGCACCCAGCATGATGCGCCATTGGCGAGCCTGTTTACCTGCTCAGTGATTGGCTTTGCATTGGTGCTGCCTACTTTGCTGGCGTTGCTGTTGAGTAACCTGCAACAAGTCAACCTTGGCTGGGACGGCTCTGCCCAGATTACGCTCTTCATGGCCGATCATGTTAGCGCCGAAGAAGGCCAAGCCTGGTCGCAGCAGCTAAATAAGCGGGCCAATATCACAGACGTGCAATTTATCGATGCCGACGAGGCGCTTGCTGAGTTTACTGCGGCCATGCGCCTGGAAAACACCTTGTCGTATCTGGATGAGAATCCTTTGCCGCACAGTATCATTATCACGCCGCATCATTCGCTGAAATCCCTTGAAGATTTGCAAACACTGGAGCAACAGTTGGCGCAGTCTGATCTGATTACGAGCTCCATGCTCGATGTCATGTGGTTGCAGCGCTTACAGGCAATTACAGCATTTCTTGAACGAGGCGTGTGGCTCATCGCCGGAATGCTTGGCCTCGCCGTGATTTTGATCCTTGGCAACACCATTCGGCTCGCCATTGAAAATCGCCGAGAAGAGATCATCGTTCTCAAACTGGTTGGTGGAACAAACGCCTTTGTATGCCGCCCTTTTCTTTATATGGGCAGTTTCTATGGTTTGGGTGGCAGCCTGATTGCCGTCATTCTGAGTCAGATTATCATCTCACTGCTCAATGGCCCCGTGATCGCTCTGGCTCAGTCATATCAAAGCCAATACGAGTTGTCAGGTTTGGGTTTCGAATCTACACTTTTTTTGTTGCTTGTCGGGACCGTGCTCGGTTGGCTGGGTGCATGGATTGCTGTGCGTCGCCATATCAGCGCGATTGAACCGGATTAAGTCCACATTCGTAGTAATTTCTGGCATAGACACCCTTGAAAGTCGAACTTTTGCCACTATTGAGTGTCAAACTCGATGGATGATAAAATCCTATTCCATTTAACTTCGGAGGATGAAATATGGGTACAAGCTTGCAGCCCGTAGATATGATGGTTCCTGGTGCGAATCTGGAATCGTATATCCAGGCCGTAAATGGTATCCCTATTCTGTCGGTTGAAGAAGAACGCGAACTGGCTGAAAAGTTATATCACGAAAACGATCTCGAAGCCGCTCGCCGTCTGGTTATGTCGCACTTGCGCTTTGTCGTACACATCGCCAAGAGCTACTCCGGCTATGGTCTGGCACAAGCCGACCTGATTCAGGAAGGCAACGTTGGCCTGATGAAAGCCGTGAAGCGCTTCAATCCGGAGTTCGGTGTACGGCTGGTATCTTTTGCAGTGCATTGGATTAAGGCTGAGATTCACGAGTTCATCTTGCGCAACTGGCGCATCGTGAAAATCGCCACCACTAAAGCGCAGCGCAAAATGTTCTTCAACTTGCGTAGTGCCAAGAAGAAGCTGGCCTGGTTTACACACGATGAAGTCCAGTCCGTCGCGAAAGATCTGGGTGTTGAACCCCGCGTTGTACGCGAAATGGAAGGGCGACTCAGTGCTCACGATACCTCATTTGATATGAGTACTGACGATGATGACGACACAGCATATCAGGCACCGGTCAACTATCTGGAAGACCACAGCCACGATCCTGCAAAACGTCTGGAAAAACTAGACTGGACACAGGATTCGAATTCACGACTGTACGAAGCGCTGAAAACGCTAGATGAACGTAGCCTCGACATTCTGACCAAGCGCTGGTTGAATGAAGAAAAGGCGACGCTACACGAGCTCGCAGATCAATATGGCGTATCGGCCGAACGCATTCGACAGCTTGAAAAGAATGCGATGAAAAAGGTGAAAAACCTGATGGAAGCCGCATAAACCAATGCTTTGTTAGAAGCCGCCCTTGAGGCGGCTTTTTTATTTCTGTTATGTATCTCCCCATTCACAGCTAGAAATGAGATCTCAAAACATGAAAATCGCTCTTTTGGGTGTGGGCCTGATGGGTCAGCCTATGGCAAGGCGCTTAATTGAGGCCAAACATCAGCTATACCTCTGGAATCGAACGCAAAGTAAGCTTGCCCCCTTTGAGCAAGAGGCAACGCTGACAAGCTCGCCAATTGAGGCCATTTCACAAGCAGATGTCATTATCACGATGCTGGAAAATGGCCCTGTGATCGATGCACTCCTGTTTGAAAGCGGCGACTTCAAAAGCGCCCAACAAGGAGCGCTCTGGATTGATATGAGCTCCATTACACCGGAACTCGCTAAAAAGCATGCGAAGCTGCTCAACGCGCAGGACATTACCTATATTGACGCTCCAGTTTCCGGCGGCACCGTGGGAGCAGAGCAGGGAACGCTATCGATCATGGCGGGCGGGTCTGAGGAAGGCTTCGCCAGAGCCCTCCCCATACTTTCAATATTTG
Source organism: Oleiphilaceae bacterium (assembly GCA_033720775.1). GTDB lineage: Bacteria > Pseudomonadota > Gammaproteobacteria > Pseudomonadales > Oleiphilaceae > PZPK01. Next base: position 3,768 of record JAWWBW010000120.1, on the reverse strand, counting down.
GAGATGCTAATCGCATCGGCCCAACCGGCTGCGGCCAATTAGCCAAGCTTGCCAATCAGGCAATCGTCGGTATTACCATTGGTGCCGTCAGCGAAGCGCTGTTACTGGCACGCGAGGGAGGAGCCGACCTGGAAGCAGTCAAAAAGTCCCTGATGGGAGGCTTTGCGAGTAGCCGCATTCTGGAACTACACGGTCAACGCATGATTGAGGGCAACTTTGAACCCGGAGCGAGAGCACGGGTACAACTGAAGGACTTACGCATGATTCTGGATCAGGCCCGCGTCGAAGGATTAAGTCTGCCCCTTGCGCAGCGCACTTATGAGAGCTACCAATCTTTGGTCTCGCGCGGGTTGGAAAATGTCGATCACAGCGGCCTGTTTCTGGAGCTCGAAGCGCTCAATCAAGTTTCCAATCAACCCGTGAATGGAGCAGAAAAGTAATGCCAATGTTTGCAGCGAATCTGACCATGCTGTTCACTGAGCTGCCCTTTATGGAACGTTTTGCGGCAGCCAGTAAGGCAGGCTTTGATTATGTCGAGTATCTGTTTCCTTACGAATGGCATAAACAGGAACTACAGCATCAATTGCAGACCCATCATCTCACTCAGATATTGTTCAATCTGCCACCCGGAGACTGGGACGCAGGGGAACGGGGGATCGCAAGCCTACCAGGCCGCGAAGAAGAATTCAGAGCAGGCGTCGATACCGCCATTGCGTACGCTGAGGCACTCAAGGTAAAGCAGATAAATTGCCTAGCAGGACTGCAACAGGGCGACGTCAGCGTTGATCAGCAGTGGCAGGTCTTACTCCAAAACGTGCGGTACGCCGCGCAAAAGCTTGCCGAACACAACATCCGTTTACTGGTGGAACCGATCAATAGTCGCGTCGATATGCCCGGCTTTTTGCTCGATACATTAGACAAGGCAAAATTGTTGCTGAAACAGGCACAAGAGCCCAATCTAGGCATACAGTTTGATCTTTATCATATGCAAATCATGCACGGTGACGTCTGCCGTTTGTTAACGCAAAACCTACCTTTCATTCAGCATATACAGTTTGCCGACAATCCGGGGCGACACGAACCCGGTACCGGAGAGCTCAATTATTCCAACATCTTTCACACTATCGATGAACTGGGATATGAGGGCTGGGTCAGCGCTGAATACCGACCACGGAGCGACACGCTTGAGTCTCTCGACTGGTTCGCGCCCAGCTCCACTGGCTAGCCCTTACAAAGTTTTAACTGGTCGGCATTTTAGGCGCTATGTTAAAAACCGAAGCGCTTAAGTTGAAGAAAATCTCATTAAACAGGATTTTGCGGTATGGCGTGGTGGGGCAAAGTATTAGGAGGCTCCTTTGGTTTTGCTTTTGGGGGGCCATTGGGTGCCCTGTTGGGAGCCGCCATCGGTCATAGCTTTGATAAAGGCTTAGCCGGTCTCGATGATCTGGACCCCGCCGAACTGGGTAGAGATACAGAACGTATTCAAGCCGCCTTCTTCACTGCAACGTTTTCCGTTATGGGTAATCTTGCCAAAGCAGATGGCAGAGTTTCTGAAGACGAAATTCAGGTTGCCCAACGTACCATGTCGCAAATGCAACTGGACGATGCGCAAAAAAAGGCGGCTCAAGCCTTGTTCTCACAAGGCAAAGCACCGGACTTTGATCGTCAGCGGGTATTGGAGCAATTGCGCAAAGAATGTGGCCGACGGCGCAATCTGCACATTATATTTCTCGAAATACAGATAACGACCGCCTTGGCGGACGGTGAGTTGCACGACGCCGAACTGAGGCTGTTAACCGAAGTCGCAGAGTATTTGCGAATATCTCGCAGTGAATTCGAAGCCCTACTGGCACGTGCGAGCGCACAAAGAGGATTTTCGCACGACCAACAGGAGCGACCTCTTTCGACTGGCGAAAAGTTAGAAAAAGCCTATCGCGTTTTGGGAGTGAGCCCGCACGATAGCGATGCGACCATTAAGAAAACCTATCGCAGGCTTTTGAGCCAGCATCATCCCGATAAACTGGTTTCAAAGGGCTTACCTGAAGAAATGATGCAGGTCGCAACCGAGAAAACACGCGAGATCAAAGAAGCGTACGAATATATCAAGCAACACAGAGCCAAACACTAACATTGAGGTGACTATGCGCGTACTGGTGATTGAAGACGACAAAGATGTGGCCGCGTACCTGGTCAACGGATTGAAAGAAAACGACAACGTCGTAGATCATTCTGCGGACGGGAAAGAAGGGCTGTTACTGGCCGCAAGTGAAGAATACGATGTGATGATTATTGACCGCATGCTGCCGGGTATGGATGGCCTCTCCATCATCAAAACCATTCGCGCGACGGGAAATCAGACACCCGTACTGATCTTGAGTGCATTAGGCGATGTAGATGATCGCGTCGAAGGGTTACGCGGTGGCGGCGACGATTACCTGACCAAGCCGTTCTCCTATACCGAACTACTGGCTCGACTCGAAGCGTTAGTGCGCCGCGGAGCGAGCTCCGGTTCTGAACCGGTGACACACCTGAAAGTCGCCGATCTTGAGATGGACTTACTCGCCAGAACCGTTAAACGTGCCGGTGAAAAAATCGATTTACAGCCAAGAGAATTCCGATTGCTGGAATATCTGATGAAACATGCTGGGCAAGTGGTTACCCGAACCATGCTACTGGAACAGGTCTGGGATTATCACTTTGATCCTCAAACCAATGTCATCGATGTACATATCAGCCGTTTACGATCAAAAATCGATAAGGACTTCCCCAAGCAATTGCTTCAAACCGTGAGAGGGGCCGGGTATATCCTCAGTGAAGATCCTTAGCCTGCTGCGTACTTCGACCTTCCAACTGGCGATCATGTACATGGTGCTGTTCGCCACCTCGGTGTTTATTCTGATGGGCTTTATTTACTGGGCAACCGCCGGTTATATGGCCAGTCAGACCGATGAAACCATTGAGGCCGAGATTATTGGCCTCGCAGAACAATACCAGCGGCAGGGGCTGAATGGCCTGATCAGCGTGATACGTGAACGGGTTGCCCGGGATCCCAATGGCAAAGCGGTCTACTTGTTTACCGCGCGCGACTTTATCAAACTTGCCGGCAATATCAGCAAGTGGCCAGAAGATGGCGAAGTCCAGGAGGGCTGGCTTAACTTCACTCTGGATGAAAGCCTGGGTTGGCCAACCGAAGAAGCACGCCCGGCGCGCGCCCGGGTATTTATCGTTCCAGGCGGATTGCGGCTTCTGGTTGGCCGCGACGTAAACGAGTTTATGGCGCTGAAGCAATTAGTGGAACGCGCCATCAATTGGGGCATGGGGATTACCTTCGCCCTGGCCATGTTCGGCGGCATCATGATGAGCCGCAGCACGGCAAAGCGAGTGGAACTGATCAACCAGACCAGTCGCAAAATCATGACCGGTAACCTCGCTCTGCGCATCCCTGACCGTGGTACGAATGATGACTTCGATCAGCTGGCGCGTAACCTCAATGAAATGCTCGACCGCATCGTACAACTGATGGAAGGCATTCGACACGTTTCCGACAACATCGCTCATGATTTACGCACACCGCTCACACGCTTACGCAATCAGCTCGAAAATACGCTCTTGTCGGTAGAAAGCGAACAGGATAGGGAACGGGTTGCCAGTGCGGTGGCCGAGGCCGATCAACTACTAGCAACTTTCAACGCCCTGTTGCGCATTGCACGGCTCGAAATGGGCGGGCGCGTATCCAACTTTTCGCGGTTCGATTTGTCCGAACTGGTT
>JAWWBW010000119.1:0-9363 GCA_033720775.1 Oleiphilaceae bacterium | reverse complement strand
AGCACCTGAAAGCGCTGATGGATGAGCACGTGGCGCAAATTAACCAAAAAACAGAATCCATCAAGGAAGAAGTCGCCGCCGAAGTCAGTCTTTTTATCAGCAATCAACTCGCTGAATTTAAACAGGAAATTCTAAGCCAGCAACAAGGCGGCATTGCCGAAGATCAGCTTGAAGACCTAAAAGAACACTTGGGATCGGTTCAGTCCATCGACACCGAATTCTGGCAGAAGCTGCAGGCCGAGGCGATTCAACAGGCGCATGATGCCTCACGCGAAACTGCCGAGGACATCGCCGAACGTACCATTGAGCTGTTCCTGATTAAGCACCAAAAAGAAACCAACAAGTTCTATGGCATTGCTCTCGCCGTGAGTGTTGGCGTGTTCGCTCTCGGTATCGCAGCGCTGGGCGGATTGTTCTAGCGCCATTCACGCTCCAGCAGATCAAGTTCTTCGCGGGTGTCGATATCACGCCCGCGCTCTTCTACATCCACAGTTCTTACCGGCTCATTACGCAGAACCTTCCGCGCTCCCTCATCCCCCGCCAAGGCACTCAATTGCGAAAAATATCGCGCTGGTAAATAAGCCGGTACACCCAACTGCCCCGAAGCATAACGAGACATCACGGCGACACGCGGATTTTCAAGCGCTAACGCATGCAAGCGCTCTACATCAGATTTCGTGATCAGTGGCTGATCGGCCAATAAGACGATCATTCCCTCACAGTTGTTTTGCTGCGCGGTGGCGACGGCCTTTCTCAAGCTGGCAGCCATGCCCTCTTGCCAGCGATCAACCAGTAAGACCTCCACACCACTCAGGGCGAGCTCGGCATGAATCTGATCAGCGTGCGCGCCCAGGGTGAGCCACGGACGAGCGCAATTTGACTTAGCCACTCGCAACGCTCGGGACAACAGGGGCTGCCCATCAAATTCAGCCAGCTGTTTAATTCCCCCAAATCGGCGGGATGCACCGGCCGCTAAAACGACGACGGCAATTTCAGATTTTCGCTGCGTGCTTAACATAAGTGTAAACAAGTGCCATAGCGTTAAACGCCCCTCGTATAAGGCTAGGTAATGCGCGTTGAACTGTGTAAAATGCGCACACTTTCATCACAGCAGAGCCTTTCATGCAAGTCGAGACGCCATTATTTTCTTATCCCAAGTACTGGGCAGAGTGCTATGGTACCGCACCCTTTTTGCCTATGTCGCGAAAGGAAATGGAAGAGCTGGGCTGGGATAGTTGCGACATCATCATTGTTTGCGGCGACGCCTACGTTGACCACCCAAGTTTTGGCATGGCCGTAATCGGACGCTTACTGGAAGCACAGGGCTTTAGAGTCGGCATCATTGCGCAACCCGACTGGCATTCCAAAGATGCTTTTCAGGCACTGGGTAAACCCAACCTGTTTTTTGCCGTGTCGGCCGGCAACATGGACTCCATGATCAACCGCTATACGGCAGACCGTAAAATCCGCCATGACGATGCCTACACACCCGGAAACGTTGGTGGCAAGCGACCGGATCGCGCCGTCACAGTCTATAGCCAACGCTGCCGCGAAGCATACAAAGATGTGCCCATCGTAATCGGCGGTATTGAAGCCAGCCTGCGACGGATCGCCCATTATGATTACTGGTCCGACAAAGTCCGCCGTTCGGTTCTGCTGGATTCCAAAGCCGACATCCTGCTCTACGGGAATGCCGAGCGAGCAATTGCCGAGGTAGCGCATCGTATCAGCCGCGGCGAGCACCCCCGCGACATGCTCAATATACGGGGCACGGCGGTACTCGTTAAACAGCTGCCACACGACTGGGTCACCAAAGACTCAACACGTGTCGACAAGCCAGGCAGAATTGACCCAAAAATCAACCCCTATATCGATACCAGTGGCGGCGATACCGCGTCTTGCGCCAGCAATAAAGAAGCGGAACGGCAAAAGGATGATGCACAGGTCATCAAGATCTTGCCCATCAAAGGACGCGAAAAAGAATTTATTCTTCTGCCCTCATACGAAAAGGTCTCAAAAGACCCCGTACTGTATGCCCACACATCGCGCGTGTTGCACCTCGAAACCAATCCGGCGAATGCTCAGGTCCTGGTGCAGCCCCATGGTGATCGCTACCTTTGGGTCAACCCGCCCCCAATTCCACTGAGCACAGAAGAACTCGATAGTGTTTTTGAACACGCCTTTCAGCGTGTACCACACCCCTCCTATGGCGATGAGAAAATTCCCGCCTATGAGATGATTCGATTCTCGGTAAATATCATGCGTGGCTGCTTTGGCGGCTGCTCCTTCTGCTCCATTACCGAACACGAAGGTCGCGTCATTCAGAGTCGATCAGAAGACTCCGTCATTCGCGAAATTGAACAGATTCGCGACAAGACACCGGGGTTCACGGGCATTATTTCGGATCTTGGCGGCCCCACGGCCAACATGTACCATCTCAATTGCAAATCAGACGAAATCCATGCGCGCTGCCGTCGCTTATCGTGTGTTTACCCCACCATTTGCAAAAATCTTGAGACTGATCATTCACCCACAACCAATCTATACCGCCGCGCCCGCGCTCTACCCGGCATCAAGCGTATCTTTGTCGCATCAGGCCTACGTTACGATTTGGCGGTTGAAGATCCCGAATACATTAAAGAGCTGGTGACACACCATGTGGGCGGGTATCTCAAAATCGCACCGGAACATACCGAGGGCGGCCCACTTTCCAAAATGATGAAACCCGGCATGGGCACCTACTATCGCTTTAAGGAGCTCTTCGAGAAGTTCTCGAAAGAGGCCGGCAAGAAGCAGTACTTGATCCCTTATTTTATTGCCGCGCACCCGGGTACGCGCGATGAAGATATGCTGAACCTGGCCATGTGGCTAAAAGCCAACGGCTTTAGGGCCGACCAGGTACAGAACTTTTATCCATCGCCCATGGCAAGCGCCACCGCGATGTACCATAGTGAACGCGATCCGCTCCACCGCATTGACTATAAAAGCGAAAAAGTGGCTATTCCGAAGGGTGAACGTCAACGCCGTCTGCACAAAGCCTTTTTGCGCTACCACGACCCAGACAACTGGCCGCTGCTGCGTGAAGCACTGAAAAACATGGGTAAATCCCACTTAATCGGTTACGGCAAGAAGCACCTGATTCCTCCTACGCAGCCCAAACAGGCGACGCGCGGCCCCAAAAAGTCGAGTGCGACAGCCAAAATGCGAAAGGGGCGTTTTCACACTCAGCACACAGGTTTACCACCTCGAAAGCAAAAATGACTCGCGTTTGTATTCAGTTAAGCGAGCCACTATAATCCCGCGCCCTGCGAGGGCTGCCGTTTTTTTAGGCAGCTTCCAGGGCTTCGCAAAGCGTTTCTTTTGCCATCCCCATATTTAATCGCCATCCACCAGAGGTGTTCATGTTCGAATTACAAGCCAGCCGACAAGTCAGTATTAAAAATGACTTACTGTCGGGTCTGACCGTTGCCCTGGCCTTGGTCCCCGAAGCCGTTGCATTTGCCTTTGTTGCCGGCGTCGAACCGTTGGTGGGACTCTATGCCGCCTTTATGGTGGGACTCATTACCGCCGCCATCGGTGGACGGCCCGGCATGATTTCTGGTGCCACCGGTGCATTGGCAGTGGTGATGGTGACTCTGGTTGCACAACACGGCGTAGAGTACCTGTTTGCGACCGTTGTTTTGATGGGTTTTCTGCAAATTCTAGCCGGCATCATGAAGCTCGGAAAATTCATTCGCATGGTCCCGCATCCGGTGATGCTGGGCTTTGTAAACGGACTCGCGATTGTTATTTTTCTCGCGCAACTAGGCCAGTTTGGCACGAATGCCGAGCAAGGCTGGCTGCACGGAACATGGCTCGAAGGCTCCATCATCGATATCGCCTGGATGGAGGGTTCAGCGCTCTATACCATGCTCGCCCTCGTTGCCATTACCATGGCTATTATTCATTACCTACCCAAGCTAACCCGTGCCATTCCATCTTCTCTAGCCGCCATCATTATTGTCTCTCTGGCGGTGATTCTGCTCGATCTGGACACGCGCGTCGTGGGTGACGTTGCCTCCATTGCCGGTTCATTCCCCAGCTTTGCCATTCCTGCGGTACCACTTAACTGGGAAACCTTCACCATCATCTTTCCCTACGCCGTTGTGCTCGCCACCATAGGTTTGATTGAATCCTTGCTTACCTTGAGCCTGATTGACGAAATCACACAAACCCATGGTCGCGGTAATCAGGAATGTATTGGCCAGGGCATTGCCAACACCGCCACAGGCTTCTTTGGTGGAATGGGCGGCTGCGCCATGATTGGACAAAGTATGATTAACGTTAATTCAGGCGGTCGCGGCAGGCTAAGCGGCATCTCTGCCGCCCTGTTTTTGCTCTGCTTCATTCTGTTTGCCTCGTCACTGATAGAACAGATTCCGGTAGCGGCACTGGTCGGCGTGATGTTCATCGTCGTTATCGGCACTTTTGAATGGTCCAGCTTTCGCATTATCCGTAAAGTACCCAAAGCCGACGCGTTCGTTTTAATTTTGGTATCTGGCGTTACCGTGGTCACAGATCTGGCCGTCGCCGTGGTTGTGGGTGTCATTGTCTCGGCTCTGGTGTTTGCATGGGAGCACGCGAAACATGTCTATGTTAAAAAGTACGATAACGAGGAAGGATCAACCGTTTACGAAGTGGACGGCCCCCTGTTCTTCGGCTCGACCGCACACTTTCTGCAACAGTTCAAAGCGGGTGAAGACAAAGACGATGTCATTATCGATTTTGCGCGCTCGCGTGTCTGCGACCATTCAGGTGTCGAAGTCATCGACACGCTGGCGGAACGCTACTTGGCCGCCAACAAAAAACTGCATTTGCGACACCTTTCCCCCGAATGCCGCATATTGCTCAACAAGGCTGGCAATCTGGTAGAGGTCAATGTAATGGAAGATCCCTATTACCATGTCGCATCAGACAAACTGGACTAGGCCCTTTGAAATAGGCGCTAAGTTTGTAGAGTGTGCTTTGCTTGGCTATTCTTACGCCAAAGTGAGCGTTTTTTGAACTTTTTTATGCCATGAACTTGCAATTCTGAGTTTGGTGTTACACTAAAAAAGTACTTGTTTTCCCAATTGGAGATGCTGCGAATGAGTAAAAAAGACAAGCTGGGCCTCGACAAGGTGGTCACGCGTATCAACAAGGAGTTCGAGAAAACCTCGAGCCAGTTCGATAAATTGGTCAGTGATGCCTTCAAACAACTCGACAATTTACAGTCGCAAATCCATGAACCAATCAAGAAAATCATGGAAGATATGGACAAAATCCGCGATCGAGAAGTGTCTCGCTTTCAGTCGGAATTTGATAAACGCATGAAAGAGTTCAGCGAATTGCAATCGCAGCTGCTCGACAAGCTCGGAATGGAAAACAAGAAAAAAGGCGCGACACCGACCAAAACAACCGCCACTAAAAAATCCAGCACCACAACCAAGACCTCAGCTAAAAAAACGACAGCCAAAAAAACCGCAGCGAAAAAGCCCGCCACTGCAAAAAGCACTACGCGTAAACCGGCCGCCAAGAAACCCGCAGCCAAAAAAGCGCCGGCAGCTAAAAAACCCGCAGCAGCAAAAAAAGCACCCGCAGCTAAGAAACCTACTGCTGCCAAACCTGCAACCAAACCAACAGCAAAAGCCAGCAATGAGTTAACCAAGCTCGCCGGTGTGGGCCCCGCCTTGGCAAAACGTCTCAATGATGCCGGCATTACCACACTCAAGCAAATCGCTAACCCGAGTGATAGCGATAAGAAAGCACTCGAAGCCTTCAGTAAAACCAAAGGTTTCGCGACCTGGCAACCCAAAGCTCAAGAGCTCAGTAAGTAAGACCCACGGAGAGCGCAATATTGCGCTCTCCGTCTTCTTCCTCTCGCCCCACAACACATCCCGCACCCAGGGGCATCCCAGCACTACAAATGTAAAATGGGAATTCACTTTTTGTTTAACTACAGTAACTTAAAAGTGCCGTTCAATTACGGTGTGCGTCTTCCTGTTACACTTTTATAACCAAGCTGCTTTACCATTCGGTTAATACTTACTCTACAATTTGACCTATAACACCAACGAATAAATGGATAATTTGTAGGAATAAATGTGCCGAACACCCTTCTGAAAGGTTTAAGAAGCCGTACCGCCGTGGTCTGCTATCGGGTTGCTGGCGCATTGTTTGTTGCTTCTGGCGTGTGTCATGCAGCAGAGATGCAATATGACGACAACTCTACCCTGCTAAAACTGATCGGGACCGCCATTGTCGCCAGCCTGTTTGGTGTACTTTGCTTTGTCATGGCTCGCCTCAACCAACGCCTTAAGAAAAACCTCCGTGCACACGCCGCCACAGAGCTGATGATGTCCAAGCTCAGTAGTGCCGTCACAAATAGCGGGGCCAGCATCCTAATCACCGATGCAAATGGCATTATCGAATACGTAAACCAGAAGTTCTGCCGCGTAACGGGATATCTACACCACGAAGTGATTGGGCAATCCATTAAAATTCTGGCACCACGCGAAGCTCAGAAAGAAGATGAGACACAAGCCGAAGATGAAGCCTGCATATTGAACGAAGCTTGCCTCAAGAGTAACTGGGAAGGCGAGGTGTTGTGCTCCAAAAAGAACAAAACCGCTTTCTGGAATGCCATCACGGTCTCAGCCGTTTACGACAAAAACAAAACCGTTACGAATTATGTGCTCTCTGCTGTAGACATCACCGCACTGAAACAGGCCAACCGGCAAATGGAGAACCTGGCCCTGTTTGACTCGCTTACCGGTCTGGCTAACCGGCGACTGTTTATCGATCGTTTGCACCAATCCATACTGAATGCCCGTCGTCATAACTCCGTGGCGGCACTGTTTTTTCTCGACCTGGACCAATTCAAGCGCATTAATGACACACTCGGCCATCACGCGGGTGACGAACTGCTATTGACCGTCGCTGAACGCCTTAAAGCCTGTGTCCGTAAACAGGATACCGTGGCACGACTTGGCGGTGACGAATTTACCATTCTGCTGAATAACATCGCAGACACCGACAAGATAGCAAGCATCGCAAAACAGATTCTCAAAGCGCTCAAAGAACCCGTGAAACTCGGCAAGCACGAAGTGATTGTTTCAACCAGTATTGGCATCACACTGGCGCCCACCGACAGTACCTGTAGCGAAACACTGATGAAGAACGCTGATTTGGCACTGTATATGGCCAAAGAGAATGGTCGTGATGGGTATTACTTCTTTACAGAAGATCTGAATATCCGGGCCAATAAACTTCTGCACATCGAAAACGAACTACGCATCGCCATTCAAAACGGCGACTTCCACTTGCATTATCAACCGCAAATCAACCTCAAGACCGGCCAGATTTCGAGTGTTGAGGCGTTAATACGTTGGCAGCACCCCGAAAAAGGAGACATCCCTCCTTCCGAGTTCATCAGTATCGCCGAAGATACAGGCCTGATTGTGCCCATTGGACAATGGGTACTGCGCAATGCCTGTAGTCAGATCAAAGCGCTGCAAGATATTACAGGGAAGGAATTACGTGTGGCCGTCAATCTTTCGCCACGGCAGTTTAACGATCCCAAGCTGGATATCATTGTCGCAGAGGCCCTGACAGAATCAGGCCTGGCGGCGCACAATCTCGAAATTGAAGTCACAGAAAGTATGCTGATGCACGACATCGACACGGTGATTGGCCAACTTAACCGTATCAAGTCGACGGGCTCCACCATCACCATCGATGATTTCGGCTCGGGCTATTCATCATTGAGCTACCTCAAAAGTCTGCCAGTGGATATTCTAAAAGTTGACCAGGAGTTTGTGACCGACATTCCTGAAGACCTGAATGCGATGGAAATTGCTTCGGCGGTCATTGCGGTCGCTCACAAGCTCAACCTCAAGGTGATTGCAGAAGGTGTAGAGAACATCGATCAACGTGACTTTCTTGTGATTAACAAATGCGACTACGCACAGGGTTACTTTTTCAGCAAGCCCCTGTCATTCGAGGAACTTTCGAGCTTTTTTATCAACCACGCTCGAAAATCGGCTTAAACCGCTCCTCACAAGAGCGGCTTTGTGACAGCCTGTAAACTCGCCCCACTAATGTGACCCAAGCCCACCCGAACTGTTAGATACACCCTGTTACACACCGTTACCTCGCGTATAATTCCTCCTGTCATCCATTTAGGAATTAATAACATGCTTGCCGTACTGGTACACATTTGCGAAGCAGTGCTAATCGGGCTTATTGCCTTGCTCATTACACGCCTGGTGCAATTGGACGCACGTACAAACCGTTCTGCACAAACCATGCAAAACGACGCCGTAGAAGATCTGGTTGAACATATTGTGGTAGATCGCAGCCAGGATCAGGCATTTCACTACGAGAATAAAATGGAAAGCCTGAAACTGGCGCAGTCATTTGCAGCCATGCAAATGATGGCGGTTAAAAAGGAATTTGGAAACATTGATACGGAAGAGCTCTCCTGGCTGCGCCAAGCGATTAGCCTCTATTTGATTGGCGCTGCCGACTTTATCGGCAAGCAACATCAATGCGCGATCAAAGGGCGTAAAGAGCTTATCCGCATGGTGCTACGCAGCCAGTTACAGCTGAGCTCTACCACCAGCCAAGAATACTTTGATCAGGCTGTTCATCGCCAACCGCTTAGTGATAGTGACCACATGATTCGTGCGGGTGCCAAGGCGGCTAAAATGTGGCTGCGCAATCAAACAGTTCCGGAAACCCTGGGACTGCGCAGCCAACTGGACGAATGGGGGGTGCTGGCATAACGCCACACCACACCTAACCCATAAATATTTCCCAGTTAGTCCCCAAGTCGATTAATTCATCTTTAAAGGCGTGCCTTTTCGGATCAAAACGCACGCCTTTAATAACCGGCTTGCTCCACTCCCCTTGAGGGCCTCGCTCCATCGAATCCAAATCGACACTTCGCACCTGATACACCACCTGATCGTAGACGACTTTAGTGCGATGCGTGAGACCAAAGACAAAACGACAATAATCGAGTTTGAGGCTATATAGATTTTTTTCAGTCTTGTTGATCTTCCTAATCAAGACGTCCTTGAGTCCATCGGCATAGTTCATTGGCAACCTTTTTAGTTTTTATTTTGACGCTCAATTTATTCGCCCATGACTCCACAACCCGGACGATGATAGGTACTCAACAGAAAAACGATTGTCACTGTGAATCGCTGAGCCCTCTGAAAACTCAAACTTGAGGCTTTTTTCACTTTTCTAAACAGACACTTAGCTAAACAAAAGTGACATTCGGAGTATAGAAACTTGGTTGCGCGCTATCAATACATGCTTAGAGCAGTCTGGATAATT
>JAWWBW010000118.1:0-9433 GCA_033720775.1 Oleiphilaceae bacterium | reverse complement strand
GGTTGTCTGCCTTGCAGGCCGCGGCACTTAATATTGATCCCTCGCAAGCTCGCGGCGATGGTCTGATGCAGCGCGTCTTGGAAAATCTGCAAAGCGATGGCGAGGCAGGTAAACAGATACATGAAGATCAGCAGGTCGCCATTGATGTGGTGGACCGGTTTTTTGATAGTCTCAATAACAACCCCCGCTTAACACCGATTGCCAAAAACCAGCTGCATCGCCTGGAGATTCCGGTACTTAAAGTGTTGTTGCAGGACGAAGGATTCTTTGATGACGGGAGTAATTCTGTCAGAGCGGTTATGAACCGTATTGCTCAGCTGGGTGCCAAGGGTTCCCGTCTCAGCTCAGCGCACCAGAAACGTATAGAAGATCTGGTGCGGCGCATTGTTGAAGAGTTCGAAGATGATACTGAAATTTTTGATAACGTTCTCAATGAGTTGAACGAGCTGGTTGACCGTCAGAACCAGCTATACAAAAAGAACGTGGAACGTGTTGCCGCTGCTGCTGAAGGCGTCCACAAGGTAGAGCAGGCCAAAGGGGCGGTCGCCAAGGTGTTGAATGACCGCCTTTCGCAGCAGGTGATTCCTCAAGCCGTTTATACCCTGGTGGAACAAGGCTGGCAGGATCTGTTGAACCTGGTTCATATTCGCCATGGCGAGCATAGTCGCGAGTGGAATGACTCGTTAGAGGTCATTGACGAACTGCTGGCATACGGCAACGACCCATCTCATCCGCTGGATATGAAGACCTTGCTGCCGCGTATTCAGGCCGGTCTAAAAGAGGTGTCCGGTGCCCAGGAGGCGCCGCTGGTAGTGCGTGAGCAGCTAAAAGGCTTTATTGAAGGCGCGCGGGCTGGTCAGTTTGACGCTGTCGAAGGGGCGCATTTTGAGGTTCCGGAGTCTGAAGACGAAAAAGCGCTGCGCAATGTTAAAAAATCAAAAGAGCTCAAGCACTGGATTTTGCGGGCCAAGTCGATACCGGTCGGTACCTGGTTGCAGTTCAATCGGCCAGACGAAGAAACCCAGTATATGCGTTTGGTTTGGATCGCCAAGGGATACAGCAAGTTTGTATGCGTCAATCACCAGGGGATGAAGGTGGTGGAATTAGGGTTGTTCAAGTTCGCGAACTACCTGAAAGATGCGGTGATCATGCCCGATCCTGATTATGAAATGCCGATTGTGAATCAGGGGCTTGATGATATGGTGAAGGACGTTTACGACAAACTAGCCTTCGAAGCCAGTCACGACAAAGTATCTGGCCTTGCCAAACGCAGCGAGTTCTGCCGTGCTGTGCGCGAAATAATGAAGCAGGGTGAGCGCACGGCCGCTTGCAGCTTGCTTTATATTCGGTTTGCGCCCATGTTGGAGGATCAGCAGGCTAGACTTGATCCTCCTTTTATCAAGCGCGTCGCTGAAACGCTAAAAGAGCTGGCTACTGAAGGCGCCGTGATAGGGCGTTTGTCGCATACCGATTTTGCCATGTTCCTCGTAAACGACGAGCTAGACCTGATCAATCTTCGATGCAGCGAGTTGTTAGTGGAGCTGTGTCAGAGTGATACCGATCAGAAACAGCCGCTATTGGTTGCAGTGGGCGAAAGTCGGGCGCAATTAGGTTTCAATAATCCGGAGTCGATGATTCGACATGCCGTGCGGCCTATTGCAGAGGCAAGTCAGGCGCATCGAGAGGCTGCTTCCGAGGAGTCTGAAGATGGTGCGTCCCAGCCGTCCATGCCGCAATCAATCGTTGCCGAAAAAGTAGCGATTGATGAAAGTGTGGCGACAAACACCGATCTCTCTACCGTTCGTTTTGATATTTTTTGCCAGCGTGCGATGCGTCTTGCCGAAGATTCGGTGCACGAAGAGCAGTACGAGTTGTTGTGCTCTGAGGCGGGAACAGGGTTGTCATTTGAGCCGGAAAATGAAGATCAGGCCAGAGCGTTGGATAAATGGTGGGTCGATACACTAGTCGAAAAATTCACTCAGGGTGACCCTGCCTGGGATGGCATTGATTTTCTGCGTGTTAAGTTAAGCGGCTATGCCTTTCAGGATGACAGCTTCAAAGATGATCTCATTGAGCTTGCCGAGGCGGGCAAGTTGGATGCGCGACGCATCTGGTTTGACGTTTACGATTTAGCGGTGGTCAATAACATCCATGCAGCGGCGGATATGATTAAGCATCTGATGATCAAAGGCTTTCGCTTTTGCCTGGATCACTTTGGTACGCGCCGCTCGCCATTTCCACTGCTTAAACTTTTACCCGTCGATATGATTAAGATCGACGAAGGTTATGTTGAAATGCTCAATGACGAAGATGCTGAAGCGGTTGCTACAGACTCTTTGGTAGAGCTCGCCCATAAAGTCGGTAAAGAGGTGTTGGCGTCGTCGGTTGATTCAGCTATTTGCTTGCAACGCATGAAGAAGTTGCAGGTCGATTATGTGCAGGGTTCAACGGTCGCCGACTACGAGTTGCTTAACGAGGCTTCGTAGCGCGACCGCTGGTGCAATCTTTAATGATCGAAATTGCGGGAGTAAAAAATCTCCTGCATTTCTCTGCGCAGGTTGTGTTCGATTTCTTCAAGTTCAGCCTGAGACAGCTTGTCCTTGTCTTCCCCAAATATGTAATTCATTAATTCGAAGTCCTTGAGCAGCATTTTGGTGTGGAAGGTGTTTTCCTGATACACGTTCACGTCAACCATTTGATAGGCATCCTGAGTGTCCTGACTCAAATAGTTCTGAATTGAATTGATCTCATGATCAATGTAGTGCTTGGTGCCGTCCACATCTCGCGTAAAACCGCGAACCCGATAATCGAGCATCACGATGTCTGAATCAAAGCTGTGAATAAGGTAATTCAAGGCCTTAAGTGGCGAAATCAGACCGCACGTGGAAACGTCGATGTCGGCGCGAAAGGTACTAATGCCGTTGACCGGATGACTTTCGGGGTAGGTGTGAACCGTGACATGGCTTTTATCGAGGTGACCAACGATCGCATCAGGAAGCGGGCCCGGCGTCTCTGAATTGGTGTCTGTACCGGGGGCGATCTCGTGCTCAGCGATCAGCATGGTCACACTAGCGCCATGTGGATCGTAGTCCTGGCGGGCAATATTCAGAATATTGGCTTCAATGATCGATACTACATCGGTCAGTATCTGGGTCAAACGCTCGGCGTTGTACATTTCGTCGATATAAGCGATGTATTCGCGGCGATCCTTATCGGATTTTGCGTAACAAATATCGTAAATATTGAAACTGAGGGATTTGGTCAGGTTATTGAACCCGTGAAGTTTCAGCTTTTTGTCCATGGACACGCCTCTCTGTTAGAGCGTCCGGGAGCCCGAACATAAAAAGCGCGTATTATGCCCTTGCCCCGGGGTTTTGCAATGGATAATTGTACAAATTTAATGCAGGAATGCGGGCTTATTCCGCTTCCGTTATTTCGTAGCTGTGTTCGATATTGACACCGCCCTTTTCGAGCATGATTGAGGCAGAGCAATATTTTTCGGCCGAAAGGCTTACGGCGCGTTTCACCTGGCTTTCTTTCAGCTGGTTTCCGGTGACGACGAAGTGGATTTTAATCTGGGTAAACACACTTGGTACTTCGTCAGCGCGTTCGGCTTCGATCTCGGCATAACAATCTGTGACGTCCTGTCGCGATTTTTGGAGGATGCTCATTACATCAAACGAGGTACATGCACCCAGACCCAGCAATAACATTTCCATTGGGCGCGGCCCTTGATTTTTGCCGCCATGATCAGGTGGGCCATCCATAATTACTTGATGACCAGAACCGGAATCGCCGATAAACTTGGCGTCGCCGCCCCAGGTAATTCGCGCTTTCATACATTTCCTAACTGTGTGTTACAAATAAGCGCGCCAGAGTAACATAATTTCTATAGGCATGATAAACAGGCCGCAATTTAAACCACGTACTATGATTTTCTTGGTCTATACTTTTTTCAAGAGATCAATAAGTTGCTTGTCAAAACTCAAGTTTTTCATGCTGAACTGGCAGAAACCATGGGTGACATGGGCAGTTTTCTCAATGGAAGAAATGCTGAAAAGCAAGTAAGCACTAGAAAGGTAACCAGAATGTCCACGATTCTAAGACCGGTTGAAAGCAAGACTAAACACTTGGATTATTTTTTATCCCAGTGCCACCGACGCAAGTACCCAAGTAAAAGCACCATTATCTATGCCGGTGATAAGAGTGATTCGCTGTTTTACATTATTAAGGGTTCTGTCACCGTCATAATTGAGGACGATGACGGTCGAGAAATGATCATGGCCTACCTTAATACCGGCGATTTTTTCGGTGAAATGGGCTTGTTCGACAATATGGATTCACGTAGTGCCTGGGTGAAAGCCAAGTCAGAATGTGAAGTGGCAGAAATTTCCTATACCAAGTTTCGCGAGATTTCTCAGCAGGACCCCCGGATTCTGTATTTTATCGGCGAACAAATGGCGAGCCGGTTGCGGCAGACCACTCGCAAAGTGGGCGATCTCGCATTTTTGGATGTGACCGGTCGTGTCGCGCGTACCTTGCTTGATTTATGTAAGGAGCCTGACGCGATGACACATCCTGATGGCATGCAGATCAAAATCACCCGCCAAGAGATAGGTCGCATAGTAGGGTGCTCGCGAGAAATGGTAGGACGTGTACTCAAGACCCTCGAGGATCAAGGGCTTGTGCAGGTGAAAGGCAAAACCATGGTGGTTTACGGCACGCGCTGACCCCCGACATTGACAATAAAAAAGCAGGCTTAGGCCTGCTTTTTTATTGTCAGAAAACAGCATTGTGAGATAACGCATCGCTAACAATTGTTGAACGGTTCGGTATCTTCGCATGGCGTATGCAGTGGGCGCTTGAACTTATCACAACCGTCTGTGTATGTTTGCGCTTCTTCAAATCGCCGCGATTAGGGTAGTTAACCATGGCAGGAATGAATTACGTTTGGCTGGCTTCTTATCCAAGAAGCGGGAACACGTTTTTAAGAACTATTTTATGGAACTGTTTCGGATTGCGCTCGGCTAGTGTTTATCCTCGTGACTTGGGGAGCAACCAACATCTTCAGGATTATGTTGGGCATATCGAGCATTCACCTCAATTGGCCGAAATCATGCAACAAACCAATGGCGAGTTATTTTTGGGCAAAACGCATGAGCTTCCCAAGGACGATCGCCGAGCGATTTACATTACTCGTGATGGTCGCGCTGCGAGTGTGAGCTTGTGGCAGTTTTTTGATAATCAGATTTCATTGCGCGATGTCATCGAAGGCAAACATCATTTTGGAACATGGTGTGAGCATATTGCTGCATGGGATCCGTGGAATCGACCCAATACTTTATTGCTCGACTATGAAGATCTGACTCAGCGTTTACCCGAGACGCTAGAAAAACTCAGTCAGTTCTTAGGTAGAGCTATTCAGAGCACGAATCTGCCAGATCGAGACGATATCGCGAAGGTCGATGGTATTGTTGTAAAGAAAAAGAAGGACTGGCGAACAGAAATGTCAGAGTCAGATTTGCAGCGATTTATGGAAATCAATCAAGCCATGATGCAAAAGCTTGGCTACACGCTGGATTAAGGTTGTCTTTGAAACCGGGCTTATCGCCCCATTCGACACGCTTGCCTCTAATCGATAAAGGCTGGCCTTGAACACGCCTAGGCGCGGGCTGAAGGGCGAGACGAAACGTCTTTGTGCCACCTTTTAAGATGCGGCAAGTCATCGCCAATCGTAATTTGATTAACCTTGTTAAAGTCCATTGAGCATAGTGCCGTGATGTCGGCCACGCTAAACATCTCTCCAGCGATAAAGGCGCTATTCGCCAAGTGCTGATCAAGAAACTGCATAAACTCGAGCACGTGCTCGCGGCATACCTTTCCCCACTCAGGTACTGGTGTCATACGGTCTTTAAAATAGCCCGTTGAATGCTGGAAACACATCCCCGTGGGCATTAGAAAATAGAACTCGCACCAGCGCTGCCACATTTCAATCTGGGCTTTTTCAAGTGCGTTGCTGCCCATCAGTGACGGGCCATTGCCTAGCTCTTCAAAATAACGGCAGATGGCAATGGTCTCGCAAATACAGGTGCCGTCTTCCAGCTCCAGTACCGGTACCTTGGTGAGCGGGCTTTTTTGTCGGAACTCCGGGCTCAGGTTCTCGCCCTTTTGTAAGTCGAGCTCAATAAATTCTACCTGGTCAAGAAGCCCTTTTTCTGCCAGGAATATGCGCACCCTGCGAGGATTGGGAGCGATTTTCATTTCATATATCTTCATTGTGATAAGCCATCTTTCTCAAAACACTGGAGGTACTCTGGTTGACTGTAGCCAAAGTTGCAGGGCAGAAAAAGAGCCACAAATGAAACGGCCCGTTGCATAGCATGGGCCGAGTCGAGAAGGGATAAACGTTTTATGTAAAACTAATCTGCGGTGATACGCGTACCACCGCGGGAGCTCCAGTCCGAAATGTAGATGCTACCTGCACTGCGCTCGGAGTCTGCGGTATTACCGCTTAAATTTTCGAGGCTGAGGCGGTCTACTCTTAAGTCTCTTTCAATGCGCACGCTGTTGATGCTTTGGTCTGCCAGCTGATGCTTAAAGTTACTGCTTTGATAACGGATTTCGCTATTGTTATTTAATACACTGGCTTCTCTTAGGGTCACTTCATTTGCAGATAGCAAGGCGACGGCTTCATCTGTCGAGATCGCTTCATTTCCTGCTTCTACGCGGGTCAGAGCCTGAAGGCTTTTTTCAAGCTCGTTTAACTGTTGTTCGGCCGCGGGCAATACTTCTTCGCTCTCGTTATGAGAAGCATCTGCGAGAGGTAGTTCGAATCCGTCACCGTCTCCCTCATCGTCGCTGTCATCAATGGTGATGCCGGCAGCGCTCGCACCGTAAATGTTGAGGATATTAACGCCAGCATCAGCTGCGACATCGCCGAGGCCTGCTTCGTCCAGGGGCTGAACGGCTAACAGAGGCGTTGTGACCATCAAGGATGCTACACAAGCGATACAGTAAAGACTTCGCAGGACAAACATAAAGCTGACTCAAACTCACATGATTCGAAGGTGGATTGTATGAAATGTGAACATTATTTGCATTAAAGAAATGTGAATTTTACGCGTTGCAACAGTAAGTTTTAATGCGCGGGCAGATTAGCTCGGGACTCCATGCAGCATCACGAGCACGATTGAATTAGTGCGTCTAAACTGTCTAGATAGTTGTGCCATTAAGAATAACAAGGCATGCACCCTGCAGCATTTCCCAAAAGGAGACATCAATGCTGGATGATTCAGATCCAATCGAAACCTCTGAGTGGTTAGATGCCCTCGCATCAGTCATTGAGCACGAGGGCCTGGACAGAGCAAAGTTTCTGCTCGCAAAACTTTCTGATCGCATGCGTAAAACCGGCGCGGATCTACCACATTCTGTTACCACGCCTTACTGCAATACGATTCCTCCTGAAAGGGAAAGTCGCATGCCTGGCGATCTGTTTATGGAGCGGAGGATTCGATCTCTAATCCGATGGAATGCATTGGCCATGGTATTGCGCGCCAATCAGCGGCCCGGAGAGTTAGGTGGGCATATTTCTACATTCTCATCCTGCGCCACGCTTTACGATGTGGGTTTTAACTATTTCTTTCATGCGGGTGATGAGTCTCGGGACGCTGATCTCATTTACATTCAGGGCCACAGTGCTCCGGGCATTTACGCCCGCTCTTACCTTGAAGGGCGTCTGACCGAAGAACAGATGGATCATTACCGCAATGAAGTCGATGGTAATGGCTTGTCTTCTTATCCGCACCCCTGGTTAATGCCGGACTACTGGCAGTTTCCTACCGTTTCGATGGGGCTAGGGCCTTTGCAGGCGATTTATCAGGCCCATGTGATGAAGTATCTACAGAATCGAGAACTTGCAGAAACCAGTGATCGAAAAGTGTGGTGTTTTGTTGGCGACGGGGAAACTGACGAGCCCGAGACGCTGGGATCGATCGCACTGGCTGGAAGAGAAAAACTCGATAACCTGATCTTTGTTGTCAACTGTAATTTGCAGCGTCTCGACGGCCCGGTTCGTGGTAATGGCAAGATTATTCAAGAGCTCGAAGGCGTGTTCAGGGGGGCGGGCTGGAATGTCATCAAGGTCGTGTGGGGGCGCCTCTGGGACCCTTTGTTTGAACGCGATAAAGATGGCGCCATGCAGCGGGCGATGGATGAGCTGGTTGATGGCGAAATGCAGAACTTTAAATCTAACGGTGGGGCGTATACGCGCAAACATTTTTTTGGCAAATACCCAGAGCTGGCCAAGCTGGCTGAAAGCCTGACCGATAAAGATATCGAACAGCTTAATCGCGGCGGGCACGACCCCTATAAGGTTTATGCCGCCTATCACCAGGCCGTGAATCACAAAGGCCAACCCACAGTCATTCTGGCGCATACCATTAAAGGATATGGTTTTGGCAAGGCGGGTGAGGCGACTAACACGACGCATTCCCTGAAGAAGCTCGATCTTGAGTCGCTGAAAGCCTTTCGTGATCGTTTCGGCGTACCGATTAAAGATAGCGAAATTGAATCCGTACCCTATTATCGGCCTGCGCCAGATAGCCCAGAAGCGGTCTATATGAAACACATGCGGGAGAAGCTGGGAGGCTTTTATCCCAAACGCCGCAAAGACAGTCAGCCGCTGCAAGTGCCAGATCTGGATGTATTTGAGTCGCAATTGCAGGGGAGTGGCGATCGCGAGATTTCGACCACTATGGCGTTTGTGCGTATCCTTTCGACACTGACAAAAGATAAGCGTGTAGGAAAACGGGTAGTGCCCATCGTGCCTGATGAAGCGCGTACTTTTGGCATGGAAGGCATGTTTCGTCAGTTGGGTATTTACACTGCAGAGGGGCAAAAGTATGTACCCAATGACCGTGATCAGATCATGTATTACCGCGAGGATCAGGCGGGTCAGATTCTGGAAGAAGGTATTAATGAAGCCGGGGCCATGGCTGCCTGGGTGGCCTGTGCAACCTCTTACAGCACACACGATTATCCGCTGATTCCCTTTTATATCTTCTATTCCATGTTCGGTTTTCAGCGTGTCGGTGATCTGGCCTGGGCGGCGGGTGATATGCGATCGCGTGGTTTTCTGATTGGCGGTACAGCCGGTCGCACCACCTTGAATGGTGAGGGTTTGCAGCATCAGGATGGCCACAGTCATGTGTTGGCCAGCACTATTCCCAATTGCATCGCTTATGACCCTGCCTACGCCTGCGAACTGGCAGTGATTATTCAGGACGGCATGCGTCGGATGTATCACGAAAACGAGTGTGTGTATTACTACATCACCGTCATGAACGAAAATTACGAGCAACCGGCACTGGTCAAGGATAGCGAGCAGGGCATTCTTAAGGGGATGTATTTATTTGAGGAGGTAAAAGTCAAAGGT
>JAWWBW010000117.1:0-9470 GCA_033720775.1 Oleiphilaceae bacterium | reverse complement strand
CTGGGCGATGGCAGCCAATACATGCCCTGGATCCATATTGATGACATGATCGGCATCATTCATTTTCTCATTGAGCAATCACAAGTGAGCGGTTCAGTAAATGCCACCGCCCCCAATCCGGTGACCAATGCCGTGTTCACTAAATCGCTCGCAAGCGCCCTGCATCGTCCGGCGATCTTCACCGCACCCGCACCATTTTTACGTTTAGGCCTAGGCGAAATGGCAAGGTTACTGCTCACGGGGCAGCGCGCGATTCCACGCAAGCTACTGGACGCCGGGTACAAATTCCGCTTTACTGATCTGGAATCCGCCCTGCAAGATCTATTGCACTAATTGCTTATTACAGGCTTGAAGTTGTCGCACTCCCAACACTGCTTTTATCTCATTGCGCCGAAAATCCAAATGTTGTACCTGAAAGCTTTAATTGTTGCGATGCTGCTCGGCGCCCCTTCCTTACAGGCCCAAGTAAGCAACGAGCAGATCCAGTTCAGCTATACCGCATGCAACAACATTACCTCTGAGCAACTGACTAGCTTGCAGCTATACCAACGAGGTGTCCCTTTAAAAGTCGCGCTCGAAACTCTGCCCAATATCAGCCGTGGTGCTCAGAAACGCTTGCGCTACATTTACGATTTGGCAAAAGCGCAAGGTATTTTAAATACCTATAGCGACATCAATACCAACTTTGCGCGTTGTGCAACATTGGTGCATAGCAAATTCGGAACGCCCGCCGTCGACCAACGCGAATATGGCTACTATTACTGTGCCGGAGAAAACAAACGGCGCTTTGAAATTATTCTCTATATCGATCAGGTACACACGCCAGAAAAGTTACTTGAGCTTGTACCGAGCTCTCATCATCAAGTCGCGTTGCGCTATTTTGATTTAATCGAGCGCGAGGGCTTATTGGCAGCCTTTGACTACACCGCCAACAACCTCAAAGCCTGTCTCAACAACCTTTCTGAGTAATCGCTTGTTATACGTTTTGCTTCCAAAAAAAATGTTTTATAAATCGAAAACAAAAGTGTTGACTTGGTCACATTGCTTCCCTAATATACGCGCCACCTCGACGAGGTAGCGAATGCGTCCCCTTCGTCTAGAGGCCTAGGACACCGCCCTTTCACGGCGGTAACAGGGGTTCGACTCCCCTAGGGGACGCCATTTTTTCGCTACCAAGTATCCGCACTTATCGCTATCCAATCTCTACCCCAAACTCTTCTACAGCATTCACACTCGAGTCATATTTGCTCTATACTTTGGATTTAAAATCAAAGAGTTAAGGTATATTGCATGTCCCAACTTCTATTAGTGGTGAACTGTGGTAGTTCGTCGCTCAAGTTTTCACTGTTTGATAGCCATACTTTCGAAGAAGTTGCCGACGGCCTTGCCGAATCGCTCAACGACGCATCCAGCCGGGTTCGTGGACAAATTCGTTCCAAGACAATCAGTCTCCAGCAAGAAAACCTTAACCATAGCGATGCACTAAAGTGGATATTGCAGCAATTGGCACAAACCTGGGATCTTAAAAAAGAACTCACGGGTATCGGTCATCGCGTCGTGCACGGGGGCGAGGCCTTTAAAACCTCCACACTGATTAACGCTTCAGTGCTGGCGCAGATTGAACAATGTATTCCACTCGCACCATTGCATAACCCCGCCAATTTGATGGGGATTACCTTGCTGCAAACACTTTTGCCTGACACACCTCAAGTGGCTGTGTTCGATACTGCTTTTCACCAAACAATGCCCGAGCATGCCTACGTTTATGCCGTACCCTACTCGCTCTATCGAGACCACGGAGTGCGCCGCTACGGCTTTCATGGCAGCAGCCATCGATACATTTCACAACAGGCCGCAAAGCTATTCGAGAAAGAGACATCCGCACTCAATATTATTTGTGCACACCTAGGTAATGGCGCCAGCGTTTGTGCCATCAAGCAAGGTCAAAGCGTTGATACCAGCATGGGGCTGACGCCACTCGAAGGCTTGGTAATGGGGACGCGCAGTGGCGACATTGATCCTGGACTGTTCGACTTCCTCTTATCTAAAGGTTTTGCCCCGGACGAAATCAATACAACGCTAAACAAAAAAAGCGGTTTGTTAGGTATCTCCGAGTTAAGTAACGATATGCGCACGCTAGTCGACGAAGCCGCATCAGGTCACGCACAGGCCGCACTGGCCATCGAGGTGTTTTGCTTTAGGTTGGCCAAGTATATTGCGGCCATGATGGTATCGTTAGATACTCTGGATGCGCTGGTCTTTACAGGTGGCATTGGAGAAAACGCCGCACTGGTACGCGAAAAAACCATGTCACATTTAACGCTACTGGGTTTCAGTCTAGATACCACCCGCAATCAGCAGGCCCCTCGTGGTAAAGCCGCCACGATTCATGGCGACAACAGTCACCCTGTGTGGATCATACCCACCAGCGAAGAACACATGATTGCCCTCGATACTCAAACACTCATTAGCACGCAAGCAGCATAAAAGGACGCCCTATGAGCAAAAGTTTTTTCATTGCCCCCACTGCATTACATTCTGGTCTCACATCCGTCTGCCTCGGACTGGTTCGCGCGCTTGATAAAATTGGTGTGCGCGTCGCATTCTTTAAACCCATCGCCCCTCTGGGGGTAGATGGCCAAGAGATTGACGAGTCGGTCCATTTTGGCCGCTCTATCTCTCGGCAACCCTCTCCCGACCCTATTCCACTGGCCGAGGCCCAGCGCTATTTAAGCAAGGGCGATCAAGGGCTATTAATGGAAAAGGTAATTGAAAACTATCAGCAGGTCGTCAAAGATGCCGACGTCGTAATTGTAGAAGGACTCGTACCCGATCGTAACGAGCCCTACACGGTTCGCCTGAATATTGATATCGCCAACAACCTTGATGCCGAAGTCATCCTGGTCGCAAGCCCCCGCACCATGTCGCCCAAAGAGCTCGATGAACACCTGCAATTGGCCGCAGGACTGTTTGCCTCTACCGAAGACCCTGATGTACTGGGGGTGATTCTCAACAAGACTGGTGGACCTAAAAAACATGCCGAACACTCCATGTACCTGTCTGAGACCGACCTGCCTGAAATCTCCGACACGCCTGATTACCGGGGAGCCTGCACAATCTTTAGCGAACAGTTTCGTCTGTTGGGGCAAATTCCCTGGGACGAGCGTCTTTGCGCACCGCGCATGGTCGACTTGGTAAACAGCCTCGGTCTGACCGTACTCCATGAGGGCGAGCTGGCACAACGGCGCGTGAAGAACATATCAGTTTGCGCACGCAGCGTACCCAACCTGATCAACCAGCTTACCCCCGGCTGCCTCATCGTTACGCCCGGTGACCGCGTTGATGTCGTGCTGGCCGCCTGCATGGCCGCCCTGAGCGGCGTCCCTCTTGCGGGTATTTTGCTCACCGGTGACTTCAAGCCCAATGATCAGGTCATGAACCTTTGCCAGCAGGCTTTGCTCACCGGTATGCCACTGCTGCTCTCAAAAAGAGACACCTTTCATACTGCGTCAGCGCTCACAACCATGAACAGTGAAGTGCGCAGTGACGATATCGACCGCATGGAGCAAGTCGTCTCGGTTGTATCGGAACACATCGATATCGATTGGCTGAAAACACGCTGCGATGCCGAACGTGCGACCCGACTGTCGCCACCCGCGTTCCGCTATCGTCTATCGGAAGCTGCTCGCGCTGCGAACAAAACCATTATTCTGCCTGAAGGCAATGAACCGCGAACCATTTGCGCAGCGGCTATTTGTCATCAACGCGGCTTAGCCAAGTGTATTCTGGTTGGAAAAGAAAAAGAGATTCACTCCGTTGCGCAGTTGCAGGGCGTCACCTTGCCACCGGACATCGGCATAATCGACCCCGATGCAGTTCGCGAGAAATATGTCGCGCCCATGGTCGAATTGCGCAAGAACAAAGGGCTTACGCCACAAATGGCGCTTGCGATGCTTGAAGATAACGTCGTATTAGCCACCATGATGGTGGCGCTCGATGAAGTAGATGGTCTCGTTTCGGGCGCGGTGCACACCACCGCGAACACCGTTAGACCCGCTTTGCAGTTGATCAAAACAGCGCCTCACGCCCGTGTGGTTTCTTCGGTGTTTTTTATGTGCCTGCCTGAACAGGTACTGGTCTATGGAGACTGCGCTATTAACCCAGATCCGAATGCTGAAGAACTGGCTGACATCGCGATTCAAAGTGCCGACTCGGCCTTAACCTTTGGTATTGAGCCCAAAATCGCCATGATCAGTTATAGTACCGGCGAGAGCGGGAGTGGCCAGGATGTTGATAAAGTGCGTGAAGCCACCCGGATCGCGAAAGAAAAGCGCCCGGATCTACTCATCGATGGGCCTTTACAATACGACGCGGCCGCCATCGAAAGCGTCGCAAACAAGAAAGCACCCAACAGCCCTGTCGCAGGCAAGGCTACGGTATTTATTTTCCCTGATCTCAATACCGGCAACACCACTTATAAAGCCGTACAGCGCAGTGCCAATGTCATTAGCGTAGGCCCTATGCTTCAAGGTTTACGCAAACCGGTGAATGATTTATCGCGCGGCGCGCTGATTGAAGACATTGTTTTCACGATCGCCCTAACCTGTGTGCAAGCCAAACAGGTAGAAGACGCCATGAATGCCTAATGATGAGGACTGGCTCCGGTAATTTTCACCCGAGAGCCAGCCAATAATCATCATTTAGTTCATGTATTGGCCCTTATCTTGGTTTAGCTTCAGCGGGCAGTTATGCAATATAAACAGCCTCGCGCATTATTCACCTTATCTATCGAGCTTTATCCATGATTTACCTGAAAGGCCTCATCGCCCTGATTCTTGCCGTCGCAAATGTATTAGTGCTGGCTGTGCCATTCTTCAGTGCCGTATTACTTAAAATCATTACGCCCTTCGCTGCTGGCAAACGTTTTTTTACTGCACTCGTCACTGCCATCGCCCGGCAATATAACCGGCATAATGGCTGGATATTCAGCGCCATGAGTTCGATTAAATGGTGCGTAAAGGGCTTGGACAAACTAGATAAAAAACGCAGTTATCTGGTGTTCGCCAACCATCAGTCTTGGGCCGACATCCCGGTGCTTCAACATATTCTCGAACCCCATATTCCTCTGCTTAAGTTCTTCCTTAAGAAAGAACTCATCTGGGTACCGGTGCTGGGCGCGGCGTGGTGGGCGCTCGATTTCCCATTTATGAAACGCTACACAAAAGAATACCTCGCAAAGCATCCCGAAAAGCGCGGTCAGGACCTACTCGAAACCAAGCGCATGTGCGAGCGCTTTAAACACTCCCCCGTATCTGTAATGAACTTTCTCGAAGGCACACGGTTTACACAAGAAAAGCATGATCACCAACAATCACCCTATCAACACCTACTCAAACCTAAAGCCGGTGGCGCGGCATTAGTGGTCAGCTCAATGGGCGAAAACATCGATACGCTGGTTGATGTTTCGCTACATTATCAAGTAGACGGCGAGCTTTCTGTATGGAAGCTATTTACCGGTCAGGTCAGTGCTATCGACATTCAAATCAATCAACACCCTATACCGGGCCACTTTAAACAGGGCGATTACGAAAACGACCCGGTATATCGTGAAGAGTTTAAACAGTGGATTGACCAGATTTGGCAGGAAAAAGACGCTTGGCTCGACAAGCGCTTGGATAAGTCGGTGCAATCTTGACGTTAACGTTGTTGATGAAGTACGCGATCTACTCAAACACGTAATGTGTTTGGTTGTTTAGATTCGATACCCCTTGCCTATTGTCCAAAGATTCATACAGCCAAACTTTTGTTGTAACAATCCGTATTCATGTCCAGCAAACCAGTGCACGCCCCCTTATTGGGAAAAGAGACGTATCGGGGCTGACTGTTATTATTCTCACATTCAAACATGAGTAAGTTGGTTTTCCATGCATCCTTGTATTGAGGCATAGACAACTCGTAAATTCTTTTTAGTTCTGTATTTACGCCAAAGGTGTAGTTGGTAGGCTATTCAATTTAGGGATGCTTCAAGATGGATGCAGTCATTCGGATTGTCAGCATGATATGAAGGGAGTTGGGCAAAGCCGCCAAGGGGGGGGTTGCTTTTATGACGACCGATTCACCGGGATAAGCGTTCATGCGCCACCCTCCGAAAGTCGACTAAAAACACACATTTTCAGACCAAGCCATTGAAGCGCTTTCAGCCAAAGTCGTCATTCCTGCGCAGGCAGGAATCTATGGTCTTATTTGTTAAGAAGACTAAGTCCTTTCGTCCATTAAATTACTTTATATGAGGCTTGAGATATTACTCCCGCACACTTAACCCTCGTACCTGTTACCAATGTTATTGGTTTAAAGTGACACATGTACCCGGTTTATCCCCCAAAACAATGGATTCCTGCCTACGCAGGAATGACGACGGTGCTTAATCCGCAATACTGCATTTGGTCGGTTTCACTTTTTATAGCTGCCTATATGCTACGAAAATCCCAACTTCCGCTTTCGCGTCTTTAGGCACTGAGAAATACAAAAAACACACTAGTGCTTTCTATAGTTGGATAAGACTGCCCTAAGTCTCTTGGGTACTGTCAGTCTTAGTGGTGGGGGCTTTTATCGGTAGTGAGATCAGGTCTCGAATTTGAAACTTAGACAAACTGATTAGCGTCCATGCTATTGAACCTAAGGTCAGTAATAGCGGCTGGAAGTTGCAAATTACACCGCGCATTCCATACGAACACGCGTTGTCGATTGGCGCCATATTACTTATAAGACGATAGACGCTGTCCTAACTGTTGCGCTGTTTCTTTTAGTGTAATGGAAGTTCCCGCTACTTCGCTGGCCGCTTCCAATAAAGACTGTGACTGGTCTTCAATCTTGTGTACGTTTTTACTCACTTCTTCAGCCACCATGGATTGCTGTTCAGTTGCTACCGCTATGTGCTGTGTGATTTCATTGAGGCTATCAACTGCGGAAATAATCTCGCCAAACGCCTTATGCATATTTTGCGACTGTTCCAGGCTTTCTTCAGATTTGTGGCGGCTCTCTGACATCGCATTCACACACTGGCTTGAAGCATTGGTTAATTCTTCAATCTTCGCTTGAATTTGACTGGTGGCACTCTGCGTTTTTTGCGCCAATGAACGCACCTCATCAGCCACCACAGCAAAACCGCGCCCTTGCTCGCCTGCACGTGCTGCTTCAATCGCGGCATTCAAAGCCAGCAGGTTGGTCTGTTCTGCGATATCACTAATCGTATCGGTGATGCCCGAAATAGAAGAAGACGCCTGTGCCAACGCTTCTACACTCTCTGCCGACACGCGCAAGCGCTCTGCCAGTTCGTTAGCAAGTGTCACATTTTGGCCCAGAATATCTCGCCCATTCTGCGCGCTGGTGTGGGCAGTGCTGGAATACTGCGCCGCGCGTTGTGTGCTTGCTGCAATTTCCTGTACCGTAGCGGCCATTTCCGTCATTGCCGTTGAGAGTTGTGATAATTCCTCACCCTGACCAGAGACACTTCCCTTGGCGTTATCTGCCAGCGAAGCGATGACGCCGACCTGCGATTGTAGATGTTCTTCCGCAAATTTGGCTTCACGATGTAATTCGGAAAAATTTGCCAGCATGCTATCAAAGGCTTCTGCCGCCGCGTCAAGCTCATCCTTGCCTTGCAAGCCTATGCGCAAACTCAAATCGTGCGTACGATCAATCTCGAGAGCGACATCGCGGATGCGATCAATTTTTGTCAGGATGGTGCGCTGCAACAAGACCGCGGCAATCAAGCCAAAAATCACTGAAACGACAGCGAAGCTGATTACGATAGTATTCAGTAGAGAAATCTGGCCTTGTGCATCCTCTTCAAGCATCACAACGCCTTCGTTGGATATTTTAAGTAAGGCGTTAGACGCTGCCGATAGCGCTTGTAGCGTTTCAAGGCTGGCGCCTTCGCCGATAGAACCGAGGCGGGCTTCAAAGCGCTGCCATTCACTCTTAATCTTATTGAAGTGCGCTTTGATGTCGGGATCATCAATCGGTGGCAAGTTCATTTTCTCTGAGCCTTTGAGCAACCCCGTCAGGCTTTTTGAAAACAGATCTTTAGTGGCTTCTAGCTCATTCTTGGCTGCCGCTGATCCCAACGATGCAAGCACTGATTCTTTTGCCATTTTTTGCGCCAGCATGCGTTGACGACCCGCTATATTCATAACATTAGAACTACTCTCGGCACTGGCAATCCAAACTTCGAGGGCGATGGCGTTAGCAATAATGAGGGCAACAAAAAAGAAAATACATGCAAGAGAACTTATTCTTATAGACATTGATCCGCTCTATCATTTTTATGGTTGATCCATTAATGATAGACACGACTTGGAGATATGACGAGTAAACATAGGGGCGAAAGCTTATTCGCCCCAGAAGGTACAAGCGCTTTTATACTTCGGCTAGATCGCCCTTGGCTTCAAGCCAGACTTTCCGATCCGCTGCGCGCTTTTTGCCGAGCAACATATCCATGTTGTCAACAGTCGCCTGATGGTCATCAATCGTGAGCTGAACCAATCGGCGGGTATCACGCGCCATGGTAGTCTCGCGCAACTGCATAGGGTTCATTTCACCCAAACCCTTAAAGCGCTGCACATTGATTTTCCCTTTTTTCTTTTCGGCTTCAATGCGGTCGAGAATGCCCTTACGTTCGGCTTCATCAAGGGCGTAGTAAACCTCCTTACCCACATCGATACGGTAAAGAGGAGGCATGGCGACATAAATATGGCCCGCCTCTACCAATGGCCTAAAGTGACGCACGAATAGCGCGCACAATAAGGTAGCAATATGCAACCCGTCGGAGTCGGCGTCAGCGAGAATGCATACCTTACCGTAACGCAGCCCTTCCAGATTATCACTGCCGGGATCAACACCAATGGCAACCGCGATGTCGTGTACTTCTTGCGAGGCAAGAATCTCGGACGAGTCTACCTCCCAGGTATTCAGAATTTTTCCACGTAAGGGCATGATGGCCTGAAACTCGCGATCACGCGCCTGCTTGGCGGAACCACCCGCCGAATCTCCCTCTACCAGAAACAGCTCTGAATTCATCGAGTCACTGCCAGAGCAATCCGCCAGTTTGCCGGGCAAGGCCGGCCCCGACGTTACTTTCTTGCGAGCCACTTTTTTGCTCGCCTTAAGACGGCGCTGGGCGTTACTGATACACAGCTCGGCTAGTTTTTCTGCTTCTGCCGTGTGCTGGTTGAGCCATAAACTGAAGGCATCTTTGACCACGCCTGAAATAAACGCAGCCGCTTCTCGCGAACTTAATCGCTCTTTGGTTTGACCTGAAAACTGCGGATCCTGAAGTTTTGCTGAGAGCACAAAACAGCTTTTATCCCAGATATCTTCGGGGCTAAGCTTAAGACCTCGTGGCAGCAGATTTCGGAATTCGCAGAACTCACGCATCGCTTCAAGGCAGCCCGTTCTGAAGCCATTCACAT
>JAWWBW010000116.1:0-9497 GCA_033720775.1 Oleiphilaceae bacterium | reverse complement strand
GTGCGTGGCAGGTGCTTGATCAGCTGTGTACATTTTTCTTTAAGCAGCCCAGGCACCAATCGCTCTATTCTTCCAGCCGTCAATTGCCGGACAGCACTCACAGGGATAGACAGGGTTACGCCGTCATTAAGTTCACCTGGACGAAAGTGATAACTCAACGGAAAACGAATGCCGTTATTTTCAAGGTGATCAGGAAATAAACCTGGATCAAAATCGGGGGCTTGTTCGCGCTGTAATTCTTCACGAGAAAAGCACAAGGCCTGTCTGTCATGTTCATTGAGGCCCCGATACCACTTGTCGAAGGTTGGCTGACTCACAACCTCGGCACTAATGCGTTGGTCATACAACGAAAATATCGTTTCATCATCAACCAGAATGTCGCGCTTTCGAGTGCGATCCTCAATGGCCTCCAGCGTCTTGATCAGCTCCTGATTTTTGACGATTTCGCTGTACTTGCCAGAAAACTCGCCTTCAACCAAGGCTGCCCTGATAAATATTTCACGTGATTCCGCAGGATTTATTGCCCCATAGTTAACTGGGCGGCGCGCCACTATTTCAAGGCCGTAGAGCGTCACTTTTTCATATGCGACCACCTGCCCACGTTTTTTCTGCCAGTGCGGCTCGCTCCAGGACTTTTTGACCAGATGTTTGGCGTGCGGTTCTATCCAGCCGACATCAATACGCGCACAAATGCGCGCGTATACCTGTGAAGTTTCAACCAGCTCCGCAGCCATCAGCCACTTGGGTTTTAGCTTCGCCAGGGCTGAACCCGGAAAGATATGAAACCGTCGATTGCGGCAACCCTTGTATTCACGTTTTTCGTCATGATTACCAACATGCCCGAGTAAACCGCTGAGCAGAGCCTTGTGCACCGCCTCGTAGTCGGCAGGCTGTTTATTCATCACGCACCCAAGCTGTTTGCAGGCCAGCAATAACTGACGATGCAATTCACGCCACTCGCGCATGCGAACATAAGACAAGAAACGTTTCTGACAATAGCGCTTTAACTGACTACTACCCAGTTCTTGGCGTTGCTCCTCAAATAGCTGCCATAATTTCAACAGACTGATAAAGTCCGAGTCGCTATCTTTGTATTCTGCATGCGCCTGATCAGCGGCTTGCTGTTTATCAGCAGGACGCTCTCTTGGGTCCTGAATACTCAGCGCACTAACGATGACCAATACCTCCTGCAGACTGTTCAGCTTTTCAGCCTCGAGCAGCATCCGTCCCAAACGCGGATCAACAGGCAGGTGTGCCAGGCGCTTACCTAACTTGGTCAGTCGGTGCTTTTCATTCACCGCGCCCAATTCAAAAAGCAGTTTGAACCCGTCATTCCACGCCCTGCGATCAGGTGGATCGATAAAGGGGAAAGCCTCTACCTTGTCACCCAAACCCAAATCGAGCATTTTAAGAATCACGGCGGCCAGGTTGGTGCGCAGAATCTCCGCGTCGGTAAACTCAGGCCGACCGATAAAATCTTCTTCGCTATAGAGTCGGTAGCAGATACCCTCTGCGACACGGCCGCAGCGTCCCGCTCGCTGATTAGCACTCGCTTGCGAAATGGCTTCGACGGGCAGTCGCTGAAGCTTTGATCGCACGCTGTAGCGCGATACTCGCGCCAAGCCGGGATCAATCACGTAACGAATGCCCGGCACGGTAATCGACGTTTCAGCAACATTGGTGGCCAAAACCACACGTCGCCCCCGATGCGAACTGAATATTTTCTGCTGTTCGGCAGCATTGAGACGTGCATACAATGGCGTAATTTCCGTATCGCGCCATTCCTGATGCCGCAGATGTTTGGCGACTTCTCGAATTTCGCGCTCGCCAGGCAAGAACACCAGTACATCGCCAATGCCCCAACCCCGTTGTCGCTCTTCCTGAATTAACTCTTCGAGAGTCTGAGTGATTTGTTCGGGCAAGTTACCCTGAGCCTCTTCACCCTGCTCGAAAGGAGGCCTGTATTCAATATCTACCGGAAATGACCGACCTTCCACCTGCACGATTGGCGCGTTATCGAAATGCTCCGAAAAGCGTTCAACATCAATCGTCGCAGAGGTAATGACTAGCTTTAGATTGCGCCGTTTTTGCAACAGGCGCTTGAGATAACCCAATAAAAAATCAATGTTCAGGCTACGTTCATGCGCTTCGTCAATAATCAGGCAGTCGTATTTGTTCAAATAAGGGTCGTGCTTGATCTCACTGAGTAGAATGCCGTCAGTCATCACCTTAACAAGGGTTCGGTCGCTGACCTCATCATTAAATCGGACCTGAAACCCCACCGCATCACCGAGCGGCACCTGCATCTCTTCTGCCAAACGGTTGGCGACCGAACGTGCCGCTAATCTGCGAGGCTGGGTGTGGCCGATCATCCCTCTCCTGCCCAAACCGGCCTGCAAGCAGATTTTTGGAAGTTGCGTGGTCTTACCCGAGCCGGTTTCACCTGCCACGATGACGACCTGATTGTCTGCAACAGCCTTAAGAATCTCTTCAGCCCGCTGCGATACTGGCAAGCTTTGAGGATAATCGATTAATGGGCTAACGCTTTTACGCTGCTCCATTCTATGTTGAGCCTCAGCAACAAGGTTTTCCAAACGTTCTCGGGCTTTTTCCTGCGCAGATGCGTCTTTTGCCTGTTCGAAATGATGTTGTGCCCTGAGTATTCGGCGCTGATCGACCAGAGTGAACACGGAGAGGTCATTAGTTAAAGCGTGCGATGAAGACTTGCTCATGTATTAATCAGGTTAGTTTGCTAGCGTGACGGGCCGCATAGTTTGCCATAATTGCACCACCTTATGATCAAAGATTTTTGAATCACCGCAAATGTCACCTATGCTTTAGGTAATTAATTGAATCAGGCAGTAACAAGTACTATGCGCGCGCTCGAAAATATTACATACGACGAACTTCATGTTGGTGACTACGCCACTTTCACCAAGTCCCTAACGGATGAAGAATTGGTGCTGTTTGCGGCGGCATCGGGTGATGTAAACCCGGTCTCCCTTGACCCTGAATTTGCCAGCCATAGCACCTTTAAACAACGCATTGGTCATGGCATGTGGTCAGGCTCACTGATTTCGGCGGCTCTCTCGACCGTCATTCCAGGCCCTGGCACCATACACTTGGAGCAAGAGCTCAAATTCAAGCTGCCCGTGAAGCTGGGCGACACACTAACGGTCAAGCTCACGGTAAAAGAAAAGCTCGAACGCTCGCGCGTGTTATTGGATTGTGAAGTGTTGAACCAGGATGACGAGCTAGTGGTATCAGGTCAGGCGAAAGTTATTGCTCCGACCGACAAGGTCTCTCTCGAACAACCCACACTACCTCGCATTACTATCGAACAATAAGGGTTTAAAAGCGATTAACTCTCTGGCCCGTCTGTACAGCGGGCCCATTAATTACCTTCCTCGACTTTCTGGCAATACGCCACCCAGACCTTTCTGAGCGCCTGCTCCAGCTCTGCGACAAACAGTGTGCTGTTACCAAGAGCCGTTTTCTCGAAACGCCGCCTCAAACCGGGTCTGATAGCAGTTAACACATCTGGTTTTTGAGCAAAACCGATTGCTTTGGAAACATAGTCTTCAATGCTATGGGCAACGAACTGATCGAGATCCAGTCGATGCAACAGACTGGCACCCACACGTGCGGCATGCGTTTGCCCCGATAAACATAAAGTAGGCACCCCCATCCAGGCGGCCTCGCAGGTCGTTGTGGTGCCATTATAAGGAAAGGTGTCGAGCGCGAGGTCAACCTCGTGATACTTGGCCAAATGCGCGTGCGAATCGACAATCAGCCCCATAAACTCTACGCGATCAGTGCTGATTCCCGCGTCGGTGAAACGCTCCAGCAAGCGCGCACGAAATGTCTCGTCTTTTAACTGTGCCGCTTTGATCAAAAGCCTGGTATTCGTGGTGCCCACCAGTATTTGTTGCCAGGCGTCCAGCGTCGAGTCGCTTATCTTGACGGCATTATTGAAACTGCCGAAGGTGAAATGCCCTGCTCGCTGGTATGGCGACGCTGCAATTTCCGGTGCCTGCGCATCACCGGTGAAGCAAAGAAAACCTCCTTCTAAACGCAGCAGTTTTTCTGTATGCATGGTATCTGAATCACCGGGAGGGTCTGCAATAGCGTCAGACACGCGATAATCAATCTGTGTCAGGCCTGTTGTGTTGGGGTATCCCAACCATGTTACCTGTATTGGTGCGGGCTTTTGATAGAATACGGGCAAGCGGTTGTCTGCCATATGCCCACATAGGTCTATCAGTATATCTATGTGGTCGTCGTATATCTGATTTGCCAGATCGCTATCGCTCAAGTGTTTCACATCGCGCCAGGTATGCACCATGGTACGAAGTCGTTGGTTGATTTCATCACGATTGGTATCACAGTCGTATACAAATACCTCAAAAGCATCACTGTGTTTTTCAAACACCGATTCAATGAAATACGCGACAGAATGGCGATGCAGGTCGGGAGAAACATAGCCAATTCGCAAGGTCCGGTTCGGCTCTGCCGCCCTGTCGTTAAACGCGAAGCGCTCAGCTTCTAGCTGGGCTGGAACGTGTTGCGGCCACTCCGTGTGCGCCGAATATATTTGTCCAGGGGCAATGTCATCGAGGTAATTGAGCGCCACCAGGTAATTCGAGTATGCGGCCGACAGGCCCTGCTCCATCTCTCCCGCCTTGCGCAGAGCCGGTACCGCTTCCTGCATTTTTCCCCAATCTTTCAATGCATTTCCGAGGTTACTCCAGGTAAGGCCGTGGCGGGGATGGTGTTTGAGCGCCTGTTCGAAACAAGCGACGGCGTCCGCATAGGCGTGACGCTCTTTATAGAGCAATCCGAGATTATTCCAGCCTTCCAAAAACGCCGGCGCAATCATGACGCTTTTTCGATAAAACTCTAAGGCGCGTTCCGGTGCATTAGCCTCGTGGTAAAGCTTACCCAGCATAAAATGAATCGCATGGCGTTTGGGGTCCAGCTCCACGACTTCGTGAAAGAGCTTCAAGGCGGTTTCGATCTGCCCCTGCTGCTCAGCAACAGACGCTAAAAACTGCCTGGCATCGATATGTAGCGGGTCAATCGCCAGCACTTGCTGGTAATACTGCACCGCAGGTACTAACTGCCCCGCCCGATGCAATGCCAGGCCCTGTTGCATCAGTTGCAATACCTGTTGTTGCTGTTGCGCCGATAATTTCGTTCGACGCCGCGGGCTGCCTGTCTGTCTTTTCTTTTTTTTACTCATTTAGGGGCGCACACCAAGGCTATTTCACGCAACTCAACGCTTGTTAGAGCGAGGCACTATTTGGGCTGAAAATTAAATGGGATGGCGATGGTTTTACGGGCGACATTCTCGGCACCATAATTGGCCAAGAGCACGCGATTACACAATTTGGTTTCGAGGGATTTATGATTCAATGCGGATTCCGCAACGCGGCAATAGCTTACCTCGCCACTGCTCTCGATCACGACCTCAAGCACCACCTTGCCCTCAAGAAACGGGTCTTTGCGCAGCTCTCGGTTGTAAAGGGTATAAAGAGGCGCTTTCAATCTTTCGTTGGTGTACTGGATACTCTCTTCACTACGCTCGTTCTGTCTCTGTGCCGCTTGTGCTTCAGCGATAGCCAGCTCTCTCTCTGCTTCAGTTTGCTGTAGTCGCGACGCATCATGATCTGCCAGCGCGACCGTCTCAGCAGGCTTCGCGATATTATCTGTATCGATCCCGCGTGCCTTGGAAGCAACCACGGCATCGGTGACGGCTTTGCCTTTGGCTGCCATGGTTTTTTCTGCGCGAACCTCCTGTTGTGCACTCAATGCCGACATGTCAACGGCGGAACGCAGATCCGAGAGGTCATCCTGCAACGCTAACAAGCCGCTTTTCTTCGCCACTTCACGTGCCTCTTTTACCGCTTTCTGATCCGGTTTCGGTTTTGGCGGCTCGAGTTTCGCCTTGGGTTCCGGCTTAGGTTCGGGCTTTGGCTCCGGTTTGGGTTCTGGCTTTTTCTCGGGTTCGGGTTCCGGTTCAGGCTCTGGTTCCGGCTCTGGGATAGGCTCAGGTTCTTTCGGCTTAGGCGGCTCCTTACGCTCAACTAGCTTAGCCAATTGGGGGGGGAGTTTTTCAAGCTCTGATCGTTCAGGTTCGGGCAAGTGAATCGAGGGAATCCAGACAGACAACACCAGCAAGGCCAGCAGCAATACCGCGAGCACAATTCGGAAGAAGCGGCTTTCCCGTTTTTCAACCGTCCATGGCAGGTTCAACCGGTCACGTGAGGTTGCCATTAGCCTTCCTTCACATCAGCTTGACGCTGAACGGCAAGTGAAACGTTTACATAGCCTGCCTCTGTACAGGCCGTCATGACACGCTTGAGGTCGCTATATGGCGTATTCTTGTCGGCAATGAGCGTAAGTGCTTTTGGCGACTCGGTTTCTTGCCCTGCTTGACGACCGGCCTGATAAGCCAGTTCGTTTTTCAAGCCAACTAATGCAGGATCATTTTTGTCTTGAAGTGAGGCAACTGGACGCCCCTGCACCATGACCTGTTGATTGTATATAACGACGATCAGCTGCTCTTCGGGCTGGGCTTCTGCAGTCGAGCTAGGCAGCTGTACTTTACTGTCTTGCTGCAACACTTTTACGTCGGAGGAGTTCACCATCAAAAAGAACACCAGAATGGTGAAGATATCCATCAGTGAAACCAGGTTAAGACCTCCCGCACGATGCATGCGCGAGTAGTGGCGCTTCATGCGCTTGGCGCGCCGCGAAAGCTTCATGACTTGCCCCCGGCCGAATTCAAATCAGGAGCATCTCCGATCGACACATTAGGGAACAATTCGGCATCCACCAGATTGGCGGCGACAACCGCTTGATAGGATCGACTGGTATCCATCGCCGTCACCAGATGTTGATATTCAATACCTGGCTCCAACAATATGGTTATATCTGTTTTTTCGGGTACACGTTGCTTTACTGCCTGCAGTACTTCGCTTACTTTTGCAAAGTCATAACCTTCATCAGTTTTGGCAACGCGCGTAATCAAACCAGATTTACTTGAGGCAATCGCGACAGCATCGTGTCGCACAATGAGCTGAAGCTGAAAATCGTCGTTCTCTTCCAACTGCTGAATTTGCTCATCCGTCAACGGAAAGTTCAGCTCCAGTACTGCGGTATGTGAAAACACCATACTGAGCAGCAACACCGGCACGAGCACAATCATGAGATTCATGAATGCGGTAATGTCGAGCTCTGCCTGTTGTACGAGACGCTTATGTTTGCGACGTGCCATTGAATGCGCTCAGCAAAAAATTAAGATTGGGTGCCTGGCTGCTCCGAGATCATGTTGAGCAACTTGACGCCCGCCATCTCAAAGCTATCTACAATCTCATTGGTTTTTGTTTGCAGTACTGCATGAAACAGTAACAAAGGGATCGCCGACATTAGACCAAAGGCCGTGGTATTCATGGCCACAGAAATACTTTGTGAAAGAAGCGATGCTTTTTCTGCAGGATCAGCATTGGCGACAGCGGTAAACGCGGCGATCAGACCAATAATCGTACCCAGGAGCCCCAACAGGGTTGAGACATTTGCCAGCGTTGCCAGGTACTGGGTGCGCTTCTCGAGTCGCGGCAAGGTCTCCATCAAGCCTTCTTCCATCGCGTATTCAATATCATCCCGCGAAGCTTTGTTTAACAGTCGGCTCAGGCCCGCGCCGATAATGGCTGCAATGGCCGTGTCAGTGTCGTTGGCGAACTTAAGCGCCCGGGGGTAGTCCTTTTTGCGCAAAATGGGCAACAAACCTCGGTCGAACGCCGCGCGGTTGGAACGTTTAGCTGACGACAGGTAAACGTAACGTTCAATAGCGATGGCAAGCCCCAGGATCAGAACCAGGGCGATGGGATACATGAACGCCCCGCCTTCCTGGAAAAAACGCACGATGGTTTCTGACATACTTGTTCTCCTGAATACGCTTCTTGTTGCGCTGCACTATTGCTTCGTCGCTTATGAGCGTCTACTCGTCGTACAGCGCTGTCTTGTAATTTACCAATCACTAGGTCATCGCAACCGTGCATCACATCTATGCACCGATGCAAAAACCGCTGTTATCTTTTGCTGAATTCCGATACTTCCAGCTGTAAGAAACGCGAAAAATATACGCGCTGCTTATGACGGACAGGTTCAATGCTTTGCAGCATGTTCGGCAACTCGGTTGGTGGTGATTGTTCTGCCCGGTTTTCAATCGTGGGCAAACGCCACGGTAGATTGAACGTCACGTTCGGTAATTCGGTGTTGCCAATAATAGAGACTTCCCCAACTGTTTCAACAGCTTGCGGATTTTTTTTGGACTTGTTCTCAGCACTGGACATTGCCACTAGCCCAAACGACAAAAATAGTGCCGCGAACAGCTTTACTGCTATCTGCATTATTTGCGCTCCAATAGTTTTATCCATCGCTCAACCATGGCTGTATCCTGTTGATCTGATGTCGCAACGTAACGCTCGTAATGTTTTTTGGCGCGGTCAAATTCCTGCAAATACAACTCATACAGCACGCCAAGATTGTATTGCACCTGTGGATGATCCGGTGCGACGTTAGCGGCCTGAAGCAACAACTGCTCAGCTTCGGTAAAATCACCTGCCGCCTGAGCGACATTGGCCTTTAGCAACAAGGCATCGACATTTTTTGGATTAAGCGAGAGTGCCCTCTCTAGCAATTCACTCAACTTTGAAGCCTGATCGTTTTGCAATGCAATCAAAGCCAGATTGACATAAGCGCCCGCTAATCGAGGCTGCGTTTCGAGCAGACTTTCGAATCGCTGCTTGGCCAAATCCTGTTTACCTGCTGCCAGCCAATCAACTGCTTGGCGGTACGACTGCTCCTGCTCCGGCGTTAACACAGGTGCCGGTGACGTGACGACCGGTGTTTTGGGAACGGCAACTTCTCGCTGGGGCTTACCTGCACAGGCAGCCAGCAGCACGATAACAAGCATGACTAGACTAATACGGCGCATAACTAACCTGTGGCAACTTCGGCTCGCGTAAATACTCGGTAGGATTCATTTGTGCCAGCACTTCAAATGACGCCTTCACCCATTCATCAAACTGCCCGTTGGGGGCGCGCGCAACATTAAGACGATACAAATCCATCGCCTGCTCTTCAAAGGGATAGGCCTGTTCTTCAAGTAGTATGTCGTACTGTTCACGTTGTAATGCATCAAGCTCAGATGGGCGCTCTGAGGCCATCAAATCTTTGGCCAATTGACGATAAAGACCGGCTATATGATGGGTCGCCGCAGCGCTATATTCTGCTACGCCATACGCCGCAACGTTTTCGAAAGCTTTAACCGACTGATTGAGCAATTCTTTTTTACGTTTGAGGCTTTGCTTGAGCGGCAGCGTTAACTTGGCCGCATTGAACTTCTCGATCTCCGCTGACGCCAGTGCAAAACTCGCTTTTGCCGCCAAACTGCGAGATCGTGGCGTGCGACGTTTTGCATTGGCTTGCTC
>JAWWBW010000115.1:0-9504 GCA_033720775.1 Oleiphilaceae bacterium | reverse complement strand
CGTGATAACGCAAACCTTCGTACTTTAATTCCTGCAGGCAGCGATCTACAGGAAATGCATAAAGTAGTGGGGCGACGCTGCGTGCAAAAGGCGGCGGATGGCTTTGGCAGTTGCCGCAGTTCAAACCCGCTCTCTCTTGCGCTGAAATCAGCGGCTCGCTGCATTGGTGGCAGGCGCACCTATTCCAGCTCAAATCACTGAAGCATCCCTTGCAAGCACCATAGATTGAGTGCGTGGCGGTGTCGCAAAGAAGACAGGTTGTACTTGGTCGCAGGCGGTAAAAAAGTGAGTTGTTAACCAAAAATCCAAGATTGGTTGACAACTTTTTGCTGAGTCGTATCATTCCACTTCCCTGTGGCGTTAATCACAACGGTATCCTAACGCTTAACGCGCACTGAAACAGGGACATGATCGCATCACTGATAAAAGAGGGTAAACACATGGCGATGTCTGAGGCAGTACGACACGATTGGACAATAAAAGAAGTTCAGGCTTTGTTTGATCTTCCTTTTAATGATTTGCTGTTTCGGGCCCAAACTGTACATCGCCAGCATTTTGATCCAAACGAAGTACAAGTCAGTACGCTCTTGTCGATCAAAACCGGAGCTTGCCCCGAAGATTGTAAATATTGCCCGCAGAGTGGCCATTACAACACCGGTCTTGAGAAAGAAAAGCTCATGCAGGTAGAGCAGGTGCTGAAAAAGGCAAAAGAAGCCAAAGAGAAAGGTAGCAGCCGCTTTTGTATGGGCGCGGCCTGGAAACACCCCAGCGATAAAGACATGCCTTATGTGCTCGAAATGGTGAAGGGGGTCAAAGAGTTGGGCCTTGAAACCTGTATGACACTGGGTATGCTGCGTGACGATCAGGCGCAGGCGCTGGCGGATGCGGGCCTCGATTATTACAACCATAATCTGGATACCTCGCCAGATTATTACGACAAGATTATTACCACGCGCAGTTACCAGGATCGTCTGGACACCTTGCAACATGTACGCGACGCGGGCATGAAAATTTGCAGTGGTGGCATTATTGGCATGGGTGAACGCGCCAAAGACCGCATTGGTCTGTTGGTTCAGTTGGCTAACTTGCCGCAGCACCCCGAGAGTGTGCCGATTAACATGCTCGTTAAGGTAAAGGGCACGCCTCTGGAAGACGTTGAAGACGTTGATCCTTTTGATTTCATTCGATGCATTGCGGTTGCACGCATACTCATGCCTGAGAGCCATGTGCGTTTGTCGGCGGGCCGCGAAAACATGAATGATGAAACTCAAGCACTGGCCTTTATGGCGGGGGCTAACTCCATCTTCTATGGAGAATGCCTGCTGACCACGCCTAATCCAGAGACCCATAAGGATATGCTGCTGTTCAAACGTTTAGGGCTTCGTCCTGAACAACGTATCGAGAAATCTGATGCGGAACAGGAAGCGGGTATCAATAAAGCGATTGAGCAGCAAAAGTCGGCACATCTATTTTACGACGCATCGCAGCAAGACTCTGCTCGCCACTAGTGTGAGTTGCTTCGGTTGTCGTGGAGACCTTTGAAGATCGCTGGCGCAGTGCACTAGCCGCACGCGCTGACGCGGACCTGATGCGGGCGCGTCGCCATTTTGCAGGTGCACAGAGTGTGCACTTGCGACTGGCCGGACGTGACTACATCTCTTTTGCCAGTAACGATTATCTGGGGCTCGCCGGAGATAGCGAGTTGCGCGAAAAGTTCGCGCAAGCAGTGGCGAGAACCGGCGTTGGCAGCGGCGCTTCGCACATGGTGTGCGGGCATCACGAAGAGCACCATGCACTCGAGCTGGAATTAGCCACATTTACCGGGCGTGACAAGGCGCTGGTATTTTCTTCTGGCTATGCCGCCAATCTGGCGGTG
This sequence comes from Oleiphilaceae bacterium, assembly GCA_033720775.1. Taxonomy (GTDB): domain Bacteria; phylum Pseudomonadota; class Gammaproteobacteria; order Pseudomonadales; family Oleiphilaceae; genus PZPK01. The sequence continues at coordinate 7,628 of JAWWBW010000115.1, read as the reverse complement.
CTTGGCACTTTGGCTTCGCGTAAAGATGTCATTCTTCAAGACAAACTCAATCACGCGTCTTTGCTAGACGGTGCCAACCTGAGTGGCGCCCGGTCCCAGCGTTTTCTTCATGGCAATGTAAGCAGTTTGCAATCCTGCCTACAGCGCTTTGCAGGTGGTGACAAGGCGGGCACCAACGTGCTGGTGGCGACCGACGGCGTATTCAGTATGGATGGTGATCTTGCGCCGCTGCCGGAGATGGTGGCCGCGTGCCAGCCTTATCACGCACTTATGGTGGTAGATGATGCGCATGGTATGGGCGTGTTGGGCGACGAAGGGCGTGGCACCTTGCAGGCCTTTGGGTTAACTCAAACCGAGGTGCCTGTGCTGATCGGCACTTTTGGCAAGGCCTTCGGGACAGCAGGAGCTTTTGTGGCGGGTCCGGCTCTGTTGATGGATTATCTCGAGCAGTTTGCGCGGCCCTATATTTACACCACGGCAATGCCTCCGGCGCTGGCGGCAGTGACGCGTCATAGTTTGCGATTGGTAGTTGCTGGTGATGCGCGCCGAAGTTTGCTGCAGCAGAGAATTAGTCAGTTCAAGCAGGCCTGTGCCGAGCAACAGTTTGAGTTGATGCCCTCCGACACGGCCATTCAGCCGCTTGTGGTAGGGTCAAGCGGTGCCACCATGAAGCTGGGGGCTTTTCTGGAGCAGCATGGTTTGCTCACAGGGCAGATCAGGCCTCCGACGGTGCCCGAAGGCAAAGCGCGCTTACGCATCACGCTTTCTTCGGCGCATAGCGAAAACGATATTCTTCGTCTGATTCAAACCCTGATTGCAGCGCGCCAAGAAGGGCTCGTTTGAATGGGAGCGATTTTGTTGAATGGCTGGTCGGCCAGCAAGTCTTGTTGGCAAGACGCATTGAGCGACGCGCGATTTGCTGACTGGCAAGTTTGGGATTTACACGCGTTCGATGATTGGTTGGCGCTCGAGCGCGCTTTGTCTAGCAGCTTGCGCCCCGGTGATGTGCTGGCTGGCTGGTCCCTAGGGGGCATGCTGGCTGCGCGATATATCAGTAAGCATCAGCCATCGCTGGCTGGGTTCATTACCTTCAATGCCAATCTGCGTTTTGTCGCAAGCGAAGAATATGGTGAGGCGATGCCGGAATCGACCTTTGCGGATTTTGAGCAGTTTGTTGCGGTGAGCGACCCAAGTGCGATCTGTAAGCGTTTTTCGTCGCTGATGTTAAAGGGTTCTGCTTATGCGGGGGAGCGCCAGCGCTTGCGCGCATGCTACAACGCACAGACTCTTCCGGATTTAGGCGTGATGCGTAAACAACTAGCTTGCCTGGGGACATTGGATTTGCGTCGCAGTTCGGCAAGCTCCTGGCCAAAGAGTATTCATTTTTCAGGCACGCATGATGTATTGGTGCCATCAGCGAGCGTGGAAAACTGGGCTGCGCTGACGAAAGGAGAGTGTGCTCTCTACGATGGTGGGCATATCCCGTTTTTGGGGGCATGGACGCAGGTGAGTGAGAGGCTGGTAGAGTTTTTAAGCGGAGCAAATAGTGTCGAAACACGATAAGCGGGCGGTGGCGGCATCATTTGGCCGTGCCGCACAAACCTACGATTCTGTTGCCCACTTTCAGCGAGCAGTAGGAGCGCGTGCGTTACAGGAAATTCCTGACAACGCTTACCAGACTGTGCTCGATATTGGTTCGGGCACAGGGTACTTCTTTGAGGGCTTATCGGGGTTTGCTGCCGATGCGGTGATCAATCTCGATTTGTCATGGGGGATGCTCGACTACGCCAGGCAGCAACATCCCGCGATGGTGCATCTGATACAAGCGGATGCCGAAGCGCTTCCTTTTGCTAAAGCCTCTATTGATCTGATCTTTTCCAGCTTGGCTATACAGTGGTGCGACGATTTGGATGTGTTGATGGCAAACATCAAACGGGTGTTAAAACCCGGTGGGGTATTTGTCTTTACGACCTTGCTTGACGGTACCTTGCATGAACTCAAACAAGCCTGGAGTGAGGTAGATCAATATCAGCACGTGAACGAGTTTTTTACCCTGAGCCAGCATGAGGAAGCGATTCGCCGCCATGGTATGACGCCACTTGCACTCAAGCCGTACCGTGACGTGCTGTATTACGACAAACTGGGTGAATTGACACGAGAATTAAAAATGCTGGGTGCTCACAATGTGAACATGCAGCGGCCTACGCATGTTTCCGGTCGCGGTCGTCTGCGCAAGCTGACGCAGGCGTATGAGCGGTTTCGTCAAGATGAGACCGGTTTGCCGGCTAGTTATGAAGTGTTGCAGGCAGTCGTCCGCGCTTAATTCGAGGAAGAAAAATCATGGCAAAACGCTTTTTCGTAACAGGAACCGATACGGAGGTAGGAAAGACCTTTGCTTCGTGTGCCTTGTTGGCTGCCGCACAAAAGCAAGGGTTGGCAACAATTGGTTTGAAGCCTTTTGCTGCTGGTGGTGAAGAGCAGGGTGGCAAGCTCGTAAATGAAGATGCTATTGCCTTGCAGCAGGCGGCCTCCATTAAATTGCCCTACGAGCAAGTGAACCCGGTGCTTCTCAATGCGGCGACATCGCCACACATAGCCGCGCATCTGGAAGGACGGCAGATCAGTGTTGGGCGAGTACAGGGCATCGTTCAGGGCGCATTGATGCAGCGCCACGACTTTGCCATTGTCGAAGGTGCCGGTGGTTGGCGCGTGCCGGTAAGTCCAAGGGAAAGTGTGGCTGATCTGGCCAGACAATTGGCATACCCGGTGATATTGGTCGTAGGTTTACGGCTTGGCTGTATCAACCACGCACTGCTTACAGTCGAGGCAATCGCTCGCGATGGACTGCCTCTCGCAGGCTGGATCGCTAATTCAATTAGCCCTGAGCCGATGAATTTTGAGCGCGAATATCTCGACACCCTCAAGGCGGCAATTAACGCGCCACTTATAGGTCATTTGCCCTTTAATCAAGAGGCCCGAAACAATCCTGAATTACTGGCTGAGAGTGTTAATCTCTCGTGTTTGAATTTGTAACCAAATCACTGGTTTGGTTGAAAAGTGAACAGCAATTTGCTTAAATTTAACTTGTACCGGTCTAAATTAACCAAATGCAGTGTTCCGGTGTGAAGGATTAATCAAATGAACGTGAATTCAGTATTACAGACAGGTTTACAAGGCGTACAGACTGGCCTCGAAGGCGCCGAAAAAGCCGCAAGCGAAATTGTGCGTGCGGGAACTGTCGATGGCCCTGCGGGCTCCAACAGCGATGTGATAGAGCCCATCGTTGATTTAAAACTGTACGAGCGTTCCATAGAGGCCTCTGCTCAGGTAGTGAAAACCGCTGATGAAGTATTGGGAACCCTGCTCGATACGATGGCGTAAACGTCTTGCCGCCCCGGCAAGGGGGTTGTCATGCCTAACAGTTCAGTAAGTATCGCAAGCGCCTCCAGAACAACACCTGTGTACAGTTCAAGCCTGACCTTGCCCAAGGTTGATTTAGCCAGTTCTCCAAATCTAGTTTCGCCAGTGCAGTCGCTCGTAAAAGTAGCGCAGGGCGGCTTGTCTGCGGTCGGTACATCAAACCTTTCGAGTACAAATGCGTCAAGAGTAGCGTTAGAGACCGCCATCCCTGCGGTGGGTAACCCTTCAATTACCTATGGTGCAGATGGCCGTTTATCTGGCCCGAATGGTGGCGATTCCAGCCCGGTGGGAACGGACGTTGCAATTGGATCGGAGCAAGATGAGCGTAGCGCCGTCCAAGATACCGAGGACGGCGAAGATTCTGTACAAACCCGCGTTGTGCCAGACCCTGAACGTGACGCTGATGGCGCAGAAGATGCCAGAGGTCAAATTCGCGAAGAAGAGCCTAGCAGAGGTAATGGAAGCACTGATAATGAGGGTTCTGCTCAGGGGCAGCGTGAAGCTGAGCAAATTGCCGAATTGGCTGCCCGAGATCGTGAGGTGCGTGCTCACGAACGGGCGCATCAGGCGGTAGGTGGCCAGTATGCGGGTTCCGTTTCGTATGCGTATCAGACTGGACCGGATGGTAAACGTTATGCTGTAGGAGGCGAGGTCCCTATTGATGTCTCGCCGGTGCCGGGTGATCCCAGAGCGACCATTGAAAAAATGCGCGTGGTCAAAGCGGCGGCAACTGCGCCGGCTGACCCGTCGCCACAAGACAGAAATGTCGCTGCGACGGCAACGCGTATTTTAGTGCAGGCGCAAATCGAGTTAGCGGCGCAGAGGCAGGCAGAGAGCGAGGCGGTCTCGACAGAAGAGGGCCGGGAACGATTTGCCGATGCGGCGCGAACTTATGAAGAAATTATTGGTCTCGGCCGAAATGACGCCGACGCAGCTGACCTTATCGACGAATTGGTATAAATCGTTACAAAAAAGCTTTCTCAAGGCGGAGTGAAATTCAGAAAATTTGCTACGCTGTCTAGTTATTCTGCTATTAGCCAGAATGTCCCAGCGCTTTGGCCGTATCGTTTGGTTGACGAAATCCTCAAATTTTTAGTGTTTTAGCTCTAAAAGCGCCGAGCATTTCTTGACAATTGGCTAAAGCAAACGTATGTTTCAAACACTCGTTTGATATTTGGTGCATCGATTGGAGTATGGGCTCCGGTCACCTTAAACGAAGTAACAAACCGTCTTCACCACGGTTGGTAGTATGCAGCGACCAAGGTTCGCCAATAAGAACAGGTACTGCACCAAAGTGAAATTAACTGATTTGAGGTTACAGCTATGCCAGATTACAAGGCTCCCCTGCGCGACATTAAGTTCGTAATGAGCGAACTGTTGGATAGTGAAAAGCACTATGCCGATTTGGGTGCAGAAGATGCAACGCCAGACATGATTGATGCAATCATCGCCGAAGGCGCAAAATTCTGTGAAGAAGTGTTGGCTCCGATCAACGCGGTAGGTGACCAGGAAGGCTGTACCTGGAGCGAAGATGGCGTCAAGACGCCAACAGGCTTTAAAGAAGCTTACCAGCAGTTTGTAGAAGGCGGCTGGCCAGCAATGAACGCTCCGGTTGAGCATGGTGGTCAGGGACTTCCAGAGTCGCTTAACATTGTGATGAGCGAGATGATCGGTACTGCGAACTGGTCTTGGGGCATGTACCCGGGCCTGAGCCATGGTGCACGTGCAACGCTTGAGGAGCATGGTACTCCTGAGCAACAAGAGGTTTACCTGACCAAGCTGGTTTCAGGTGAGTGGACCGGTACCATGTGTCTGACAGAGCCACAGTGTGGTTCTGACTTGGGTATTCTGACTACCAAAGCAGAGCCCAATGCAGACGGTAGTTACAGCATCACCGGTACCAAAATCTTCATCTCTGCCGGTGAGCACGATATGGTGGATAACATCGTGCATATCGTTCTGGCGCGTCTGCCTGGCGCACCTGAAGGCACCAAGGGTATTTCGCTGTTCATCGTGCCCAAGTTTCTGCCGGATGCCAACGGCAATGCTGGCGAGCGCAATGCCGTAACCTGTGGTTCTATCGAACACAAGATGGGTATTCATGGCAACGCTACCTGTGTGATGAACTTTGATGGTGCCAAAGGCTGGTTGATTGGTCCTGAAAACAAAGGTCTGAACTGCATGTTCACCTTCATGAACGTGGCGCGTATCGGTACGTCTATTCAGGGTCTGGCTGCAGCAGAAGGTTCTTTCCAGGGTGCTCTTGCGTACGCGAAAGAGCGTCTGGCCATGCGCTCGCTGTCTGGTCCAAAGAATCCTGACGGCAAAGCGGACCCAATCATTGTTCACCCTGACGTTCGTCGTATGCTGCTGACTCAGAAAGCCATCGCCGAAGGTGCACGCGCCATGATTTACTACGCAGCGCAGCAGGCTGACATCGTTCAGCACGGTGAAGGTGAAGCACAGAAAGCAGCTGACGACATGCTGGGTTTCCTGACCCCAATCCTCAAAGCCTTCTGCACAGAAGCCGGTTATGAAGCTGCCAACCACGGTATGCAGGTTTTCGGTGGACACGGCTTTATCACTGAGTGGGGTATGGAGCAGATCGTTCGTGATACTCGTATCGCTCTGATGTACGAAGGTACGACCGGTATTCAGGCGCTCGACCTGTTGGGCCGTAAAGTGTTGATGACTCAGGGGGCAGCCCTGCGTAACTTCACCAAGATGGTACACAAGTTCTGTCAGGCGCAAGAAGGCAACGATGAAATGAAACGCTTCATCGAGCCGCTTGCCGAGCTGAACAAAGAGTGGGGCGATATCACCATGAAGATTGGTATGGTCGCCATGCAGAACCGAGACGAAGTCGGTGCAGCATCGGTAGATTATTTGATGTACTCCGGCTACGTTGCTTTGGCTTACTTCTGGGCGCGCATGGTAGAAGTGGCGCAGCAGAAGCTGGCTGAAGGCACCACTGAAGAGGACTTCTACAAAGCCAAGATTACGACTGCGAAGTTCTACTTTGATCGTATCCTGCCTCGCACCGCTGCACACGCGAAGATGATCGCGGCGGGTGGTGAGTCAATGATGGAGTTGGCGGAAGAACATTTCGCTTTCTAAATCAGTAAGTTAAAAAAAGCCCGCCTTTGCGGGCTTTTTTGCGTTAAAATGCGCGCCCGACTTATAGCGTTGTGCCTGAGCCTATAAGTTTTCATTGTCACGGCATCAGGCGAAGCACAGTTAAACACGAGGGTAGGTTAATGGCAGATTATAAGGCTCCGTTACAAGACATTCGCTTTGTGATGAATGAGGTTTTTGAGGCGGAGAAACTGTGGAGCTCCTTGGCGGGTACCAAGGACACCGTAGACATGGAAACAGCCGATGCAATTTTGGAAGAGGCAGGCAAGATCACCGCTTCACTGATCGCTCCACTGAGCCGTAATGGCGATGAAGAAGGCTGTAAGTTTGAAGATGGTAAGGTCACTGTACCTACCGGCTATCGTGATGCATACAAAACATTTGCCGAGGGCGGCTGGTCTGGTCTGACCGGAAACCCCGAATACGAAGGCATGGGCATGCCCAAAATGCTGGGCGCGCAGTATGAAGAAATGTTGTACGCCGCAGACATCTCCTTTGGTTTGTACGTGTGTCTGACTGCCGGTGCCGCGCTCGCCATTGATGCGCACGCTTCTGAAGAATTGAAGCAGAAGTATTTACCGAAGATGTACTCAGGCGAATGGACTGGCGCAATGGATCTCACCGAGCCTCATTCGGGCACTGATCTGGGTATGATTCGCACCAAGGCTGAGCCACAAGCTGATGGCAGCTATAGCATTACCGGCACCAAAATATTTATCACCGGTGGTGAAAACGATCTGACCGACAATATTATTCACTTGGTATTGGCAAAGCTGCCTGATGCCCCAGCAGGATCCAAGGGCATTTCCCTGTTCCTCGTGCCTCGAAACAGTGTGGATGACAATGGCAATGTCGGTGAGAACAATAATGTCACCTGTGGCTCTATTGAGCACAAAATGGGTATCAAGGCTTCCGGAACCTGTGTCATGAACTTCGACGGTGCCAAAGGCTGGCTGGTTGGTGAGGTGAACCGAGGTTTGGCAGCCATGTTTACCATGATGAACTACGAGCGCTTGAGTGTAGGTATTCAGGGTATCGGCGCGGCTGAGCGTTCTTATCAGAATGCCATTGAT
>JAWWBW010000114.1:0-9717 GCA_033720775.1 Oleiphilaceae bacterium | reverse complement strand
TTAAGCGGCCCTCTCTGGGCTGCTCCCAAGTACTTTCTTTGAAAATACCCGTTTAAACAAGCAACTGCCTTTTTCATCCGACCACCCTCCATAAAAATGCCTAGATGCATAGGGGGTTTCACACTCATCAATCTAGCTCAACACTGACCGTGACAGTATCAGTCATAATCGCAACGCCATGGGGAAATTCCCGATAGCAATTTCGTATTTTCCTTAGCTAATTCAGGACATGCCTCATTAGTGATATTGCCGAAACAACGGATAATTCAGGTGTAGGGTACGTAAGCATTTTTGAGCACCGGTATCAGAAATGATTTTACCCAGTGATTCGACCAAGGTGGCCGCCATGACTCAATGTGTACATGAACAGTTGCGACTGGAGCAGTTAAGCAAGCTAAATATCCTTGACTCCCCTGATGACCCCGCTATTGATCGCATTACACAAATAGCGAAATCGAGTTTCAACGTCAAAATAGCTATCGTTTCCCTCGTATCAGAACAACGTCAATGGTTTAAATCTAGGCGGGGGATTGACGTGAGCGAAACTCCGAGAGATATCGCGTTCTGTCACCATGCCATTATGGGCGATGATGTTTTTGTAATAGAAGACGCCCTAACCCACCCAACCTTTAAAAACAATCCTTTGGTCACTGAATCACCGCAAATTCGATTCTATGCAGCAGCCCCATTGCACGAACCTCTCGGTTTCAGAATTGGTACGCTCTGCATTATCGATAATAAACCTCGTACTTTCACAACTGAGGAAACAAAAACACTTAGGGACCTGGCGAACATTGTCGAAGAAGAAATAGCCAGAAAACACTGCAACATTCGATCTAACGTCGTGGTTAACTTTCCTAAAGTACAGAACATCAACTCGCTAATGAGTCAGCTCAACAACTCTAGTCGGCAATCGAACGTGCAGCAGTTACTCTGCGAGATAATGCATCTTGCTGACGCAGAGCTTGGCTTGGTATTTAGTCTGGAAAACGATGATCCCAACAATAACATGTTCAAGATGCTAGCGTTTTCTGACCCAGGGAGTTTGCGTTCGCCTCTGCGTATGGCACGGAATTTAGCTAAAAACGACGTACACATCACCTGTCATCACTCTCAGAGCTATCAGCAGATGATAGCCGACTGGCTGTGCTCAAATGTTTTGGCCGAATCTGAAAATAAACCGTCAATGATACATATTCCCGTCATGACACTCGGAAAGCTAACGGGTACCATCTGTTTAGTGTATGAGCGACAACAACCCAATGACGGCATTGAGTATGCCCTGGCACCAATAACGCAATCTCTCGCTATTCTTATCGAAACAAAACGCATTGAAACAGTTAAACAAACGCTGACACCCAAAGACGACAGGCATCGTGGTCACATAACAGGCCTACCAAATCTTAATCGCGCAATGATAGAGCTAGAAGAGCGCATTCAGACAATTCCCAATTCGAGCCAAGCATTCTGTATCTATCTGATTGATATAGATAACTTCTCAGAATTTAATCGCGAGCATGGCACCGACTCGGGCGACCAAATTCTCGAGTCTTTTGCAAAACGCCTGGAGTTTTCCATAAACAAAGAGGATTATCTGGCACAAGTTGGAGGCGATGAGTTTTTGCTGATTTCATCAACTCCTTTTAACCGTTCGTTGCTAGAGGGGATTACGCAACGCCTGTGTAAACATATAAACGGTCACGACATAGAAGTAAGCATCGGTACCGCCGGCTACCCAGAAGATAGCACCTGTGCTGGGCAACTGATGCGGTTTGCTTCTAAAGCACTCTTTGATGCCAAAGTTAAAGGCAAACACCGTATTGAGCGATTCGATCATGATAAACATGAACAGCAAACGCGGGTTTCGTCACTACGAGACGAAATAGATGCCGGCATTGATCGACAAGAGTTTCAATTATTCTACCAACCCAAAGTAAATTTGATAGATGGTCATGTGACAGGATTTGAAGCTCTGCTCCGTTGGCAACATCCTGACAAGGGGTTATTGTTCCCGGACGCTTTTCTACCCGCTATTCACAATACTGACCTGGAGCAAAAGCTTGGACGTTTTGTTTTAAATACGGCGGGAGTTACTCTGAGCCAGCTTGAAAGTAAGATGTTCGACTATAGTCTGAGCATAAACATTAGCCCACGACACTTTCTGGATAAAGGGTTTGTTTCAGAACTCCGGGATTGCCTGGCGCCCTGTGGGGAGAGTTTTCGCAGTAATCTGGTGCTCGAAATCGTTGAGACCGCAGCGCTCGAAAACAAACAAGTCGCGCTTGAAGCCATCAAATCCTGCCAGTCATTGGGCATGAAGGTTTCTCTCGATGACTTTGGTAAAGGCTACTCCTCACTCAGTTACTTTAGAGAATTGCCATGGGACGAAGTTAAAATTGATCGCAGTTTTGTATTCAACCTGTTAAGCGTTATCGAAGATGCCGTGATCGTCGAATCGGTCATTAATCTGTGTAAGCGTTTTGGCCGCCAAGTCGTGGCAGAGGGCATCGAGAGTGAAGCGCATGCGCGAAAACTGCAAGAACTGGGTTGTGAGATGGGTCAGGGTTTTTGGTACAGCAAGGCCTTACCTTTAAATGCTGCGCTTGAGTGGGCGCAACAACACACGGCGCGCTCACCGCACGCCCAACGCTAGGGCTAAGCGATAAGCGGCCGCTCTATCGGGACTATCGATTGTAACGAGCGGCCGCTGTTCCCCTTCCCCAAATACCCCAGTTTTCGTCTCATTACGCGGCACTGTTTGATCGCCCCGAGCGCGCACGCTCAATCGCTTTTTTTTGCTGTATCGACAAAATAAATTTGTTTGCCTGCATCACCGCATCACGTGAGAATCAGCTGCCGCAACGCAGCATATGCGTCGGCCGCGCCCGGTGTTCAACCCTAACGCGACACTTACCTTGCGAAGATGTGAGCTCAACATGCCCCAGGCCAATACCTCCAACACAACATCCACCCTGCGCATCACGATTACCCATTTAGGTGAAAATATTGATAAGGCACTTACCGAAACCACTCTGGTAAACAAGTTGGGTGCAGTGCGCTACCGCGATGCCTATTGCATAATGCCGCCTCATGGCGAGTGCTGGCTGTTTGACTATGGCGTGTTGGTCGCTTGGGATCTTTCCGAAAATGACCGACAAAGTGTCTTACACGAACTTGCCCCGCTTATTGTTGAACCCCTGGAGCAAAGCTCAAAAGAACAATACAGTTATATGGTAGAACTCGGGCAGCCGTTGCAGATACATCACGATTTACTAAGCCTGCCCAACGACGAGGCGCTCACCCGCCTGGCACTGAGTCATGCCTTTGCTCAGTCGGCCAAACTGGGGTTCTTTGAAGATCGAGCTCAGGAGATGATTCAAAACAATGCGCATATTTCGCGTAATCTGGCACAACAGGGCAAGGTGTCGTTAAACCGCAAACAACTGGCCAAACTGCGGGGCATGCTGTTTGATACCATCAGCGACATTACGCTGCACTTTGGCTTGCTCGATACACCGGAGTTTTTTTGGGATTACCCCGAACTCGAAGAGACCTACTGCAAGCTGGCCAAGTACCTCGACCTGCAACCGCGCGTCGAGATACTCAACAAAAAACTGGCCACCTTACAAAGCTTGCTCGATATGTTGGCGGCCGAGCAGAATCATAAGCACTCGGCCTTTCTGGAATGGGTGATTATCTGGCTGATTGCGGTCGATATCGCGATCTATTTCTTTTAAACGGCGCGCTTTAAGCGAGCAGTCCCAGCAGCAAATTGATCCACAGTGCCGTGAGCGCTAGCAAACCGGCACCAAAGGTAAAAAAGCGCACGCTCACATTATTACCGCCCAAATGCACGGCGCTGTGCACAACGCGCAGTGCAACGAAAGCCCATGCCATCAGCACGGCAAAGGCATTCACAGTCCCGGTCACGTAAGTAAAGATCACCGCCGCGTAAAAAAGTGGTGGCACCTCAAAATGGTTCTGTACGTGCCGCGCCAGCAAATGCAGTCGCTCCGGCTGACTGCCCTCATTGTATAAGCGATAGTACTTCACGCTCACTTCCCTGCGGCGAATTGCGAAAAAACGCGAAAAGCCCAACAGCAATAACATGCCCATACTCAAAAAGAACATGGCAATGGCCGGATAGATAATCTGAGTCTGTTCCATTTTTTCCTCTTTAACCGGTTCCGGTTCGTGAATGAGTGTCGCAGTGTAAAAAGTTCACGGCATAATAAAATGCACATTTTTGCAACAGTCTGTTTGTTGCGCGGGATAAGCATGACCAATGTTGGCCTGGTTACCAAATTCGATAAACAGGGCTGGATTTTTTCTCACATAACATGAACAATATTCATATTAATAATAAACATGGGGTTTACCATGCTCGTGCAACGCCGCCATTTACTCAAATCACTCATCGCCACTACCGTTGCTGCCAGCCTGCCCGCAAGCACTCTGGCCGCGCTCGCCAGCAAGCAGTACCCTTGGAAGAACTGGTCGGGCAATCAACAATGTGTGCCCGCAAAGCGACTTGCACCGCGCAACATCAGCGAACTACAAACGCTCCTGCGCGAAGGCAAGGATAAAATACGCGCGGTGGGTTCTGGCCACTCGTTCTCGGCGCTGGTACCCACTGAACATACCTTGCTCTCAACCCGTCGACTCACAGGCTTAGAAAGTACCGACGCCGATTCCCTGCAAGCCACCATTCTGGGTGGCACCGTGTTGCAGGACATTGGCCCCGCGCTGAATGACAACGGGCAAGCGCTGATCAATATGCCCGATATTGATCAGCAAACGCTGGCCGGTTGTATTGCCACCGCCACCCATGGCACCGGCCGACAACTGGGCAGTCTGTCATCCTATGTGACCGAAATAGAACTGGCGCTGGCCAATGGCGACCTGCTGCGCTGCAGCGAAGCCATCAACAGCGAATACTTTCGCGCGGCGCAAGTGAATCTGGGTGCTCTCGGCATCGTGACGCGCGTGACCATGCAGAATCGCAGCCCCTTCAAGCTCAAACGCGAAGCCCGCTGGATGCCCTTCGAAGATTGCGTGGCCGAAGCGCAAAGCATGGCCGACAACAACCGCAACTTTGAGTTTTATTATTTCCCCTTTACCGGTATGACCCTGGGTGATTATCTCAATCCTACCGAAGAAGATGTGCACAAAGGGCATGAACTCGACGGCAACAGCGGCGTACTCGATCTCAAAACTGCGCGCGATTATCTGGGCTGGTCCAACAAACTGCGCGAAATGATTCTGGGGGCCTACATGCGCAGCATCGAACCCAGCACTAATGTCGATCATTCCTATGCCATATACGCCACCGAACGCAATGTGCGCTTTAACGAAATGGAATATCACCTTCCTCTGGAAAGTGGACTGGTGGCCCTGCGCGAGATTCGTACCCTTATTGAGAAGCGCTTCCCTGAAGTGTTCTTTCCGATCGAATGTCGCTTTGTAAAAGGCGAAGAAGCCTGGCTGAGCCCCTTTTACCGACGTGACAGTATTTCGCTGGCCATACACCGCTATTTCGAAGAAGATTTTGGGCCGCTATTTGCCGCCGTTGAGCCCGTATTGCGCAAACACGGCGGTCGCCCGCACTGGGGCAAATTCAACACCTTGACGGCACCGCAACTGGCGTCGTTATATCCGCAATGGCAGGCGTTTAAAGAAGTGCGTCAAACACTCGACCCTAGCGGTCGCTTTCTTAACGACTATCTTGCCGGGCTTTTGACCTGATATCTGTCCAAAAGCTGAGCATGTGGTAAAACGAGTGTTGCAATTTTGTGAACGATTGGCGAGACTAGAGCGCAATCCGTCCATGGCATAAAAACTATAACGTGATGCTTACCAACGCTATCAATCACCTTGTCTGCCAACACCTATCACCTACAACATACGCACCTGGCCTTGCCTGTTGGTTTTCCAATTCACGCCTCGCGCCCTCAGTACGAAAAACCGAAACGGCAAAAATCACGCTAGCCGAAGTACATGACGAATAGCTCGAGATCCCGCTTTTAACGCGGGATTTTTATTTGCCGGAAGGCGCAATTTCGACTATTTAAAAGGTACAAAAAAACGGAGTACACCATGGCAGATGCGCGACCCCTAGTGGTCACAGACCTTTACAAGCGATTTAACGATCTCGAAGTGCTTAAGGGCGTATCACTCGAAACGGTAAAAGGCGACGTGATCTCGATGATTGGCTCGTCCGGTTCGGGTAAAAGTACCTTTCTACGCTGTATTAATCTGCTCGAAATTCCCACCTCTGGTGATATTGCCCTGCACGGCGAAACCGTGAACTTTAAGACCAATAAATATGGCGAACGCGAACCGGCTGATATCAAACAGGTAGAACGCATGCGTGCGCAGTTATCCATGGTATTTCAGAGCTTTAATCTGTGGTCGCACATGAACGTGCTCGAAAATATTATTGAAGCGCCCATTCATGTGCTCGGTCTGCCACGCAAAGAGGCGGTTGAACGCGCCGAAGCTTTACTGAATAAAGTCGGCATTTACGAGCGCAAGCACTATTACCCGGCACAGATGTCGGGTGGCCAAAAACAGCGGGCCGCCATTGCCCGCGCCCTGGCCATGGAACCCGAAGTGCTGCTGTTCGATGAACCCACCTCGGCACTCGACCCTGAACTGGTAGGCGAAGTGTTAAAAGTAATGCGTAGCCTTGCCGAAGAGGGGCGTACCATGATTGTGGTGACCCACGAGATGGCCTTCGCACGGGACGTATCCTCTAAAGTGCTATTTTTACACGAAGGTAAAATTGAGGAACAGGGCAGCCCGAGTAAGGTCTTCGACAACCCCGATTCCGAGCGCATAAAACAGTTTTTGAAACCCAAGTATTAGAACCCGCGGGTTCAACCGAAACATTGGCGGAAAGTCTCGCCAATGATCATAACTAAAACAGAAGAAACTGGAGCAATAACATGAAAATTCTAGCCTTTGCGTTAAGTTGCGTGCTGGCCATTGCAAGCTCTGCCTTGCAGGCCAAAGACTACAGCAAACTTAAGATTGCCGTAGACGTGCCTTACGAGCCGTTTGAGTACAAAGCCCCCGATGGCACCCTTACCGGCTTCGAGATCGACCTGGGTAATGCGGTATGTAAAGAAATCGGCGCGGAATGTGAGTGGGTAATTCAGGCATGGGATGGCATCATCCCTGGTTTGCTGGCGCGCAAGTACGACGCGATCATGTCCTCTATGTCGATCACCGAAGAACGCGCTAAAAAAGTATTGTTTTCAGAAGGTTACTACAATACGCCTTCGGCCTGGTTCGCCAAGAAAGGCGCCGGCATCAACGTAAGCGATAAAGCTTCAATGAAAGGCAAGCGCGTGGGCGTGCAGCGCGGCACGCTGCAAGACGGCTACGTATCTGACAAACTCAGTGATGTGGTCGAAATCAAACGCTACACCACAGCTGATGATTTGGTACTGGATCTGAACGGCGGACGTATCGACCTGGTATTTCTCGACTTCCCAGTGGGCGAATCCACCATATTGAAAGACAGCAACTACGAAGCCGTAGGCGATCACGTTCAGGTGGGTGATGGCGTAGGCGTCGCCTTCCGTAAGCGAGATAAAGATCTGGCTGAGAAGTTCAATAAGGCGCTTAAGAAGCTGAAAGACGACGGCACCTACGACAAGATCATGAACAAGTACTTCAAGTACAGCATCAAGATCTAACACGATAAACGGCATGTGCGGGCGATGAACACGCATACCATTCCACCGCCCGCCATGTTTTATACTTTCTCGATTAAGACCATGTCATCGCGGGATTACATTGCATGATAGATTTACATGGTTACGGGCCTTCCATCTTCGGCGGTGCCATTCTCACCGTTGAGGTAGCCGTGCTGTCACTCCTTTTGGCCCTGTTACTGGGCTTACTCGGCGCGCTGGCCAAACTGTCACGCAACCTGCTGCTCAAGGGCATTGCCACTACTTACACCACGATTATTCGCGGCGTACCTGATCTGGTACTCATGCTGCTGATTTTTTTTGGTGGGCAAATGCTGATGAATAACTTTTCCGACTGGCTCTACGAAGAATTTGAAATCGACGTATTTTTCAATATCAACGAATTTGTCGCCGGTGTGATTACCATCGGCTTTATTTTTGGTGCCTACATGGCCGAAACGTTTCGTGGCGCCTTTCAATCGGTAGACCCCGGTCAGATCGAAGCGGGCAAAGCGTATGGCATGACCCGCTGGCAGATTTTTCACCGCATTATGTTCCCGCAAATGATGCGTCACGCCCTACCGGGACTCGGTAATAACTGGCTGGTGATGCTCAAAACCACAGCCTTGGTATCGGTCATTGGACTGGCAGATATGGTAAGGCTGGCCTCAGAAGCCGCCAAAGCGGTGCACGAGCCCTTCACTTTTTTGTTGCCAGTAGCGGGGGTTTATCTCTTACTTACCGCGCTTTCGGAGTGGGGCTTTAAAATACTCGAACGTAAATACAACGTAGGCATGAGCGGAGCTTGATCATGGACGCCTTTCTCGCCCTCTTTGCCGATAACGAAATTTTCAACCCGCCTACTCTTTTGCATTACTGGGACGGACTGGTTACCACGGTACAGCTGGTGTTTCTCTCGCTGGTGATCGGCCTGATCATCGCCTTGCCCTTGGGCATTTTGCGCACTTCCAAAAACCCGTGGATCAATAAGCCCATTTGGGCCTACGTATACTTCTTTCGGGGCACGCCTCTGCTGGTTCAGCTCTACCTGATTTACTACGGCACCGCACAAATAGAAGGTATACAAGAGACCATTTTTTGGGAGGTGCTGAGCGAGGCTTTTTACCCCTGCCTGATCGCCTTTGTTCTGAATACGGCGGCCTACACCACCGAAATCATTCGTGGCGCCATTGAAACCACCCCCAAAGGTGAAATCGAGGCAGCCAAGGCCTACGGTATGTCGCGCTGGCTACAACTGCGCCGCATTATTATTCCCAGTGCCATGCGCCGCGCCCTGCCCGCCTACGCCAACGAAGTCATCTTTATGCTCCATGCCAGCTCGATAGCCAGCGTGGTCACGATTGTCGATTTGACCGGCGCCGCGCGGGATATCTATGCCCGCTATTACGCGCCCTTCGATGCCTTCCTGTTTGTGGCGGCCATTTATTTGTGTCTCACGTTTACACTCATATACACCTTCCGCAAACTCGAAGACAAACTCATGGTTCATCTCAAGCCTGTTTCTTAGGATCATGACACACCCTGCGCAGACTCTGTTTGGCCCTTCGGCATCCATGCTGCAGGCCTGTCTGCGTAATTTGCAGCAAGACTTTCCGCGAGAAACCAACATTCCACAGGGGCATTGCCGTATTCACGCGGCAGGAATTCTCGAAATCATCCCCTCACAACCAAAAGCCCCCGCGCTGGTTCTATCCAGCGGTATCCATGGCAACGAAACCGCCCCGATCGAACTGCTGGACCACCTGATTAGCGACATTCTGCACCACCAGCTTCAGCCACAACGTCCACTGTTGCTGATCATGGGGCATCCACAGGCCATGCGCGAAAACAGCCGCTTTGTGCTATTCAATATGAATCGCCTGTTTATGGGCACCCACCAGCAAGCACCCTATGCCGGCTCGGTCGATGCGCAACGCGCCGCAGTACTCGAAGCAGCGCTGGCCGACTTTCATTCACGTTTCCCTATTGCCGAGCACTACGACCTACATACGGCCAT
>JAWWBW010000113.1:0-9863 GCA_033720775.1 Oleiphilaceae bacterium | reverse complement strand
GAATCCTGCTCGGGACGCCATGCCTTTGTGCGATGACGTTTCTGTTTCATCACGGATGAAGCTGTGTCACGCTTCAACGTCATCGACGTCCACCTGCCCGGACATGCGTCGACGGATGTGCGACCAACTCATCCCCAAACACAAAATACCCGCTACAAAAATCTCAACGATCCAGATAAACGCACTGGCATTATCGAGATTTAACCAGCCCAGATCGACCATCCCCCAGATCAGTACCGCTACAAAAGCACTGGCCAGTATCAGGCCAATGGGACCCAAACTACGCATGGTGGCACGAATGAAAATAACCCAGCCAATCACCAATACCACCCCCGAAAGCAGCATCCACGGCGAAATATTCTGCAGGTCATTCACGAGCCAATGAATATACGAGTAGCCACTCGGGTTGTAGGTGAAGACCACCAGTAGCAGAGCGAAAACAAAGCGCAGCGCAATGCCGCTTGAAGTAATGCCATTCATAATGCGTTCTCGAAGCGATTGGACGTAGTTGTTGTGAGTTTCTAACATGATATGGCCAAGTGCTGGCAGCTACCAGCCCAAATTAAAAACGTCCCTACGACGCAAGCTTTACAAGGACACAACATGCACCACGCACAAGCAGTCGACCGCTCCCACTTTGGGCTTTTTTATCCCCTGCAAACGCGCTGGATGGACAACGACATTTATGGGCACGTGAACAATGTGACCTACTATGCTTACTTTGACTCAGCGGTTAACAGGTATTTGATTGAAGCAGGCGGCCTCGACATTCATCAGGACGACGTCGTGGCTTATGTAGTGAACTCCAGCTGCAATTATTTCGCGCCTATCGCCTACCCCGAGACCATAGAAGTCGGCATAGGGATCGAGCACCTTGGAAACCGATCGGTCACCTACCGCGTAGGTATTTTCAAGCAAGACGAAAAAACCAGCTGCGCTGTGGGCACATTCGTCCATGTGTTTGTTAGTCGTGCTCAGGGCAAGGCGGTCAACATGCCAAGTCAAATACGCACTGCACTCACTCAACTGGAGGCAAAGCATGAGCATTAAAGCGCGTTATCCCTACTACATTGCCAACGAAGCGCGCCACGATAACGACGATCTCGCCGTGCATGACAAATTCACCGGCGACGAAGTCAGCCGCGTGCCGCTGGCCACGCCAAAAGAATTAGACGAAGCCATTACCGCGGCACATGATGCGAGACACGCCATGGCCGATATGCCCGCCCATGCGCGGCAGGCGGTGTTGGAACATTGCGTCAAACGCTTTAAGGAGCGCGAAGACGAGCTTGCAGATATCCTGTGTATTGAAGCGGGCAAGCCCATCAAAGATGCCAAGGGTGAAGTGACACGCCTGATCGATACCTTCAAGGTCGCGGCAGAAGAAGCGACGCGCATTTATGGCGAGACCATTCCTCTCGACATCAGCCCTCGTGCCGAGCAATACCGGGGAATGACCAAGCGCATACCGATTGGCCCCTGCGCCTTTATCAGCCCCTTTAATTTTCCGCTGAACCTGGCTGCGCACAAAGTTGCGCCCGCCATCGCAGCAGGCTGCCCTTTCGTACTCAAGCCTGCCAGCCTCACGCCCATCGGCGCGCTACTCATTGGCGAGATACTGGCCGAAACTGACCTCCCAAAAGGTGCGTTTTCGATTGTTCCTTGCCGAAGGGACAGCGCCGATTTGCTCACGGAAGACGAGCGACTCAAGCTCTTGAGCTTTACCGGTTCGCCGGAGGTGGGCTGGAAGCTCAAAGAAAAAGCAGGCAAGAAACCGGTTGTGCTTGAACTTGGGGGCAACGCGGCCTGTGTCGTGGATGCCGATTGGGATCTAGAAGACGCCATCGAACACTTGCTGGTCGGCGCCTTTTACCAAAGTGGTCAAAGTTGTATTGGCGTGCAACGCATTTACGTGCACACAGAGATTTACGAGGATTTCAAAAACCGCTTTATTGCCGCGACAAATGCATTAAAGAGTGGAGACCCAAAAGACCCGGACACTTTCGTTGGGCCCGTTATTTCTGCCTCTGAGGCTGATCGCATTGAAGCGTGGATTAACGAGGCCCTGGAGCAGGGAGCCAAGGTTCTATGTGGCGGCACTCGGCAAGACAATATCATCTCCCCCACGCTGCTGGAGCATGTTCCCGACCATTGTAAACTATATGCCGAGGAAGCCTTTGGCCCTGTCGCCCTGATTGAGGCCTTTGATGATTATAATGACGTGCTCGATAGAATTAACGATAGCCGTTACGGGCTACAGGCCGGTATTTTTACTCGCGACTTGTATAAGGCGAATCAAGCCTGGGATCGACTGGAGGTAGGCGGTGTCGTCATTGGCGATGTTCCCTCGTGGCGCGTCGACCATATGCCCTATGGCGGGGTCAAGGATAGCGGCTTGGGTCGTGAAGGCATTCGCTGGTCAATCGAAGATATGACTGAGTTGCGACTGATGGTGATTAGAACCCCTTGAAAAAGCTTGCCAAGCCCGCACCAATCACACAAAGTAAGCGGCGAATTATTATAGGAACGAAGTATGTCCTCTTGGTCAAAACACCCTCGCATACATTTCATTTGGATCCCCATTGTATTGATCGCTGTGCTGGGCATTTTGTATTCCAGCCCGGGGCTGCCCAAGCTTGATTGGGAACGCGACAACCCCATCCGGCAGGTGCCTGACTTTAGCGTCTATAAAGACGTTAACCAAAAGAAAGAGGCTTTTTTTACCTTCTTGTATCCCGTCATCGAACAGGAAAATCGGCATCTTCTCAATATTCGCCGCCAACTGCTGCAACTGGCAGAACAGGAAGATTGGTCGTTAAGCGAACGGGAATGGTTAAAGCGTCTGCGCGCCCTTTACTTGAACGATGCCGAAGGCGCATTGAAACAAGAGGACATTACGCGCCTGCTGCGCCGTGTCGATATCATTCCGCCCTCGTTGGTATTGGCACAAGCGGCCATCGAATCCGCCTGGGGCACCAGCCGCTTTGCGCGACAGGGTAATAACCTGTTTGGGCAATGGTGCTTTGAAAAAGGCTGCGGGCTCGTGCCACGACAACGCGCCGATGGTAAACACCACGAAGTCGCACGTTTTGATAGCGTCAACGAATCGGTACAGGCCTACTTGCGTAACCTCAATGCCTTTCGCGCCTACAAGCAGTTACGCGATGCGCGACTTAAAGCGAGAAAAAATGAGCAGGCTCTCACGGGTAGCCAGCTAGTAGTGGGTCTGGCGCAATATTCTGAACAGGGTGACGCCTACCTGCGCAAGGTATCTAACGTCATTAAGCAAAACCAGCTAGAGCGATTTGATGACCAGCAACGCGAAACTTTGTTGGCCAGTCGATAGCAAGCGCCCCCAATTAAAAAGCGCGCCTCTAGGGCGCGCTGGACTCACATTGAATTCATTGGCCTAACATCTCAGTTTTCCGATGCGTTCGCCACGGGCAGTATTTCCGATCCGTAGAACACAACCTCATCCACCTGCATAGTGCAGTTGGTATTGATTGCCGCCGTATTTCCATTAAGTCTCAATCTCAGATTTGTGATCTCTGGTGTAGGGCTATTAAACACCATCTCAATCACTGCGTCTGGCGTATTTTCAATACGGTCATGCTCCGTAAACGTTATGCCATGATCAGTCGATATTTCAACGATAACATCTTCTACACGATGCTCAGCCAGCGGCGCATTCACCAGATCAAGACGCGTCAATACAACCGGGTTATCAAAATGCACTTGTAGCCATTGATCAGTAACCGGTGCACTGCACTGCCAGCCATTAATCCAGGTACTGCGTTTAACGGGATTACCAATCAAGCCCAAACCTGTGCCATACATGGGTCGTTCCGCACCATTTTGAGCATAACCCAGCCCATCAAACGCTCCGGCCGGATGATCCAGCGAGTACGTATTACTTGCAGTAATGGCCAATTGATCGAGCGGTACGGCTAACTCAAGATAAGTGTCCGGTGTTTCATTGGCTGGGGGCTCAACGCCTTCACTACCCGCTTGTGCTTCAGGCGCGGCGCAAGTCCACGCACCCTGAGTAAAGCGTAGGGTGTCACCCTCTCCACATTGCAGGTTCTCTAGAGGGTTAACCGGCAGGCTCGCACATTCCCATTGCTCGCCATTAAAACGAATCACCTGGTCTGTGCTGCAATTGAGCGTACTTAACACGGAGTCGCCCGCAGGTCCTGCTGGCCCCACTGCTCCGCGCTCACCTTTTTCGCCTTGCGGGCCGGCCGGTCCTTCTTCGCCCTGGTCTCCCTTGTCGCCTTTCTCACCCTGCGGACCAGCGGGTCCTGTTTCCCCCTGATCACCCTTGTCTCCATTATCACCTTTTTCCCCCTGGGGGCCTTGTGGTCCCATTTGGCCATCACTACCCGCTTCGCCTTGAGGACCCATGATATTCATTATCCAGTCCCAGCCACTTTGCTGTTTCTGGTACACATCACCGCTGACGGAATCGAGATAAAATTGACCTGCGTTGCCGTCACTGGCAACAGGAGAACCAACACCACTCAGCCAACTTTGTCCAAAACTCATAAAGGCGTCACCGGGCGCGACGTAATACACTTTTTTCGTCGCGACACCACTATGGCCCGCAGCATCGATGTACCCCACCTCGATGGTGTGCATGCCAGTGCTAACCGCAATATCAGCACAATGCACCTTGTCACCCATGGCGTTGCACTGGTGGCTTACATCGTCACCGTCCACGAGCACCAGAAACTGATCTGGCAACATCGCCACATCGTCATCTATTAATGCCGTAATAGATAAGCCCGTCCCGTTGGCGATAAAGTCCTGTTCCGGCGAGAGAATCGACACCTTGGGAGCCAGCATGTCCGGGGCTGATTCGCTAAGCGTCAGTTCGAGTATCGGAGAAAAGCCACTTTCTCTGGAATTGAGCAGTACGCGCGACTTTTTATTGTGCCCGTACCACTCGAAGCGCTCGAGTATCATCCAGCCGAAATAGTGTCCCCCGGCCACAAAGTCTCTTAAGTCGTCGCGCACATCAAATGCGATGATCGAGCCAGCACCGCGGTTAACGATGACCGAATCGGTAGACAAACCATCAAAATCACCACCGTTCCAGCCCACGGCACATTCTCGGTCGGGACAAAACCAGGTGGCCTCGTGCTCCTGCCAGGCGGATTGCATACGGTTGATACCCAAAATACGGCGGGTGATCTGGTGCTGATTATCATTGGAAATGTGTAGCTTGACCGTCGCAGACAATACATGCTCCGGTTGCAGCATACGTAGGCGTTCAAGGTCAAAATTGAGCAGAATACGTTCAGTGGCAGGAAAGCGATCAAGCGCCAAATGCTCCTGAACGCCAAAATTGGTATTGGGATGTTTGAGGCTCAGGGTAGTATCGGCCGTGGCCTCCATGGTCAACACGCGTGCGTGAGACATTATGGCCATCACACAGCACAATAAACCAACGAGCAATCTCGATAGTAGACTATTCATACCCTTCCTCTAATCATCGTTATGGTGTGCTCGCAGACGACTTGGCATAGCAAGCATCCGGCGGCGTTTTTTGTTGTGGTATGAGTAGTCGTTGAGGTGATCCCCCTTTACGCATTGTTGCAAAGTTGGACCACCTCCTTTGTACACTTCCGGAGGTACGTGAGAAATACTACCTAAAGGCGCTGTGATCTTCCTCACAGCTTTGGCAAGGGTTTGTGGTTGCCTTGAATCGGCTAATTGCTAAATGTTAACAAAGGTAAACTCAGCCCCCTAAATGGCCACATTCTCATGCAACCTGCGTATTAATTGGCAGCAAGCCCTGAGTTTGGCTATATAGTTGTGTGTATTATCGATGAGTCGCCATTATGCCCTACCGCGTGTTTACCCTGTTTCTTTTATTGTTGATGTCGGCTACGACATGGTGTGAAGAAATCCACATTGCCACCGGCGAATACCCGCCCTGGGCATCAGCTGATCTGGCGCATGACGGCATCACCAATCGTGTAGTAAGAGAAGCTTTTGCACATGAGGATATTAAAGTCGTCTACCACTACATGCCCTGGAGTCGAGCACTGGAAGCCACCCGAGTCGGCAAGTACCTTGCGACCTCTTTTTGGTCTCACGCCAAAGAGCGCGTCTCGGACTTCTTACACAGCGATCCCATTACAGACCTGCCACTGATGCTTTTTCATAAACGCAGTACACACGTCAAACGGTGGGATAAGCTTGAAGATCTGGCGTATCTGCGATTTGGCGCCACACGGGGTTATACCTACACCGATGAGTTTTGGGATTTGGCACGCCATGGCGTA
The DNA here is from genome assembly GCA_033720775.1 of Oleiphilaceae bacterium. Lineage (GTDB taxonomy): Bacteria > Pseudomonadota > Gammaproteobacteria > Pseudomonadales > Oleiphilaceae > PZPK01. The sequence goes on along the minus strand of JAWWBW010000113.1, from coordinate 3,573 downwards.
TTGCGGGTATCAACCAGTAACAGCGATATCGACAACTTCAAAAAACTGTTGGCAGACCAGATCGATATTTTTCCCATCTCGCTCTATACCGGCTGGTATACCCTGGCAACCAATTTTTCTGCCGATCAAATGCAGCGAATACAAACCCAGGCAACGCCCTTACGAAGCACAAAAGAGTATCTTTTGTTCTCGCGTCAACACCCCAAAGCTGAATATTATTTGCGTAAATTCAATGCCGGACTTGCCAAGATATTGGAGGACGGCGCCGTAACACGGTACAGCGAAGAACTGCTGCGTGCATGCTGCGAGTTTGTCATCGATGCGCCGCCCCAACGAACGAAACACTAAGCACTTTTTGCCGGTTTAACGCGAGCAATAATCTGTTTGATCTCGGGGATGCAGGAGCCACAATTCGTACCGGCTTTACACGCCGCCCCAACCGCCTGATAGTCGCTCAGCCCGCCACTGAAGACCAGTTCTTCGATGGTACGTTCACCCACGCTATAGCAAGCACAAATGGTGGCGCCACAGTCACTGCCACTCGGCGCGACGCCACTGAGCAACTGTAAGCGTGTCGCCTCATCCAACTCCTCTTCGGCAAACAGCTTACCGATCCACTGCCGGTCTGGCAGCACCGACACGTCATATTCTGGTGCCATGCACACAACGCACTGTAAACGTCCATTGCTGAAACCGGCCGCCCGGAACACCCCGCCTTTCTCGTCACGATAGGTCTGCCACGTGAATGCCTGCTCAGGGTCCAGCTGCATGACAAGTTGTTGGGGCTCAAGCGGTGCGACACCGGCCAACTCATAACGATAGTGATGCTCTGCATTCACTTTAACACTGTAGTCGGTTTCAAATGTGCTGGCCTCTCGAGCGAGAACAAACCCGTACCAACCAGCCTTTAAGGGGCGTATGGCAACAGGCGTGTGCTTGCTTTCCGGCTGGCCTGAAATCGGATCCACGACAGGATTCACCAAGGCCCCCATGCGACCCTTTTTGGCATACTGTTCAGACCAGTGCATCGGCACAAACACCATGCCCTGTCGTTGCTGCTCCGTCACACGAACACGCGCATACATTTGCCCCCAATGACTACGCAGATGTGCCAAGGCACCATCCTGAAGCTGGTATTTCAAGGCATCCTCAGGATGCACTTCTACAAAAGGTTCCGGGCGATGCTGGTTCAAGCGCGGCGCCAGGGCACTGCGCGTCATCGTATGCCATTGATCGCGCAAACGACCGGTGTTCAGCACCAGCGGATAAGTATTGTCAGGCAGGTTAGCGGGCAAGCGGTGACGTACCGCACAAAAGCGAGCTTTGCCGCTGGGCGTGAAGAACTGACCGTCGTCAAAGAAACGCTTGCGACCTTTGGGATATTCGGCATTGATTGGCCATTGTGTCGGTTCAAAGGCGTCATAGTCGGCAACACTGATGGTCGAAAGCGCTGAAATATCAAAATCTCTCAGGCCATGCTCTGTGTCGTTCTCAAAGCCTGAAAGAGCCGCGTGCTCAGCAAAGATTTCACTGTGGTGGTCATAGCTGAAGGCATCTGCGAAGCCCATACGCTTGGCCACTTCACACAATATCCACCAATCGGGTTTCGCCTCGCCAGCCGGGGGTAACAGTGCGCGCTGGCGCGTGATAAAGCGCTCGGAGTTGGTCACCATGCCGTCCTTTTCGCTCCAGCCCTGAGCAGGCAATTTTACGTGTGCCAAATCGAGGGTGTCGCTGTTGGCGACACAATCAGACACCACCACCAGCTCACAGTCCTTCAGGGCTTGCTTGACCTTGTCGGCATTAGGCAAACTGACAACCGGGTTGGTCGCCATGATCCACACAGCCTTGATGCGTCCCTCTGCAATAGCATCAAACATATCCACCGCCGCCAGACCCGGTGCGTCAGGAATCACATCACTCGACCAAAACCGCCCAACACGGTCACGATGCACAGGGTCTTCAATGTTCATGTGGGCCGCCAATTGATTGGCAAGCCCGCCGACTTCGCGCCCACCCATGGCATTGGGCTGCCCGGTCAACGAAAGCGGCCCGGCACCGGGCTTACCGATGCGCCCGGTCGCCAGATGACAATTGAGAATGGCATTTACTTTATCCACACCACTGGAGGATTGTTTCACGCCTTGCGAATAGAGCGTCATTACCTGATCGTGACCGGCATACCAGGCAAAGAATGTTTCAATGTCCGACTGTTTTAGCCCGCAGCGTGCCGCGACCTGCTCAGTATTGGAAGCATCCTGTTGCGCCGCATCAAGGCAATCTGCAAAGCCCTCTGTGGCAGCGTTGATAAACGCTTCATCCAGACAGTCATGCTGCGCAAGGTACGCTAACAGGCCATTAAACAGCGCCACATCGGCGCCGCTTTCCAAGGGCAGGTGTAAATCCGCAATATCACAAGTGGCAGTGCGACGCGGATCAATCACCACCACCTTCATGTTTGGGTTGGCGTCTTTAGCGGCTCTAATGCGCTGGAATACGATGGGGTGACACCAGGCCGTATTGGAACCGACCAGAACAATCAGCTCGGCGTGATCCAAATCATCGTAACAGGCCGCGACCGTGTCACTGCCAAACGCCCGCTTATGTCCCGCCACCGCCGAGGACATACATAACCGACTATTGGTATCAATATTGGCGCTGCCGATAAATCCTTTCATCAGCTTGTTGGCAATGTAATAGTCTTCCGTAAGTAGTTGACCGCTGCCGTAAAACGCGACGGCATCCTTGCCGTGTTTGGCAATGATGTCCGTAAAGCGCTCAGCAACAAAGTCCAGCGCCTCATTCCAAGAGGTGTTTTGATCATGCACCTGGGGCTGCAATAAACGGCTTTGTAACGAGAGCGTTTCGCCCAAAGAAGATCCTTTTGAACAAAGACGGCCCACATTGGATGGATGCGCTTTATCACCTTGAACCGTGACAACGCGGGTAGCGTCATCAACATCGGCGGTAATACCGCAACCCACGCCACAATAGGCGCATGTCGTACGAACCTTTGCCATTAAGCCACCTCCTCAATCGCCATGTGCATATTGGCCATTTCGGGTGGCAACGACGCCCGACCGAATACCAGGTTGTGCCGGTAAGCGGTGATATCGGCATGCGTCTCTATGAGCTCCTGATACCAGCCGCTATCGCGCGTATCACCATACAGCACGACACCAATCAGGCGTCCCTGCGCCAAAACAAGCTTTTTATAGACGCCAAGAGTATGGTCTTCAAACACTAATACGTCCGAATCTTCGGACTCGGTAAACTGCCCCATCGAAAACAGATCGATGCCACTCACTTTCAGCCGCACCCCCGATGGCGCAAAGGCGTATTGTGCATGCCCAAGCCGCGCCAGGTGGTTGGCGCACACTCTGGCCTGCTCGTATAGCGGCGCTACCAGACCAAAGGTCAGATTACGATGCTGCACACATTCCCCAACGGCATAAACACGCGGGTCAAAGGTCTGCATGGTGTCGTTAACCAACACGCCGTGCTCGCATTGCAGTCCTGCTTCTTTTGCAAGCGTGATGTTGGGCGTGATTCCGATCGCCATCACAAACAGTT
>JAWWBW010000112.1:0-9994 GCA_033720775.1 Oleiphilaceae bacterium | reverse complement strand
ACATCGGCTGCAATCAGATCTTGCCCGGCATCCAAAGCAAATAGCAGCTCGGTGGCCAGTGCATCGGTACTAATAATGCGTTGTGCCCCGACGGTATGGGCGAGGGTCATTAACAAGACGATCAGGCCTGCACGGCAATAACGGTGATAATGGTGGCGAGTGTGGTGGCGGTAGTCGTGAAGAGAGTGTTGAGCGAGAAGCATTCGACAATAACTCAAGGCAGTAAATGACGGCGCTATCTTAGCGGCAAAAATCACAAATGCAAATTATAATGGTTCGTATTTACATATTTGTGTGATCGGTGTACATTCCCCTGCGCTGACCATCAGGGGCCCGTGCAAATGGGCCAACTCCAACGACTAAACCCTGTGGCAGCACGCTGAGAGAGCAGTTGATTCAGCAATCATTTTGGGGATTTAAACATGAACAGAACACGTCTATGGCTGGCAGCGATGCTGGCAACGACGGCTATTTCTCAATCACAAACCTTGTTGGCGCAGACTGACGAAGCCGAACAACTCGAAGCCTATGTGGTGAGTGCGACGCGCGTGGCCACGCCGGAATCAGAGGTGAGTAGGCCGATTGAGCGCGTGGACCGGGAAGATCTCAGCCAGATGCAGCCTGCGTCGGTGGCGCAGACGCTACGTTTTGCACCCAATGTATCGGTAAGCGGCGGCCCGCGCAGTGCCAATCAGAGTGTGAATATTCGTGGTCTCGAAGGTAATAAGGTACTGCAGACCATTGATGGGGTACGTCAGGATTTTGAATCGGGGCATCGCCCCTCGTATCTACTCGACCCGGCGCTGCTGGCCAGCGTGGAAGTCGTTAAGGGGCCTGCCAGTCAGCTTTGGGGCTCGGGCGCGTTGGGGGGCGTGGTGGCGCAAAATACACTTGGCCCCGACGATTTGCTCACTGGCGGTAAGTCCTTGGCGGGGATGATTAAACTCGCACACAATTTCAATAATGATCAACTGCGCCAGACCGCTGCGCTGGCGGGTGATGCCGATGTTTTCACCTGGCTACTCGGTGCCTACGGCCAGCAGAGCAACGATCCGGAATTGGGTAATGGCGACAAGCTAAGCGGTGCCGGATATGAAGATCAGGGGGGGCTGATCAAGCTCCAGACCTACCTGAACGATGCCCACATGTTGGGTTTAAGTCATCGTCAGAACAAGGCAGAGGGGCAAGTGCCATCTAACGGTTCTGCCCCCTTAAATGGCACCAGTAATTTCATGATTGAACGCGATACCGATGCCGCGCAAACCAGCCTGGATTATCAATGGGAGAGTCCGGATCAGCCCATAAATATGAGCGCCAAAGTGTTTCGAAACCGGGTTGAGATGACGGAGCAGCGCGTCAGTGATGGTCGTGGTGATGCAACAGAACTAACCGTGCTTGGTGCTTCATTGTCGGCACAGCAGCTTACAGGTGATTGGCAGTGGTTTTATGGTGCCGATGTGTATGAAGAAGACTTTTCTGCGCAGCGGGAAGGTGTCAGTCGGCCCACGCCACCCAAGACAGAAACGCGTGTTTGGGGCGCCTATGCCTCTGTGACTTATCCGTTTACCGAAAATCTGAAGGTTGAAACGGGCCTGCGCTACGACCGTTTTCGTACAGAAGCCAAGAATCTGGATGACGTCCGCAGCGAAGACGATGTATCCCCGTCACTGGCGTTTACCTGGCAGGCGAGCGATAACGCGATGGTCACGCTGCGCCATGATCGAGCGTTTCGGGCGCCGAGTTCCGAAGAGCTGTACACCACGGGCACGCATTTTTGTATGGGGCCCGGTTTCTGTAACACCTTTGTGTCCAACCCCGGCCTGAAGAGTGAACGTGCGGCCAACACCGAGCTGATGACGCGACTGCGCTTTCCTGAAGATGCCAAAGGCGGGCGCTGGCGGATGCAGGTCGCCATCTTTGAAAACCGCGTCGATAACTTTATCGAGCAGGTGGTCACACCACCGGTGTTCTTTCCCGTACCCGATCCGGGTACCTCTACGTGGGTAAACGTTGCCGAAGCAACGCTCAAAGGCGTGGAAGTCAGTGCCGACTATCGTCTTGGGCAGCTTGAGCTGGCGCTGGGGTACGGTCAGACACGCGGTAAAGACGATCAGACCAAAGAGGATTTGAGTAATGTGCCGGCCGATAAATTCACTGCCGACGTTGCCTATGGCTGGTGGCAGGGTCAACTCACTGGTGGCATGCGACTGGAGCATGCGCAAGCCCAGTACCGCACCAATGTGCCTGGCGGCAGCGGTGAGACCTATGCCGGCTACAGCATTGTGGACCTTTATGCCCAGTGGCAGCCGGCCCGTTGGCAGGGTCTGGGAGTGGATATCTCCATCAATAACGTCACGGACCGCTACTATCGTCGCGCCTGGCAGCAATTACATGAACCGGGGCGAGAAATTATGATCGCCACCCGTTATGCGTTTTAGAGGAGTTGAGCACCATGGGAATTTCGGATTCACACAGCGCTTTACCGGGCGACGCTTTATCAGACGACTTTTTATCAGGACAACAGGCCGAAGCTTTGATGCGGGCTTTGTCGACCTGGGGCAAGCTGACCACGATCGTCTTGCATGGCGGTTGTGTGTTTGAGTTTAAAGGCGGTTTTCCTCCGGGCAGTGTCGCTGAGGGCTATTACAACCTCAAAGGTGCGCAGGGTTTTGAGGGCCACATACGGTTGGAACGCATTGCCCGTGTGCGTTTTCAGGATCGCCCGCATCGTGGCCGTGCCAGTTATGCCTTTGTATTTGAGGATGAAGCTGGTGCCAGCCTGTTCAAGGTGTTTTTGGGGCGCGATGAGCAGGGTGAAGTACTGGCCGATCAGCTGGCCGCTTATGAACGTATTCGCGCATCGCTGCGCATTGATGCCTGAGGCACACAATACTGAACCAACTTCCAAAGGAAACAATCTATGAATAACCAGGTGCTCGAACAGAACCTGAAAGAAGAAATACTGGCCTTGGTCGACGGGCGCAAAAGCCTGCAGTTGGCTTCGTCTAACCAGGCAGGGCAACCTTATGCCAGTTATGCGCCATTTGCACATGATGGCGAGGCGATCTACGTGTTGCTGAGCGAGATCGCCTTGCATGGGCGTAATCTGCAAGATCGGCCTGAGGCCTCCGTATTGATTATTGAGGACGAGGATAGCGCAGAGCAGTTGTTTGCCCGGCGCCGCGTCAATTATCAGGTTCAGGCCCGTTACATTCAGCACGGTGCTGAGGGGTGGCAGCAGGGTATTGAGGTGTTGGCGCAACGTCATGGGGAGCGCGTGATGCGTTTAAGTGAGCTGGATGACTTTAAGCTATTTCGCTTGCAGCTGAACTCCGGGCGATATGTGAAGGGCTTTGGCAAGGCCTACGAACTGGTAGGAGGTGGTCTGACTGGCCATAGCCTTGAGCATCTGCGCGACGGGCATCGTAAACGCAGCGCCGCCTAGCAGGCATTATGTGTATCGATTCCGAAGCTGCTGCGGGATCGATCCGCCATCGACTATCACTGGCCGTAAAGGCTTTTCAATCGGGCTGTCATGGAATAGCCCAAAATCTTTCAAAAAACTGCCATCAAAACGACTTTTGCTTTTTCTAGCGTGTGAGTGCCGGCGAAGACCGGCATCGATACAACATTGATGACTAGGAGAACACAATGCGTTTTGCGACATTACTTATTTCGCTCAGCTTGCTGTTAATAGGCGCGGGCCAGGCCTGGGCGAGCTTTGACTGGCACGAACACAACCCGATTACGGCACATTTTAAATATGTAAAGCAGCTGGAGAAAGAGTTGGCGAAAACGGAGCGTCAACTGGAAAAAGCCAAGCGTAAGCTAGAGCGGAACAATGAACGTGTTGCAAAACGAATGTCGCAGGTGCAGCTGGGCCCCCGGCCATTTTTTCTGGTAGATGACATGGATGAAGGGCCGTTAAAACAGCGACTTAAGCGTTGCGAAAAAGGCCCCTTCAAACCTTCCAAATTTTCCATTGGGCATCGCGGGGCGCCCATGCAGTTCCCGGAACATACGCGGGAATCCTATATCGCGGCCGCCAAGATGGGCGCTGGCGTGATGGAATGTGACGTCACCTTTACCAAAGATCGCGCACTGGTGTGTCGTCATGCTCAATGTGACTTGCATACCACCACCAATATTCTGACCACGGAACTGGCGCAGAAATGCTCTGTGCCTCCCGAGTTTGATGATCAGGGGCGCTTGATCAATGCGGCAGAGATTACCTGCTGCACCAGTGACATTACTGTCGCGGAGTTCAAATCCTTGCAAGGCAAAATGGATGCCGCCAACAAGCAGGCGACCAGCATCGAAGAGTATATGCACGCAACAGCGGATTGGCGCACCGATCTCTATAGCGCTCGCGGTACGTTGCTGACCCATGCAGAGAGTATTGAACTGTTTCAAAAATTGGGAGTGGATTTTACGCCCGAACTGAAATCGCCACAGGTGGCCATGCCGTTTGAGGGCGATTATACGCAGCAGAATTATGCCAGCCAGATGATCGAAGAGTATCGGGCGGCGGGCGTATCGCCAAAGCGGGTTTGGGTGCAGTCGTTTAACTATGACGACGTTGTTTTTTGGGTCAACAACTACCCGCATTTTGGTAGGCAGGCGGTTTATCTGGATGGCGAGTATGACCTGAACAAATCGTTGGCAGAGATGGAGGCAATGGCTGCTGATGGCGTGCGGGTGCTGGCGCCGCCCCTGTGGATGCTGCTCGATGTAAACACCTTTGGTGACATCATTCCTTCCCAATATGCGTTGAATGCCAAAGCGGCAGGGCTTGATCTGATTACATGGACTCTGGAACGGTCTGGTTTGCTTAAGGATGGCGGCGGTTGGTACTTTCAGACCGTAAATGGTGCGCATGGCGGTATGAACGTTATCAATAATGACGGCGACATGTTTGAGTTGCTTGATGTGTTGGCACAGGATGTGGGAGTGCTGGGTGTATTTTCTGACTGGCCTGCAACCACTACTTACTACGCAAACTGTATGGGGCTATAGTACTTCTCGGGGCGGCTGCGCGAGCGTAGTCGTCCCGATTCCTGCCACGTCTTTACTCAGTGATGGAACACTGTAGTCTGTTTCTGACGCCTGACAGCCAACCCGCCCTGCCGTAAAATCCGCCAACGCAATTTTTCTGATTACTCCTAACCCTCACAGTGAGGTATAGCGGCATGCACATAGGCATTTATATTTATCCGCAGGCTGAAGTGCTCGATTTTGCCGGGCCTTTTGAAGTGTTTACCACCGCAAGCCGTTTATCTCCCGAGGGAGAGGGCTTTGAGGTTAGTTTGATTGCGCAAAAAGCGCCGACTGTTGTTGCGCGGGGGGGATTTGAAGTCTCGCCACACCATTGTATCGACGACCATCCACCATTGGATGTGTTGTTAGTGGCAGGTGGTGTGCATCAACCCGAGCTGGATAATGCGCCGGTACTGGCCTGGGTCAAACAGCAATCAGAACAGGTAAAGTTGGTTGCGTCGGTCTGTACCGGCGTGTTTTTGCTGGCCGAGGCCGGGGTAGTGCGTAATCAACGCGTCACCACCCATTGGGAAGATATGCCAGCACTGCGTGAGCGTTATCCTCACCTCGATGTGATTGCAGGCGAGCGCTGGATCGATAATGAAAAGTGTGTGACCTCGGCAGGCATCTCTGCCGGCATTGATATGAGCTTGCATTTGGTTGCCCGTTTGAAGGGCGAGGCCTTGGCACGTGCGACGGCGCGACAGATGGAATTTGATTGGTAGCGGTGTCACTAAGGCTCTGTGTTTGAGTCGGTTTTACTAGGGGCGCATGGCGCTTTGATAGAGAGTCCTAAAACTCACGATGCGACTCGCTTTAGTTTGTTTAATAGAAAGGAAATCAGATTTTGTCTCTCGATGCACTTTTAACACCCAATAGTCTGCTCGTGGTCGCCGCCTTCGCACTGGTCCTTTCTCTGGCGCTGGCCTGGCTCGCGTCGCTGATTGTGTATGCCAAAATTGGCTTTTTAAAGCGTTGTTTTCCGGCCACACATCAACTCATTCGTGCACACATTGATTATTTGCTCATGTGCATGTTGCTGGTGGTTGTGTTTTATCTGGCAGAACGCTTGGCGCTAGTGTTGCCGTCCTGGGTCATCTCCTTGTTGTGTATTGGCGCGATCTATAATCCCCTCGGCTTTATTGTGCTTGCGGTTAAACCAAAGATGGCAAATCCACAAACGCTGGGCGAGAAGGCGAGAGTGTTACTGGGGTTTATTCCCGCAACCTTAGGTTTTGGCTATGTGGGCATAGCCGTGATGGTGCACTTGATCTAAGCGTCATGTCCCTGAGGAAAAACAGGCCGGCATGTTGCCGGCCTTGTCGAATATTGAAGCGCGGGCTTAAAGGCGGGCGTCTACCTTGTCTTTGGGCAATATGTGCTTCACATCGAAGATCACATGCTGCGTCTTGCACAAGGCATGAATGCGCTCGGCACCCAATGCTTTAATTTCGTCATGGGCAACGCAAAGCACCACGGCATCATAGCGGCCGTCCTGCAGCTCATGCGTGAGGCTTAGATTGTATTCTGCCAGCACTTCTTCGGCGTCGGCCCAGGGGTCGTAAATTTCCACATTGGCATGAAAGCCCTGTAGTTCACGAATCACGTCAATCGCTTTGGTATTGCGAATATCCGGGCAGTTTTCTTTGAACGTAAGACCCATCACCAGAATGTTGGCATCGACTACCTGAATCTTTTTCTGGGTCATCAGGCGGAGTACTTTCTCGGCAATGTGCTCGGCCATGTTGTCGTTAATACGACGCCCCGACAGAATCATCTCAGGGTGGTAGCCAATGGACTGCGCCTTGTGCGTGAGGTAGTAGGGGTCAACACCAATACAGTGGCCGCCAACCAGACCCGGACGGAAGGGCAGGAAGTTCCACTTGGTGCCCGCCGCTTCGAGCACTTCGAGCGTATCGATGCCCAGTTTATCGAAGATTAAAGACAGCTCGTTGACCAAGGCGATGTTTACGTCACGCTGCGTGTTTTCGATCACTTTGGCCGCCTCGGCAACACGAATCGAGCTGGCCTTATGCGTACCGGCGGTGATGATGCTTTTGTAGAGCTGATCGATATATTCGGCGGCTTCAGGGGTGGAGCCGGAGGTCACTTTCAGAATGTTGGTGACGCGGTGCTCCTTGTCGCCCGGATTAATACGCTCAGGGCTGTAGCCGGCAAAAAAGTCCTGGTTAAGCTTCAGGCCCGAACCCTGCTCTATCAATGGGATACAATCTTCTTCTGTCGCACCGGGATAGACGGTCGATTCATAAATCACATAATCGCCTTTTTTGACCACCTTGCCGAGCATCTCGCTGGCCTTGATCAGTGGTGTGAGGTTTGGTGTTTTGTATTTGTCGATCGGGGTGGGGACCGTCACGATGTACACGTTAGCTTCAGCAATATCGTCCACCTGATCGGTAAAACTCAGCTGTTTGGCTTCTGCCAGCTCTTCAGACGAACATTCCAGCGTGTTGTCCTTGCCTTGTTGTAGTTCCGCGATACGCTCTTTTTTGACGTCGAAGCCGATAGTGGGGTATTTCTTACCAAACTCTACTGCCAGCGGCAGCCCTACGTAGCCTTGGCCTACCACGCAGATGGTGGGTTGTCTGTCCATAATTTGCTTTACTTACCAATAAATGAAGTTAGATTGTTAAAATTCTACATTAAACGCCGGTCGACCTTATATCCCGGGTTAAAATTGCGCATAATAACGATTCTTAAGATCGGTGTCGCCATCCCTTCCTCTAACTCGACTGATTTCTTTGCATCCTAGGCCTGTTTTTTGGTCGGGCGGGTGAGATGGTATTTGATTCAATTAAACTGCCTGGCCGGTTCATGCAGTGATTTTTCGACAGATTGGGATATCAGTGACTCGTGGCTCACATTAGGATTCTTAACCACTATTTGCATTCCAAGTTTTTGTTTCTGGGGGCTATTGAGTTTTTGCTTCTGATGGCATCCCTTCAGATTGGCCTCTACTTGCGCAATATATCAGGTTCCTACGAAGTGATAATGCAACTGCCTTGGCTTCAAACTGTCGTTTTTGCCGGAGTAATGAGTGTTTGTTCTTTGGCGATGGGAGTTTATGCAAGTATATACCGAGAGGGAATGACAGGCATGGTACTGCGAACGCTTGTCAGTTATTTTTTTCTGGGTACGGCTGCGCTAACCATTCTTTATTATTTAATTCCGTCTCTCTTCTTGGGGCGAGGTGTGCTCGCATTCGCTGTTACTGTTTCTTTGGTTTCAGTGCTTTTGGCTCGCCTTGTGTTCTTCAAGGTGGTTGATGCTGCGCAATTAACGCGGCGTGTAGTGATTCTGGGTGCGGGTGAGTCCGCGCAACAAATTCTTGATCGAATAGGCAAATTCACTGACGGATTAAGCTTTCACGTGGTCGGATGTATTCCTTGCGGCGACGGCGATATAAAAGTCAATGAATCGAGCCTTATTGATTTAAAGTCGAGTCTGGAAACTTACACGAGAGAAGAAAATATCAGCGAGATTGTGGTCGCGCCTGATGAAAGAAGACGAAGTGAAGGTGGCAATATTCCTGTTGATGATCTTTTGGATTGCAAGCTTCGAGGGGTCCGAGTGTCAGAACCGCTGCCTTTTATTGAACGTGAGCTCTTGAAGCTCGAAGTGGCAATGTTACGTCCGGGTTGGGCGGCGTTTTCTGACGGGTTCAGCTATTCTCAAAGCAGGGACATAATCAAGCGCGTATTTGATCTCTTTGTTGCCCTGTTCTTGTTGGCTATTGTTTGGCCCTTGATGCTGTTGACCGCGCTGTTTGTTTTTCTCGAAAGTGGTAGACCCATTTTGTATAGTCAGGTGCGCGTGGGCCTGAATGGCAAGGAATTCAAGATCTATAAATTTAGGAGTATGACGCAAGACGCGGAAAAGGGCGGAAAAGCAATATGGGCGCAAAAGAATGATTCTCGTGTCACCAAAGTTGGCGCTTTTATCAGGAATACGCGACTTGATGAGCTGCCACAATTATACAACGTAATAAAAGGGGATATGAGCTTTGTCGGGCCTCGACCTGAACGGCCTGAGTTTGTAAATGACCTGAAGGAGAAGATACCTTTTTATGATACGCGTCATCGGGTCAAACCCGGTCTCATGGGGTGGGCGCAGTTAAAGTATCCATATGGTGCGTCGGTGGACGATGCGCGCAATAAACTGAAGTACGATTTGTATTATGTGAAAAACCACAGTTTTTTTCTTGATATGTTGATTGTCGTGCAAACTGTTGAAGTCGTGTTGTTGGGCAAAGGTGTCCACTAAGTTTTACTTGGCATAACTATGAAAATTATCTTGAGTGATGGAGGGATTCCCGTGGTGCATTTTGGTCTGAAGTTGTCAGCGGTTATTGCAGGGCTGCTATTGCTATCAGCGTGCAATACAACGCATAAAGTTGAGGAATTACCGGTTGAGTCCAGTATCGGTGTTGTTAATGAATATTTGATCGGAATCGGAGATATGTTGCAGGTCAGCGTTTGGCGAAACCCTGATTTGTCGGTAGCCGTTACCGTTCGTCCTGACGGAAAAATATCTGTACCGCTTGTCGGAGACTTGCGCGTCGATGGAAAGTCGACCGGTGCTTTGTCGAACGAAATTGAAACTAAGCTGGCGGACTACATTCGCAACCCTAAAGTCACAGTCATCGTTACCAATCCAACCAGCGCTGAATTTATTCACAGGATCAGGGTGACGGGGGCTGTAGCAATGCAGCAATCTATTCCTTATCGTAAAGGTATCACGGTACTGGATGTTGTTTTAGCGGCGGGAGGACTTACTCCATTCGCGAATGGCAATGCTTCCAAGCTTTATCGTCAAACTGAAGAGGGCGCCAAAGTATATCCAATATACTTGGATGATATTTTGGAGAAGGGCGTGCTGGATTCTAATTATGTGTTGTTTCCTCAAGATATTATTACAGTTCCCGAGCGAGGGTTTT
>JAWWBW010000111.1:0-10000 GCA_033720775.1 Oleiphilaceae bacterium | reverse complement strand
CGCTGGACCGGCGGTACCATTCGTCACATTGATGGCCCCCTTAATCGGGATCGCTCTCAAACCAGTAAACTGTTTCTGTCTTCCCCGGGCGCGTTCACTACCATGTGGAGCCCCTATAAAGACGTGGCGAATTTGAACATTCCTTACTCCGTGCGTGGTCCGGCGTATCCGATTATCGGCTCCAATACCAGCGACTACAGCGAAGTGGAGTTTAATGATTATCTCGATGGTAATTACGTGCTTGCGTTGGGAATGAACGAGCAGATAGACCGGGCCGGCAACTATCAGGTAACGCTCACGCCAGACACCTCCGGCAACTTCAATAACGCCACCTTGCAGAACGGTGCGGCCTTCCCGCAGGAATATAACGGTAATGATCGTCTTGAAGGGCGCTATGGCCAGGGAATTTACTTCCCGGCGGGCAGCTACCTGTCGGTGGCGAAAAACGCCGGCTGGGCTTCCTTGCAGAACGGTATCACCGTCGACATGTTTGTGCGCAAGATCAATAGCAGCACGAGCGATATTCGCCTGTTCGATCTGAGCAATGGGCTGCGACTGACCTTGAACAATGGGTCGACGCTAAGCGCCGAGATGCAGGATAGTTCTGGTAGCCGTCAAACCCTGAGTGGTGGCAATGTGGGTAGTGCCTGGACTCATGTGGCTTTCCGTTTTGATCCTGCCAGTAATGAAATGGCCTTGTTTGTGAATGGTCAGCAGACCGCCAGCCGCATCGTGAGCGGTTTTGGTGATCTCAACGTTGGCGGCCAGCTACGCATCGGCCCGGTCAACTCCAATGCCTTGCTGATGCTGGACCAAGTGCATGTTTCCAATGTTGCGCGTGCCGATTATGAAATTGGCCACTACGCCTACGCCGATACGCACCAAGAACCCAGCGCGGCGCTGGCCAATACCATTCCAGAACATCTCGATACCTTGCGCGATCAGGCGTTTAATGTAGAGCGCTTCAGCTTTGCCGCTGCCGAGTTGGGTGAACTGCTGTTCAACGATGTGTTGCTCTCCAAAGAGCGCACCACCTCTTGTGCGACCTGTCATGACCCCTCCAAAACCTTTACTGATGGTTTGCCCATTGCACAGGGTAACGAACCCACAGATGAGGGCGAGCGGAATACGCCGATGTTGCAGAATCGCCTGTTCTCCAGCTTCCAGGGCTGGGGCGGCTTGAGTGCAACGCTCGATACCCAGGCGCTGGACCCGATACAGGCTGCGCACGAAATGAATCTGCCCATCAGCGAGGCCTTGCAGCGCCTGCGCACCGAGGGTGATTATGCCGCGCGTTTCCAGCAGGTGTTTGGTGAAGCGCCCAATGCGCAGAATCTGCCGCAAGCATTGGCGAGTTTTCAGGCTATTCAGTTCTCTCCCAAAACACGGGTAGACGAGTACCTCGAGGGCAACAGAAGTGTGTTGAACGCTTCAGAACGTCGCGGAGCTAATCTGTTCTTCGGTGATGCACGCTGCAGCGGTTGTCATGCCGGCGCCAACTTCACCGATGAGAGTTTCCGCAACAATGGCCTTGCCCAGAACGGCGATATCGGGCGTGCGCGTCAAACAGACAGAGCGCGCGATGACCGCTTGTTCAAAGTGCCGTCTCTGCGCGCAGTGGCGCATACCGCACCTTATATGCACGATGGCAGTATTGCCACGCTGCGTGGTGTGATTGAACGTTACAACGAAGGGGCTGTAGGCGTGGCGGGTGTAGATACCGATATTCGCCCATTGGAGCTGAGCAGCCAGCAGATGGATGACCTGGTCGCCTTCCTGATCGCGTTGTCGGGCGATGGCGCCACAGATTCCGGCAGCGGTAGTGATCCGGATGGTGGTAGCGGTGATGACTCGGGCACCGGCTCGGGTGGTGGTGATACCGCTAACGATAGCGCGAGTGATACGGTGACGGCGGACAATACTTTGGGTCTCGGCAGTCTGAATGCCAACGAGTTTATCGAGTCGAGCAACGGCAACTACCGGCTGTTTATGCAGGGCGATGGCAATCTGGTGTTGCGTGATTGGCGCACGATGGAAGCACTATGGTCCTCAGGGACTAATGGCTCCGGTGCGGTGCGACTCAGTATGCAGAGTGACGGTAATCTGGTGTTGTACACGGCGGCGGGTGTTCCGGTCTGGGCGACCAGTACCGATGGCACGGCGGCTAACCGGTTGACCCTGAACAACGATGGTTCATTCGGCCTGTATAGCGATGCCGGACGCGTGCTCAGCATTTATGGCGATGGTGCAGACTTTGACGGCACGCTTGCGAACAGTGGCGATGCTGCTGGTGGCGATGATGGCGCAGGCGGAAATGGTAGCGATGGCACTGGTACGGAGTCGCCAGCCAGCGCTCCCGCGTTGGTGGTTGATCAGGTGACTGTTTCACAACCGAATCGCAGCACTTGGCACACCGTGACCTTTGATCAGGCTTTCCCCTCGGCACCCCGTGTTGTGATGGGGCCACCCAGTTACCGGGGGGCTCAGCCCGCTGTGGTGCGCGTACGTAACGTGACCCGCACCGGGTTCGAGTTCAAGATCGACGAGTGGGACTATCTCGATGGCGGCCACACCTCCGAAACGCTGGCCTATCTGGCGGTCATGCCCGGTGTGCATGACTGGAACGGTATGCAGGTTGAGGCCGGGCAGGTTGACAGTGTTACCCATGCCTGGTCTACCGTGCGTTATTCAGGCGGGTTCGCCAGCGCGCCAGTGGTGCTCAGTCAGCAGGTATCCGACAACGAAACGCAGACTACCACAACGCGCCTGCGCAACAGTGGCAGCACTGGTTTTGAGGTGAGAGTGCAAGAGGCAGAAGCCCTGGGCAGTCATGCCGCAGAGCAAATTCACTACATCGCCATTACCGCTGGCCAAAGCAGTGTTGCAGGCAATGCTATGCAGGTGATTGCCGGCTTCACCGGTGATCGAGTAACGCATAACTGGTTGGCGCAGAGCTTTGGTCGCAACCTCAACACGCCGCTTATTTTTGCCGACATGCAAACCACCGATGGCGGCGATACGTCGGCCATTCGCTACAACAACCTCACGGCAAGCAGTGTGGAGTTAAAGGTTGAAGAGGAACAGTCCAAAGACGATGAAGTGCGTCATACGACAGAAAATGTCGGCTGGGTCGTTTTCGGGCAGTAAGGCATTCAGCTTCTGTTTTGGCGTACGGTGATGATGTCCATGAGAAGCCTGCAGCCTGTTCTGATCGCCGTGGCGGTGTTGTTCACGACACCGCTGCGTGCAGATCTTGCACAGGGTAAACGTTGTCTCGAAGCGGGCAGACTGGATTGCGCTATCGAGCATTTGCAGATCGCCGCTGAACGAAAGGATCTCAACGGACAGTTTCTATTGGGGCAAATTTATCTTGAGTCGGCTCAATACCGCGACCTTGAGCAGGCGCGCGGCTTGTTTTTGGCGGCCGCCGAGCAAGGCTATGCGCCGGCCCAGTACCAACTGGGAAGTATTTTTCAGCAGGGGCTGGGTGTACCGGTCGATATGGCGCAGGCCGTCGCGTGGCTGACAAAAGCCGCCGAGCAAGGTGACGTCGATGCCCGGTTTCGTTTAGGGAAGATTTTTCAATCCGGTGAAGGGGGTGTCAAAGATGCGGTGCGCGCAGCCGACTATTTTCGTCTGGCCGCAGAGCAGGGGCACGCAGCGGCACAGCACGAGCTTGGCTTGATGTACGAGCAAGGGCAGGGCGTGACACAGGATATCTATGAAGCGATTCGCTGGTTCCGCTTGTCCGCCGAACGCAATCATCCCCATGCCCTGCATTTTATTGGTTTGATGTATAAAACCGGTATGGGTTTTAAGAAGAACAGCGAAGAAGCCGCCCGATGGTTTCAGCGCGCGGCCGATCTCAATGATACTGCCGCCCAGTTTGAGTTGGGCATGATGTATCAGCGTGGTGAGGGCGTAATACAGAGCCATGCCAAGGCCTTCCCCCTATTAAATGCCGCGGCGACTAAAGGCCATGTCGCGGCGATGTTTCATCTTGGTGAGATGTACGAGCATGGTCGAGGGGTGCATCAGAATCTAGCGCGTGCGGCTGAGTTGTACCGAAAGGCAGGCGATCAGGGGCACGTGGGGGCGCAAAGTCTATTGGGGCTCATGTATTGGGAAGGCGATGGCATCAAGCAGGATCGTGATCAGGCGGTGTACTGGCTGACTCAAGCGGCCAGTCAAAATTATATTTTTGCACAGAATACTTTGGCAACGCTCTACGAACTTGGTGAAGGTGTCGCTCAGGACTATACCCAGGCCACGCGCTGGTATGCTGCCGCCGCTGAGGCTGGAGATGCCGCATCTCAATACGCGCTGGGCCGCTTTTATGAACATGCATTGGGTGTTAAACAAGACTACAAACAGGCAGCCAAGTGGTATCAGGCTGCCGCAGGTCAGGGCCATAGCGACGCGCAGTCAACTTTGGCAAGGCTATATGAATCTGGCCAAGGTGTCGCAAGAGACATGATCGAGGCAACCCGCTGGCATCGTATGGCGGCACAGGCCGGGCATGCCTATTCCCAATACTTTGTGGGCTTGATATACAAGCTGGGGCAGGGGGTGCCGAAGGACTTGGACAAGGCCCATGCGCTATTTCTCTCCGCTGCCGAAGCGGGTGAAACAGATGCACAACTGGCCCTCGCCCGCCTCTACGAAGATGAAAACACGCCTTTATTTCAACCCGAACAATCTCTGCAGTGGTATGAAAAGGCCGCCGAGGCTGGCAGCGTCGTGGCCATGCAGAAACTGGCACAGCGCCTGGCGACAGAAGGCAATGGTGCTGAGGGCTTAGCCGCAGCAATGCGCTGGTACGCACGAGCGGCAGAAAAAGGCAGCGTGAGCGCGCAATATCACTTGGGCAAGATGTACCTTGAGGCGCCCTATAACGATACCGCGCAAGCACTGGCGCTATTTCGACAAGCCGCCGAGAAAGGCCATGTTAAAGCGCAGTATGAAGCGGGAAGGCTGCATGCCCAGGCGCTGGAGCGCAGCAAAGCCGAGGCTGAAAAATGGCTGGTGCAGGCCTGTAAAAGAGGCCTTCAGGCGGGTTGTGATGGTTTGCGCGAGGTCACGGACATGGCGACACCGTAGCGAAATACGCAGGCCCAAAGCCGAGCTGACAAACGTGTTATGTTAATTGCGCATAATTCTACGTGAGGGGCAGAGAAAAAGAGTAACAGAGAACAAGAGAACCATAGCTAAGCAGACCCCTCTCGCGATTCAAAAACTCAAGCGCCCTACTTTCGGCGATAGTTCCATATTAATGCCCGCCTCAGGATTGCCACTCTCCGGCACCTAACCAGATAACGCGTAATTTCTTGATGGTGTTGTCGACATAGGTACGGGTTGCCTTGTCATCTGTCTTGGTTCGATCCAGCAGGTCGATAGTCCCGGCAAACACCGTCTCGACGATCAGTTCAGTGATGATGCCAAGATCGTCGGTATTCATCTGGTCAAAAATCGGCAGGCGACGAATGTCTGTGGCCAGCTCATTCGAAAAGTACCGCAACTCGGTGCGTACCGCTTCTCTCAAGGCTGGTGTGCCGCCGGTGCGGCTTTGATTCATAAAGTAAAAATAATTGCGATGCTCCATCACAAACCCGGCATAGACGCGAACCGATTCTCGGGTCAGAGCTTCGATGTAGTCATCTTGCATACGGGTGTTGCGCATTAATTTGCGCAACATGAGTCCTAGCTCATCAAGCAGGTGAAGCCCTAGCTCTTCCATATCACGAAAATGACGGTAGAAGGAAGTCGGGACCACGCCAGCATTCTTCGCCACCTCTCGCAGGCTGATGCTGTTGAAGTTGTTGTCTTCGCCTACCAGGGTCAATGCTGATTGCATCAGAGCTTGGCGGGTCTGTTGTTTTTTATGTTCTCTGCGCGTCACGTTGGAATTCTTCTGTCGAAAGAAGATGAAATTAGTGATCAAGTGTACACATAAATATTGATTAGACAAGATGCTGTTTTATCTCAATTTATAGGCTTTCAATAGTATGGCTAGAGTGAAAAGTGCGCACGGAATAGCCAAATATTAGTGTACAAGTGTTGACTGAAAAGTTATGTGCGCATACATTGGTGTACATCTGTACACTAAAGTGATCTCACAGGAGGTCCGCATGAATGCTCCAACTGCCTTTCCTTTCAACCAAGCTAAACCGCTTTTCAGGCCTTTACACTCTACGATCGCCGCGACTTCCGGGCCAGACATCGTGGTCTTATTGCGACGCGCGCGAACACAGCTGTGCGCAGTGGCGGAGAGCTTCGTTGCAGATGTCGCGCCGCTGTGGTGTGCGCGCTCACTCAGGGCACGCGTTGTGAGGGTGGACAACGAGGCACCTGGCGTCAAAAGCATATACCTGCAGCCATCGGTTCACTGGCAGGGTTTTGAGGCGGGGCAGTGCGTACCGCTCACTATTGAGCAAAATGGCGTGCTGCACAAAAGATACTACTCCATTTCGAACAGCCCTGAGGAATACCAGGTCTCGGGGCTGATTCGGCTTACGGTAAAGGCCGTGCAGACGGGATGCGTCTCTCAGGCGGTAAACAACACCGTCAAGACCGGTGATATTCTTGGTCTCGGCTCTGCGCAAGGTGAGTTCACACTTCGCGCCGCGCCTGAAGGGTTGCATGAAGGAGTGCGTGATGAAGATGCAAGGCGACGACTGTTTATTGCAGCGGGCAGCGGCATTACCCCGATCATGTCCATGCTCGAATCGCTTTATGCGCACTATCCATTGGCGCAAACCACGCTTCTTTATTGTGTGCGAAAGCCGGCTGATGTGATTTTCAAGAATCGCCTGCAGGCCATGGCAAACCAATACCCCGGCTTTCGATTTTTACCCTTTTTCTCTGCTACGCAGGGCCGGCTTTCGCAGCAGGATATGGCCGGATTGAGTGAGTCTGTGTGCGCAGAAGATATGTATCTTTGTGGCCCCACCGGGTTTCGCCAAAGCGTATTGTCCCACCTTTCTGTACAAGGCTTGGATGCGAGTGCCGTACAGCAGGAATCCTTTGGGCTAGGGGTTGACGCTGCCGAGCATTTACAGCATGAGCGCGTCAGTGGCGAGGTGCATTTTGTGCGCTCCGGAAAAACCATTGGCTCTAGTGGATCCGATAGCCTGCTGGTGCTGGCTGAGCGTGCCGGTTTACAACCAAAGTTCGGGTGCCGCAGTGGTATCTGCCACGAATGTAGTTGCGAGAGAGGAGAGGGTGCTTTGCGCGATTTGCGCACGGGTCAGCTCATCGATGCATCGCAACAGCGGGTACAGGCCTGCATTGCTGCCCCGCAGGGCCACGTGCGTATAGCCGACTGGTAAATGATATCGAGCGGGCACTGACTTTTTTATCACATGTCTTGCGACGCCAAGCGTCGAAGGCAGAGGAGCACAAGATGAACAGGACACAATCAAAGCGTCACCATTTAAGCGATGAAGCGCTTGACGCGTTTGGGCAGAAGCTGGATGTTTTACGTCAGGAGGTGATCGATGATCTGGGACAGCGCGATCTAGACCATATTCGACATATGATGCGCCTCAGTAGATACAGCGAGCTTGGTGGTCGAGGGTTAATCCATTTTTCGCTCAACCCGGTCACCTGGTCGTTGGGTGTGGGCTTGCTGGCATTCTCGAAAATTCTTGAGAACATGGAAATTGGCCACAACATCATGCATGGGCAATACGACTGGACCAATGATCCCGTGCTGGTATCGAGTGATTATGAATGGGATACGGTTTGCGATGGCGATTCCTGGCGACGCACGCACAATTTCGAACATCACACCTATACCAACATCATCGGGCGCGATCGTGACTATGGCTACGGACTATTGCGCCTGAGTGACGACATACCCTGGCGGCCGCAGCACCTCGTGCAGTTCGTGCAATACGGCATGCTCAGTGTCGGGTTTCAGTGGGGAGTGGCACTCAACGAGCTGGAGTTTGATCGTATTCAGCAGGGTGAACTCACCTGGAAAGACAAGATCCCGTTTCTCAAGCGCTTTGCGCGCAAGGGCGCGCAGCAGGTTGCCAAGGACTATGTGTTGTTTCCTCTGCTTGCCGGTCCCATGGCCCCCAAGGTGGCACTGGGTAATGCGCTGGCAAACCTGACGCGCAACATGTGGGCGTCGACGATTATTTTCTGCGGTCATTTTACCGAGCATGCCGAGACATTTGAGCCCGAGGTATGTGAGAACGAGACCCGGGGGCAGTGGTACTACCGCCAATTGCTGGGATCCAGTAATTTCACTGGAGGTCAGTGGCTGCACCGAATGAGTGGACATCTTAGCTTTCAGATTGAGCACCACCTCTTTCCCGATATCCCCGCTGAGCGTTATGAGGAGCTGGCGCCGAAAGTGCGGGCGCTGTGCGCGGAATATGGTTTACCCTACAATACGGGAACGTTCTGGCAGCAATATCGCACCGTGCTGACACGCATCGCTAAATACTCCTTGCCGCCCAAAAAACGATGGCTTTCTGGTATCACATCCGGTCTAAGCGCCATCGGCAATACTGGCCGTCATCACTCTGAGGATGCGCCAGTACTGAGCGCTGCGGCATGAACACTGAGTCACCCTGCAACCACGGAGCGCCACTATGAGCGATCATGAAAATGCCGCAAAAGTACGTGCCCAGGCCTTGTTTGAATGCCATGTGCAGCACGAACTCAGGCAGTTTGAAACGCCAGCATTTCTGCACTGGTTCGAATCTGAGCTGGCCGCGCAATATCAAAGCTTCTGCGAGCTACCACTCAAGTCGCTGGTAACGGCCAAACAGGTCAAAGCGGTGATTCAGCGCAATGTGATCGAAAACGACATTCCGGGAGGCATAGCTGAAATTGCCGGCGAGGCGGCTACCGCATTATTTCGCTCCAAATCACATCGCGAGGCACTATTGAAGGAGTTGCTGAGTGGGCAGCAATTCGAGGAGCTGGTCGACAAGCTATTGGAGTTATCGGAGCAACGCACATTTGCTATCGATCATCTGGTGACGTTGCCCGTCTATCGCGACTTAATCTCGGGGGTGTTGTATCAAGCGATAATGCGCTACATCTACGAAGAAAACATCGTCAGTAAGCATGTTCCTGGCGTTGCCTCCATGCTCAAGCTGGGTAAACGTATGGTGGACAAAGGTGCCCCGAAGTTTGAGGGGGCCATAGAAGATAATGTGCGCAACTATATCGTCAAAAATCTTGCCTTTTTGTTGCGGGAAAGTCGCGAATTCCTCGAACATTCGCTGAGCGATGAGGATATCAAAGCCTCTGCCCTGGCCCTTTGGGATACGCTCGAAAATACGCCGATCGGCGATTTTCAAGAAGGGATGGATACCGTCGATCTGTCCGAGTTTGTGGTGTTGGGTTACGAGTTCTGGTTGCGTTTTCGCAAAAGCGCCTATTTCAAGCGCGCCTATGGCGTGGTAGTCGATTATGTTTTTCATCAATACGGCAGTGCGCCCTTAGGCGAACTACTGGAGGACTTGGGTATTGGTCAACAGCAGCTGATGACCGAAGTACAGGCATTCGCTCCCGGTGTGCTGCAGGCGATCAAACAAAACGGCCAGCTCGAAGCCCTAATTCGCCGACGCCTGGCGGGTTTTTACACGAGCGAAGAAGCGATCAATTGCCTCGAAGAAAGTAAGCCAAACGGATAGGCAAGGGCGAAAAGGGGTCACATCCATTATTTTAATCAAGTGAAAATATTACTTGGATTCTAAGCATCAGCAAGGGCAGGGTTGAACGGAACGGAATCAATTGAGCAGTGCTCTTGTCACGCTGCACCAGCGTTTGCTCGCGGGGAAACAATGCTTTTCTATCTGATACTTTTGTGCCTGGAAACATTGGCTGGAGCATAGGTGGGTAGGGCATAGCCCCAAAAACACAAAACCCGCGACTGGCGCGGGTTTTGAAGGGAATAAGTGGTGCCCGGAGACAGAATCGAACTGCCGACACGGGGATTTTCAATCCCCTGCTCTACCGACTGAGCTATCCGGGCACT
>JAWWBW010000110.1:0-10047 GCA_033720775.1 Oleiphilaceae bacterium | reverse complement strand
GTTGTATGCCATCACCGGTATCGAGGGTTTCGATGCCATTCAAAATATCCACATTGAGCTGCGTGAGTGCGTTGTCCAGTTGCAGGGTGTCGTGCCCTTCACCTCCACGCATTTCACTGGCTCCCGATCCAGAACCGGCTTGTACGTAAATGTGATCGTCACCGCTCCCCGCATCGACCGTTGCGCCACTCGAAGCGTTGATTCTGATTGTATCGCTGTTGGCCGTTGCGATGAGTTTTTGATTAGAGCCAACCAGGATGTGATCGATATTCACCAGCGTGGTCTGGCTCAAATCCAGATCCTTGCCGCGCAAACGCGTGGTGCCGCTGCCACCGTCTATCACCTCAATTGAGGTATCGACTTGCCCCAGATAGAGATCGTTGTTGCCGCCGGTGGCAAGTATGGTATCAACACCCTCACCACCGATGAAAACATCATCACTGCCATCTTGTGCATTCGCCACTTCAAACACATCGTTACCGGCACCGCCATCGAGCACATCGCTGCCCTGTCCACCACGCAACGTATCATCCCCGTCACCTCCGGCAATCAGGTCATTCCCTCCGGCACTATCAAGAGTATCGTTACCGTCACCACCCTGCAGGGCATCCATACCGGCCAAGCCTGTGAGCGTATCGGTATGGCTGGTACCGGACTGAAAACTGCTGTCGGCCAGCAAGGTACTGAGTGATTGTGCAAAACCGTTGATCGTGATGGTTTCGACTTGTGACGCTGTATGACCAAAGGCATTGCGCAGATGCAAAGTGCTAACGCCATCAGCATCGGCATAAATCACGCGTAGCATCAGGTCGTTGCCATCACGATACCAGCGATAACTGGCGTTGTTGGGTAAGGTAATTTGCAGTGAATCCTGATCGGAAGCCAACCCTTGCTCATCAATCACAAGCTGTGAGCCGATGCCGAGGGATACGTAATAGGTATCGTTACCCGCATCGCCCTGCAGCACATCATCCTGTGAATAGTGACTGTGCAGGTGGTCATTCCCGGTGCCGCCAAACAGCTGATCGTTACCGCTACCACCATCGAGGGTATCGTGGTCCGCACCCCCATAAAGCGTATCGGCACCAAAGCCACCGTTCAGGGTGTCATCGCCGCTGCCGCCGTCGAGCGTATCGTCACCATTGTCGCCGTTCAGCGTATCAATACCGGCCTGCCCATAAAGATCGTCATCATGCGCGCCACCGTGCAGCGTATCGTCGCCATCACCACCTTCGAGGTGATCGGTGCCATTTTGCCCATACAGGGTATCGTTATCAGCGCCGCCAAAGAGTTGGTCGTCGCCATTATTGCCCCACAAGCGATCCATTCCGGCATCGCCATGTAAGACATCATCGCCATCGCGCCCATCAATCTGATCGTCGCCACCTAATCCTGACAGCACATCGGCCGTGTTGTAGCCGGTGATCACATCTGCCGCTTGGGTAGCCACCGTGGTGCGTTGATTGACCGCCGTAAAATCGAGAGTTTGGGGTGTTGTGCCACCGGCAAAAATAATAGGCAGGAACTCCCCAACAAAGCGCCCGTCGGCCGTATCGCTATCGAAATATTCCCATAGAAAGATCTGTCCGCCTGTGCTTGGGAAGTCGATCACCAGACTTTGATCGGCACGGGTGAAGACGGCTGCATCGGCGTCTACATTCGCGCGAATGTACACGGCATTGATTTCGTTTTCCGCAGAGCGATAGGCGTAGATTTCGTCATACTCAAAACCATCATCAATGACGAAGACATCGTTACCGCCCTCGCCGTAGAGATAATCTGGCCCGGCACCACCAATAAGAATATCGTCGCCATCGCCGCCTTCGAGTACATCCTCGTCGGCACCCCCGACCAATAGATCATCACCGGCATCACCGTATAGGCGATCTTCTCCACCTTCGCCGTAGAGGGTGTCGTGGCCACTGCCGCCATAGACCTGATCGTTGCCGTCACCCGCCAATACCAGGTCGTGATCCTCATGGGTGCGTACCGTATCGTTACCGGCACCAGCCATGACCTGATCATCACCCACATAGGTATCAATCACATCGCGAGCCGAAGAACCGGTGTACACTTCCGAGCCCCAGTAGCCGCCCGTGCTGTTGTCGGATTGATATTCCGGCAGCGTCAGTTGCAGCAATCGTGCGCCCGTGAGTCCGGCTTGTGTGGTGGCCGTCACGCGCACATCCACATTGCTCATCTCGGCATATGCGGCATGGGTACTGAAGGTACCCGTACTGGCGTCAAAACTGAGCCAGTCAGGCGAGGCATCACCACTGGCCAGTGTCGCGCTGTACGTCACGGTATCGCCAGGCTCTACCACAAAAGATTCCAGAGGCACGGTAAAACTGAAGGGGTGATCCACGCGCAGCGTCTCACTCAATGTCTCTTGATTGGGTGCATAGGGGGCACGAGGGCCGGTGTACAGATTGCTCAGTTCTTCTCCACTGAGAATGTCGCCATTATTCAGCTCGATACGTTCTAGCAAAGAAATCGCTGCGCCCAAATTAGGCTGAGCCAAGGTAATCGTGCTGGCGGGCAGACCCTCCGGGGCGATGGTCAGCACGAGACCCGATGGCGCATCGTGCAAACTCAAATCTGCTGCTGCAATCCCTGCGCCGAGGCGCAATGTGGATTGCCCGGCCTCATCGACGATCAGGTCATTCCCATCGCCTAAGGCATACACATAGGTATCGTTACCGGCACCGCCGCGCAGTACATCATCGCCCCCGCCGCCGCTTAAGGTATCGTCACCGGCAAAACCGGCCAGCACATCATCCGCAGCAGTGCCGCTTAAGGTGTCGTTTCCGGTATCCCCCAATACCGCCCCATCAAGGCTGCTTAGAGTAAGCGTTTCGATGCGCGTTGCGGTATTGGCAAAGTGATCAACCACGCGAATCTCGTCACCCGATTCCAGATGCTGAATCACCAGATCGTTGCCTTCTTGCGCGACCAGAGTGTTACCCGCTCGATAGTGCGCGCTCAACACCAGTTGATCATCGCCACCACTATCGTGGATGGTGTCGTGCCCGTCACCGGCAGTTATCACATAGGTATCGTCACCGCTGCCGCCGTCAAGCACATCATTACCCAGGCCACCTTCGAGGGTATCGTTGCCGGCACCGCCGGTCAGGGTGTTATCCGAAGCGTTGCCGGTGAGGAGGTTATCCGCCATATTACCCGTGCCGTCGATGGCATCGGACCCGGTCAGCTGTAAGTCTTCAACGTGCTCCGCCAACACATGGCTCACGCTGCTTTGCACCGTATCCTTGCCGGCCTGTTCGGCTTCGATTATCTGATCACCGTCATCGTCGACGATATACACATCGTTGCCCAAACCGCCCTGCAGGATATCGGCACCCAGACCGCCATCAAGCTGGTTGGCTCTGGCATTCCCGATAAGGGTGTTCGCCAAGGCATTGCCCGTTCCATGACTGGCAGTGGGCGCCAAAACCAGCTGCTCAACCTGCTCGGCCAGCACCGTATCGACATGGGCAATCACTGTGTCGCGGCCTTGGCCGTTGTGTTCAACCACGGTATCCCCGTCGCTGCGCACATGATAGGTGTCATCGCCGCTTCCTCCCAAGAGGAGGTTGCTGCCGGCTTGGCCATCCAGTACGTCGTTGCCAGCCAGCCCGGTGAGCTGGTTATTGCCTGCATTGCCCACCAGCGTGTTATCTAGCGTATTACCCGTACCGGATATATCCTGCTCAGCCAGCAGACTCAGGTCTTCAATATGCGCGTCGAGCGTATGATCAAGACGACTGAATACTTGATCCTGCCCTTCGTTGGCCTGTTCTATTATCTGATCGCCTACATGGTCCACATAGTATCGATCGTTCCCGCTACCGCCCTGGAGCACATCGGCGCCCTCGCCACCGTCGAGCACATCATCACCAGCAAAGCCCTGCAGCGTATCGTTACCACCAAGCCCATACAGCCTGTCGGTCACGGCACTACCAGAAAGTGCCTCCCCTTCTTCCGTGCCGCTAAAATCGAACCCCACTGCCAGCAGATCCTGATATGACCAGACTTCTCCTGAAGCAAATACCACTTCGCTCAGGCCGATATCTGCGGTCGCATTGTTGATGTCGAAGCCTTCGATATGAATTTCGTTATTGTCACCCAGATCGATTAACAGCGAACCAACGCCCAGCGAAATCATGCTCGAATGAACGCCGGTGCCAAACACGAGACGCATGGTATCGGGGTCATCAATCGTAACGCTCTGGGGAGTGGCGGTTTTGTCAAAATAATAGATGTCGAGGCCTGTTCCACCGCGTAATATATCGTCACCACCGCCACCGTCCAGGAAATCCTCGCCAGCGCCGCCTTCGAGCAAGTCATCGCCAGCGCCACCTTCCAGGGTGTCGCTGCCCTCTTCGCCATACAGATAATCGTTGCCCGTGCCACCAATAAGCAGATCGTCACCGGCGCCACCTTCGAGTGTGTCGTGACCGCTGCCACCATCGAGCACATCGTTACCCGCAAAGGTTTGCATGCCGGCACCGTAATCTCCGCGCAAGCGATCGTCATCGTCGCCGCCCAAAATATAGTCGTGACCGCCGTTGCCTTCGATGTAATCGTCACCCGCCCCGCCCAGTAACACGTCATTTCCGTGCAAGTCACCACGCGGAGTCGCCCCCGATTCATAGTCGCGATAATCACCATAGATCCAGTCGATATCGGCGCCACCTGAGATCACATCGTGATCGTGCCCACCCACGAGCACGTCAAACCCTGCACCTCCATCGACGATATCCTCGCCATCGTCGGCAGAAGCAAAATCATCGCCTGAGCCTGCCACAATCACGTCACCACCGCCTCCGCTAACATAGCGAACGTGTGTGCTACCCGGGTAGGATTGGGACGTAAGATAGCGACTGACATCTATAGTTGAAATGACCTGCCAACCATCAAGCGCCGTGCCATCGGAGTCACTCCAGATATAATCATCTCCCGCACCCGCCAGAATGGTGTCCTGGTCAGCACCGCCGGTCATAAAGTTTTGGCCGGCACTGCCCACAATATAATCGTCTCCGCTACCGCCCAGAAGCACATCGCGCGGCCCACTGATCGGCTGATTGCCATCGATCACATCACCGGGGCTACCTGCATATAGCTGATCGCCCCCCTCATTTCCTTCGAGAATATCCATGTTACCCGCGCCCAGTAGCACATCGTCGCCACCTTCGCCTATCAGGCGATTCTGATTGGCGTAACCGATCATCATATCGGCATTGGCGGTGCCATATTCCAAGGATCCATTAGGATTGCTCGCATCGGCATGAATGGTGTTGAGGCCACCGGGAACCGAAGGCGCAACGGCAGGCGTAATAGTGAAGCCAAAGTTGGCCAGATTGGGCAGTTGCGGGCTGGCGTCGGGCAATGAAAAACCTGCGCTGGTGCTGAGTGGGTTGGTGCCCGGAGACGGACTATGCAACACCGTGAGAAAGCTGTCGTCTCCCAGCTTTACCACCCAGCGATCGTCCGCCGACGCCCAAAGGTGGCCAAGATTATCGCGGTAGACTTCGGCGCCCTCGGCGACTTGCTGGAGCTGGGTAATCTGTTGGCCATCAACATAAATATCGCCGCCATCATCGTAGAGCCAGACGTTACCGTTGCTGGATGAAACCTCATAGCGATCATCCCCTGTGCCGCCCAGGATCACGTCGTTGCCATCGCCATTGTGCAGGATGTCGTTGCCTGCACCGCCGAGTAACATATCGTTGCCGGCTTCGCCTTCGAGTTGATCGGCGCCCTCCCCGCCTAACAAGCGATCGTGACCAGTGCCTCCTTGCAGGTGATCACTGCCCAGCCCGCCATCGAGCAGATCATTGCCACCATAGCCTAGCAGGGTATCGTTGCCCGCCATGCCATAAAGATGATCACCCCGACTTGCGAGACCACCCACAAGCGCATCATTGCCAGTATCGTTATCGGGTCTTCCGAATACTATATTGGGATACAGCATTGGCGTACTTGTATTGTGCGCCTCGCTACCGCGAATATGAACGGGCTCTGTGCGCTGCTGGCCATTGGCATCGACTTCACCCACCTGACTGAAGTCGTAAAAGTGCATGTCGCCGCCGCCAACGACCGAGCCACCGTCACCATCCTGCTTATCTTCTTTATTGCGCTCCATCAAGCGCTCGTAAAAAGCGACGCGGTCGATCCAGAATTGTTCGCTGTACACGTCCAGTCCGTATTGCGCATTCTGTTGCGAGGAGCTGAAAATCCCCTGGTTGTAGGCGTCATCCGGCACCACCACAAAGGGCACACCTTCTAGCAATGCATAACGCAGGGCGGTCGCGGAATGGCTAGGGTCGTGCATGGCTGTGCCGACGGGGTCTGAAAAGTCATCTAAGACGAGAAGAGAGAAATGATTCCCGGCGCCCAAAAGTTTTACAATTTCGTTGTAAAACTTAACCGCATCGTTAGTACTCTTTAAACCTCCTAGTGTTTGCCCCCCAAAGATTGTCGATAGATGCGTTATAACTGTACGCAAAGAAATCCCCGCTTGAGACGGATTCGTTAGTTCTGGTGATCCCGTATGAGGATTGACTAATTCATTTTCTCGATTGGATGAACTCCAAAGAATCCGGTCAATATCTTGTACGTCCAAATTTTGTCCAATTAGTGCCAATACTCGATGTACAGAAAGGGCATCAACCAAGAAACTCATCGAATGATTTCCAATCGAAGTATTTCCACCCTGCTTCTCAATGAACAATGGTAACTGAGCACCAATGTAGTCAAACCAAAGTAAACTGTGCGTGACCTCGAATCCCGGTGCCGCATATACGTTGGTTGTTCTATCGGATAAATAAGTTAACTCTGACGAGGAGGAATTAGATAAAAAAGGTTTTAGGAATAGATTGTAAAGACTGTCGAACAGCGCTATCCCCGCTCCGTTATACGTGTATACCTTATCTACTAAGTCGGGATAATCGAGGGCGGTCATAAGAGTTAGATGCCCACCCAAAGAGTGCCCAGTAATTCCTACTTGCCCTGCGTACTGGGGAGCAGCGCTACCGGAGCCATCGATTAATCCATTTTTCTGAAGAAACTCCCTTATGACAGGAGATTGCCCCAACCCTAGGGTAACCTCATCTAGCCCCAATGCGAGGATAATGTCTCGCGCTAGATCCTGTGCAAAACTTAACGCTGGGGCAGGCTCAGTTCCTCTAAATGAAATAGTACGACGAGTGGTGATTCGATCCTCGAAAAGAGTAATAGACAGGCCAATGCTCTGATTAGGCAAGTGATCAACGATTAAATACCGTTCTCTAAATTCGGAGAATTGATCGCTAGTAAAGCCTCTCTGGACAAACTTCCTTTCTGCAGCTGCCAGAATTTCTCCAGAGCTGTCGGAATAATCAACATTTTTTTCAAACAATAGATACGAAGCATCTGCTAATAATGCGTTATGGTAAATGCTCTCTGACTCGAATAAACTCATCTTTGTTGACTCCTTTCAACTTAAAGACTTCCATTTCAAAGGTTGTATCGTAGTTCCAAAAACCGAGCTGGCCGCAACTTATTCCCCAACCCGGATCTAGAACACTATGATTAGGCACTAAGTAGTAACTTCTTTGTTCCGCAATGACTGTTTTATCATTCCTATCTCTGAATGATTCTGTAGTTTCCCAAATTTGGGAGTTATATTTGTTGGTTAACGGAATCA
The DNA here is from genome assembly GCA_033720775.1 of Oleiphilaceae bacterium. Taxonomy (GTDB): domain Bacteria; phylum Pseudomonadota; class Gammaproteobacteria; order Pseudomonadales; family Oleiphilaceae; genus PZPK01. The sequence goes on along the minus strand of JAWWBW010000110.1, from coordinate 2,360 downwards.
GTTCTTCTTCAATCAACCTTTCATATCGACTTTCTATTTGGGAATTTCTTACCGCTGACAAACAGTGTTCACTTGTAAAGGTTTGGTACCTTTTTCTTGCCTTCACGAAACCCGTGATATGAGGTTCACACTCGTTGCTAGCGAGACTAGATTTATAGAACTTCCAAATTCCTGACTGAGGTGTCACTTCATTAAGTTCAGAATTGTCAATCTCAATTTCCACGTACTTAAGGTGTGAAAAAATAATATGCTCCCAGCAAGCATAACCGCACTGACTTTCAGTACGATCTAAATAGCCTTCCGCATTCAAAGTTCTGTTTATTTTCCGCCCACCTTTAGTCGCACACAGTTTTGCCAGCTCTTCGACACCAGGCACTTTTGCAAATTTAGTGGGAACGGAATGTTCAATACCCGTTCTAGGGTCCTTTACTTTGATAAGATGAGCACATCCCAATACAAAAAAAAATGCCGAAATTAGGAATGCGAAATAGTGACGCATGCTTCTCTCCCTGTCCTAAATGTTCGAAATAAACACTTCCGTTTCAACGAAAAGCTTCTTAAGAGTATAGAGCCTGCTTCTGTCCACAAGACTGAAAATAGGAGAACTAGGTTAATTGAACCAAAATCTGATTCGAGGGAATTTGAAAAGCGAGAGAAAACCATTCCCTTGGTAAGCAGTATCATAGCAACACAGTCCTTCCTTGGTTGTGCGAATGCGGACCAATATACGCCTTATTGCCCCTTCATTTTTCTACCTACGTCATATTTTTAACTTTAAAGCGTCAACCGCGCTAGTGAGGCGAGTGCAATTCGAGAATTTGCACAATATCGTCATCGTCCTTCGGACGAGATGATGAAATGGTTTGGTCTAGCTCAAACTCATAGGGCTTGCGTTCACCGCTGCGATCAATCTTAAGATTTTCAAAATCAAACAGCTTGGTATCTGCCATTTGCGAAGGGGCAATATTCTGTAAAGAACTGAATATGGATTCGATTCGGGAGGGGTGCTGTTTTTCCCAATCCTGCAACATGTGCTTGATGGCCTGGCGCTGCAGGTTTTCCTGAGAACCACACAAGTTACACGGAATTATGGGGTACTCCATGATCTCAGCAAAACGTGCGATGTCTTTTTCGCGACAATATGCCAAGGGGCGAATGACAATATTTCGGCCGTCATCAGACAATAATTTGGGCGGCATGGCCGACAGCTTGGAACCATAAAACATGTTCAGAAACAGGGTTTCGACGATGTCGTCTTTATGGTGGCCGAGTGCGATTTTATTGGCTTTGATATCCTCGGCAAACGAATACAGCGTGCCGCGACGCAAGCGGGAGCACAAACCGCAAGTGGTTTTGCCTTCAGGAATTTTGGATTTAACGATGGAATAGGTATCGCGATCGATAATGTAGTACTCAACACCCAGCTGTTCGAGGTATTCGGGCAGTACATGCTCGGGGAATCCGGGCTGCTTTTGGTCGAGATTCACGGCAACCAGCTCAAATGAGATGGGTGCATTCTTCTGCAGACTTTGCAGAATACTGAGCATGGTGTAGCTATCTTTCCCGCCAGACAGACACACCATAATACGATCACCGTCCTCGATCATATTAAAATCGGCAATGGCGCGCCCCATGCCGCTGCGCAGCTTTTTCTGCAACTTATTGAATTCGTACTTTTCGGCACCCAGCAAAGACTGCATACTAACCTCGATTGGCCTGTTTCAGCGGGCGCGCATTATAACGGTTTTTAGCGCACGTTGGAGCAGGCTGTGCATTTTTTATTCAGACTTTGTGCGAGTATAAGTCTTGCAAGCGGAACTAGAAGCCATCATCGATGCCATCGATGCCTTTCTCGATAACAACGCCTCCACTAATGAGCATGCGGTGATAAGCCACTGTCAGCAGCTCGGCTTGGAGCCCTTCAGCCAGCTCAACCTCAAACAAAGTCGTGAACTGTTCTGTGCCCACTTTCTCGCCAAGCATGCTCTCTATACCTTACAGAACCGCTATCTGGAGCAGAAAAGCTTCTACCTCAACATCACCTCTGTAAAGCTGGAGCGTTTACCCTATACCGCTGGCCAGGCTGCGCTTGCCCACCATGACAGCGTCAAGCAGTACTACCTCAACCTGGACCATTACTTTGAAACCTCTGAAGACGAGGTCAACCAGTTGCTGCAGGATTTCTGGACGCGCTTTTTGGCGGGTAACGATAAAACAGAGGCTCTGCAAACACTCGGGCTACCGGCAGACGCCGATTATCCGGCAGTGAAACAACGCTATCGCGCATTGGCGCAACAGCATCATCCGGACAAAGGAGGTTGCGATCAGAAGTTTCAGCAACTCAGCGAGGCCAAACGCAT
>JAWWBW010000109.1:0-10074 GCA_033720775.1 Oleiphilaceae bacterium | reverse complement strand
TTGGGGCGTAAAGAATACTAAGTATAGATCTGCAATAGACGAACTTCCTTTCTTAACTACTTGCTCAATTCCGGTACCCCAATCCTTTGAAAATATTGAGAGCATAAGTGCAGATTTTGTACATTTTGGCGATTCAAAGTGCAGAGGATGGGTCAGTACAACCCTTTCAAATAAGACCTTGGTCTTCATGATAGATGTTTGGGCTTACAGGGGCGGTGACCAGCGAGCAATTATGGATATTAACTTGATTTATGACGCTGTGGTTGAGCAGCTGCAGTTTTTTATGAAGGAACGATAAAAGGGGACGCATTTTATTAATGGATAGACCCTCTTCGTTTTTAAAAGGCGCCCGCTAGTCACAAATACCTTTGAGATCGGTGTTTGGATTATGCCAGTAATGCGCTACATCAAGAGGTGTTTTGGCAGAAAGGTTAGGGTTGGGAATGCTGAATATCTTACGCTTGGCAAGATTGGCTTTTCTCAGGTCTTCGCAGTGGTGCTGATAAAAGAAGGTGTCAAAGCGTCCATCCTGAATAAGCAGCGTCAGGCCCGCTTTTATCCGCTCTGCCAACGCTGGCTTTTTGGGTGAAACAAAGTAGTAGGTAGGCAGGGGAATAAACAGTGCCACGTGCTCGTCTACCGTTAGATCGGGGAACTTCTCCTTGAATGCCTCTACCTCTCTGAATGCTTCATTTACGCCGCGCCCGAAGGTGATAAAACGCCCCAGATTCAGCATGTCAAACAGGCCATCGTAGTGGCTGCCTGAGACCACGGTAAAACCAGCTTCTTCCATTACGCGTAGGGTAGACCACTGTGATCCCGATCCAGTGGGATATTGCTGAAGAGACTGCAGCGAGTCGACATTCGCGAGTAATGCTTGGTTTTGCTGCTTGATAATAAACAGCCTAAAACCCTGAATGCCTTTTCTGATGGGTACTCTTACCGGTATTAACTCTTCCTCCCAACCCGGTTTGGGCGCCTCGGCCATCACATGAATAATTTCGCCTTTCTTTAACTCCACAAATGTGCGATTGCGAGTCATGGTGGTTTGGGCTTCATTGAGTTTGAACTCGCCATGAGACGCTGTGGTTACCGTGAGCACGAGATCAAGCAAACGCTTTGTATAATCGTATCTGCGGTCATTATCAGACAACGGCTTATTGATGATTATCTGTTCAATTGATACGGCCTGAGAGGCTAACGACCACATACCGATCAGTAGAAAGAGCGTTTGAGCCACAAGCGAAATATTTCTCATTTAATCAACACCAACAAACGTGCCTTGTCTGACATGTTTAGCCAACAACAGAGGGGCGCGTAAATAAACTGCTGCCCGCTTTACATAGTAGACGTTTAGTAGTTAAACAGTTTCTTTGCCTTGTCCATGGTGGAGTCCTTTTCGTCTTCTGCTGTGTTTTCTTCGGCTGATTCTTCCGTGCTGCCCATAAGGGATTGACTGACTTCATCCACTTTGTTCATGGCTGAAGCACCCGCATCTTTTACGGCATTCACTGAGCTGTCGACAACTTCTTCTGCTTTCTCGACGCCGGCCTGAGCGCTTTCGCCAATGGCGCTGCCAGCACCTGCTGCCATGTCTGCCGCTTCATCGGCAATGTCGCCCGCTTGTTTTAGTACTTTTCCAGCGCCTTCTTCAATGGCGGTGCCGGTATCTTTGACCATGTTTTTCAGGCTGTCAGTGCCTTCTTTAATAGAATCAGTAATGCCTGAAGACATTTGCGTGCTGTCAGCGGGAGAAGAGGGTGTTGATGCGCTGTCTTTTTTGTCTTCGCCACATGCTGCGAGAAACGAAAACGTGATGATGACGGATAAGGTTTTTAATCCAGCTTTCATGCTAGCTCCTGTAGCGATTAGAGGGTGAAGTAGGGGTCTCTGCGCACAAAAACTGATCGCGCGAAACAAATAAGCTGTCTTTAAGTTAAGTCGAAAGTTGTCGCAAGATAAAGAAAGGTTTTAACGCCATGCGTGGCGAGTGTGTGACCGGGTTGAAAAGGCGGCTTAAGTGCATTGTTTTTTACCCTATACTAAATAACACTCTTCACCACGCTACAGACAAACAAAGGAAGTGACATGGAATTCTCTACAATCATCTCTTGGTTGGTACTCATCTTTTTGGTGTTTTACGTCATTCGTATCTACAACACTTTGGTAGCACTGAAAAACCGTTTTCAGAATGCCTTTGCTCAAATAGAAGTGCAGTTAAAGCGTCGTTACGACTTGATTCCCAATCTGGTGGAGGCGACCAAAGCCTATTTGAGTCACGAACGTGAGACACTCGAGGCGGTGATTTCGGCCCGTAACGAGGCCTTGGCTGGGTTAAAAGCCGCTGCGGCACACCCTGAGAGTGCGCAGGCGTTAAGCAAACTGGCGTCGGCCGAAGGCATGTTGCAATCGGCGTTGGGTAAACTGAATATTGCGGTAGAAGCCTACCCCGAACTCAAAGCGAACGAGTCTATTCAGCAACTTAATGAAGAACTAACCTCTACCGAAAATCGCGTCGCTTTTGCGCGTCAGGCTTTTAACGATGCGGTGATGGAGTACAACACTTATCGTCAGAGCTTTCCTAATAATTTCTTTGCGCCCACTTTTGGTCATAAACAGGATGCGACCATGCTGGAGTTTGATGACAGCGCCCAAATTCAGGAAGCCCCCAAAGTTTCATTTTAAAATGCAGGGATAGCGCATGAATTTTTATCGCGCACAGGATCAGGCGCGTAAGCAGACCTTTTGGCTGGTGGGCCTCTTCGTGGTGTCGGTATCGGCATTGGTGCTGTTGACACTGGTCATTGTTGCAACCTTCGTCTGGTACAGCGATCCGGGGCTGGTCGCCGGCGAGGGCAGCCCTCCGCAACAGGCGAACCTGCTGCAGGCCATGATGTGGGGAATGGAGCGTTTGGGTTGGGCGCGTATGTCGGCCATCACCGCGCTCGTTAGCGGCGTGATTGGTATGGGCGTCGTTTTTCGGTGGTGGAATTTGCGTGACGGTGGCCATGTGGTTGCCGAAGCGATGGGAGGCAAGCCTCTTACTCCGCAAGACGAAGACTTCAAGGCACAGCGTCTGCGCAATATTGTGGAGGAAATGGCGCTGGCGGCGGGTATGCCTGTGCCGCCCGTGTATGTGTTACCGAATGAGCGCGGCATTAACGCGTTTGCTGCCGGGCTGAGTCAGGAGGACGCCGTGGTTGCCGTCTCGCAGGGCTGTCTCGAATCGCTGAATCGCGAGCAGTTACAGGGTGTGGTGGCACATGAGCTAAGTCATATCCTCAATGGGGATATGCGCCTGAACGTTCAGATGGTGGCGGTCTTGCATGGTATTACCATGATCAGTGAAGCGGGGCGCGTGCTCATGGATGTGGGGCGCCATACGCGAGGCAGTTCCGATCGCGAAAAGGGCAGTGTGATTGCGGCGCTGTTTATGATGGGCCTGGCGCTGTTTATTCTCGGCTGGATTGGCCAGCTTTTCGGTCACATGATTCGCGCTGCGGTTAGCCGCCAGCGCGAATATCTGGCCGATGCCTCTGCCGTTCAGTTTACCCGCAATCCCGAAGGAATTAGCGGTGCTTTGCGTGTCATTGCCGGTCACGCACTGCATGGCCGTTTAAACCATCGCGCTGCGCACGAATACAGTCATCTGTTTTTTGCTAACGCTTTGCGTGGTAGCTGGTTTGCCAGCCATCCGCCACTGGACGATCGCATCAAACGGATTTTGCCGCGCTGGGATGGTTCTCCGTTGCAGCCACAAGCCATATCGGCTGAAGAAAGCGCGCGTATGAACGCTCAGTCCAATGCACGAGATGCCGCGATGGTAGCCGCGTTGGCGCCCATTGAGTTTGAACGCGTTGCCGTGCCCAAGGCAAAGGCATCTGCGAGCGCTGCTTCGTCGCGTGACACAACCACCCGCATGCCGCTTGCCGGATTGGCCATGGTGGATGTGAACGATGGGGTACAGTGCGTCACCGAGTTTGAATTTGACGTGAGCAGAGAGCTTGGCGAGCTTGTGCACGATCCATTGGGGGCGGTGAGTGTGATTCTGGCCCTACTACTGGACGACGATAAAACGGTTGCTGATAAACAACGAATGGTGTTGTTAACCCATGTTCCCACATGGCAGGCTCCTGTTGAACGGGCGCGCAAGGTTTGTGCGCACTTGTCACCCATGGCGCATTTGGGCGTGCTCGAATTAGCGATGCCCGCGTTCAAACGGATCTCACAAAAACAATACATGCGCTTGCGACAGGTGATGACGCAGGTGATTCAGGCTGACCTTAAGGTGAGTCCCAATGAGTGGGCGATCTACGAGTGGGTGCGTCAGCACGGTGATCGCCATTTTGGCTTAAGCCGGCCTTTCAAGCCCAAGTATCGCAAGCTGCAGCAAGTACAGCAGCGGTTTAATGTGGTGTTGTGCCGCATACTGGCCTGTCAGGAAGACGAAGAACCACAGCAAAAGTCCTTACGCCATATGCAGGCGTGTGAGGTTGCCGGTATTGAAGAAATGCCCATGGTGGGAGAAGAGCGCGCGCGTCAGGCCAGCTTTACGCGCGCTGTGCATGATTTGCGCTTGTGCTACCCCTTGCTCAAACCCCGCATGCTAAAGGCCTTGATCTTTGCCGCGCGCGCAGACGGCAAAGTCAGTGCCGACGAGCAGCAGCTTATTACCACCATTGCGCTGATCTGGGATTGTCCGTTAATCGGCTTAGATGATGCCTTCGCTTAGGGCGCAGGCCATCGCGGCGCCCAGCTCGGCGGCCTGCTCGGCAAATGATTCCTGATAGTCGCCGCGCAAGACCAGTGGTGCTTGCACCCAGCGCCACTTCAAGCCTGTCGTAATGGTCTCCAATGCGCGCACAGTGCCTGTGCCATCGTGCCCCGCACGAATATAGGCCGCGCAGGGTAGGCCCTGTTTCTCTTCCAGCACCGGGTAGTAACAGCGATCAAAAAAGTCTTTGAGGGCCCCGCTCATATAACCGAGATTTTCGGTGGTACCCATAATGATTGCGTCGGCGGCTAACACGTCATCAGGAGATGTCTCAAAGGGTGACAGCGCATGGACCGCGACATTATCCAACGCTAATTCTGCAATGGCTGCGAGCATGGTGTCGCGCAATGCCGTGGTGTTGGGCGAAGGGCAGTGCGTGACGATAAGAAGTTGTTTGTGATGACTCATAATCCATCTGCTTGTGAGGCGAAATTGATGCGCTCATGCGAGCACGTGATGTGTCCGGCTGTTTTGCTTTTTTGGATGTCGACTGCTACTACTGTGTGAATAATGATAGCCAATATAACAAGGCCTCGGTCCGGATCTCGAGCAATAAGAACGGCAAATAAGGAAAAGATGTGCATCAGGTAAAAAACTTTCGCAAGCTGGGCTGCAGTGAGTGTCTGAATGGGGCAGCTCTGGACTTTGATTTCACCATGGCGTTTCAACCTATCGTCGATGTCACCAGACGGCGCGTGTTTGCGCAGGAAGCCTTGGTGCGAGGGCTTGAACAGCAGTCGGCCGGGGAGGTGTTCAAGCATGTAAACGATGATAATCGCTATGCATTTGATCAGGCCTGTCGCGTCAAAGCGGTCAGGTTAGCTGCCGAGCTGAAGATGGAATCACTGCTAAGTATTAATTTTCTGCCCAACGCAGTGTACCGACCTGAGCTGTGCATACGTACCACCTTAATGGCCTCGGAGCAATTTGGCTTTCCCAGTTCTCGAATCATGTTTGAAGTGACCGAATCGGAGCAGGTCGAGGATATTGAACATCTGAGCAATATTTTCAATGACTACCAGAGCAGGGGTTTTTGCACCGCGCTGGATGATTTTGGCGCCGGCTACTCAGGTTTGAATCTGCTTGCAGATCTGGATGTGAATATTCTCAAACTGGACATGCATATGGCTCGCGACATTCATAAAAATACGCGCAAGCAGGCCATTGTAAGAGGCATCGTAACGACTTGCCGTGAATTGGGTATTCGCATGATCGCCGAAGGCGTTGAGCAGGAGGCCGAGGTGTTGACCTTGCGCGCGATGGGCATTGAGTTGTTTCAGGGGTTTTACTTCGCCCGCCCGTCGTTTGAGTCCTTGGCCGAGATTCATTGGGGGGCGTTCTCGGGCGAGTAGATGAAGAGCGGGCAAGGATGCAAACAGAAGATTACTCTCCCGCAGCCGCTGGAAGCTGCTGTACCAGCTCATGGTAATCGATGGGTTTGCTGTATAAAAAACCCTGTTGAAAATCGATTCCTAAGGCCTTGAGTTGTTCTGCCTGATAATCTTCTTCTATTCCTTCGGCGACCACTTTGTAGTTGAGCTCCCGCGCCATCAGCATGACGGCTTTAACAATGGCGTTGCCGCTTGAAGCCAGTTTGCTGATAAATGAGCGGTCTATTTTGATCACATTCACGCGCAGATCCTGAATGACCGAAAGCGACGAGTAGCCCGTGCCAAAGTCATCGATGGAAATATGAAAGCCAAGCTGTTGCAAGGCCTTGATGGCGCTCAAAAGTTTAGGCTGATTGGTAGAAAATACCGACTCGGTCAGTTCCAGATGAATATTAGCTGCTTGTGTCTGGTGTTTGCGCAGTAGTTGCTCAATATTGTCGACAAACTCAGGTTCTTCAAACTGGGCGATGGAGACGTTAATGCACATCTTTAATTTCTGACCGCTAACGTGCAACTGCTTTTGCGCCAACATTGCCTGCTCCAGTACCCAATAGCCGAGTTCACGAATAGCACCATTTTTTTCGGCCAATGGAATAAATACATCGGGCGGGATGGTTTCCCCGTTGAGATTCCAGCGCAGCAGTGCTTCAACCGCGTACATTTTGCCAGTCGGGGTGTCGATAATGGGCTGGTATTTAAGGCTCAATTGTTCTTTGCGCACGGCATGGCGAATGGCCGACGACAGCATGAATTCGCGACGCACCTGTTCGGCGAGGGTGTTGTTGAACAGCACGTATTCATCGCGATGGGTGTGTTTGTTATCGTACATGGACACGTCGGCATAGCTGATCAATTCAGACAGATTTTTACTGTGATTGGGGTACAGTGCGACACCTATGGAGGCGTCCATTTCAACCTTGCTGTCGTTGAGTTCGAAAGGGCGGTGCACCACTTCTTTAATGCGATGGGCAATGGCGCTGATGTCGGTATCGCTGATGAGCTTGGAGAGCACAATAAACTCGTCACCCCCCCAGCGACAGATCAGCGTATTGGCGGCGAAATTGGCTTGCAGGCGTTGCGCGAGGGCCTGCAATATTTCATCGCCGGCCTTGTGGCCAAAATTGTCGTTGACCGGTTTAAATCCATCCAAATCAATAAAGAACACAGAAAACTGTGCTTTCTTGTTGTTTTGAACGTAGCGCTCCGCCTCGGCAAGAAAAGCAGAGCGGTTAAGTAGTTTAGTCAGGGCATCGTGCTGACTCAGTTCCACGACCTGTTGCGTGCGCTTGTTCACTTCGCCCTGCATATTTTCCAGCAGATGCTCATGTTGATGTCGCAGCACCACCGATTCATGGGTAAAGTCAGCGGCTTTTCGGGCAGTGGTAAACATCACGAAGGCAAACGCGAGCCCAAGAATACCGAGCAGGTGATGCTCAGCCTGTTCAGAAAACACGAGCAAAACCGAGTAAGGCACCAGAAGAATCTGGGTATAGGTGATGGCTAGCAGGCGATCGCCGGAGAGCACGGTGCAGGCTCCACCCGCCATGGCCGAGACAATCACAATCGAGCCAAGCAGTTCAAAGATGGACGCGTATTTGAAAAAGTACACGCAGTAGAACGACCAGAGCATCGCGGTAACGATTGCACCGCAACGAAACAGGTATAAATCGAGTGGCTTGCAGGGAATACCCGCTTTGATTTTACGATGCCAGCGAAACACATCGACATAACGCAACACACACACCAGCGTGATGCTAATCCACCAGAGGCGTTTATTCTGCTGGGCGAAACCGGTATTGAGCCCCAGCGCCAAGCCGCTGGAGGCCAACACGGTGATCGCAATGCCCGACACGGCATTACGATAGAGCAGGTCTACGCGATCATGCAGAATTTGCAGGGGTTCATATTGGCTCATGACAACAGACTACGATTCAAGCGGATTGAGCTGGCTGCAGCGTAAGCGTCGCGCGTTCAGTCGCTTTAGTGTGGCATGCACCTGGGGATTCTTCCATGTCAGCTGCTTTTATTTCATGACGCCAATTTCGGCCAACAAAGTCACGAGGGCGGATATGGCGGCTTTGCGCGGAAAAGGATGATCCAGATTGGGAGAGCCTAGTCGTGCTGCCCGAGGAAAAGGCGGGTAGGAAATATCCCAGTGGTGCCCATGCAAAATGGCTAAATGTGTTTCCATTGGCAGGCCGGTTTTTGCTTGCGCCTGGGTTAATTGCATATCGTTATTGGCATCGTACTTACTGATGCTCAAGGCATCATGCATCTGAAAGGTGGGTACCCGTAAAAAAGAGGTTGCGGCCGTAAAGGTAAAAATCGGGATATTCAAGGCATCAAGGGCCTTACCGTGGTCTTTCAGAAATGCGCCACGTTGGTGAGTGGTAAGATCGCGCAGGGCTTCTTTGATGTTATATTCGTCGAGACGACGGAACATGCCTTGTGGTTTGTTCTGTACAAATGGCGAGAACACTTTCAGAAAATCGCTGAGCCGTTGATAGGCGCCCGCCAGATCTACATCTTTAATCGAGTCGTAAATACCGTCGGCCGTATAGGAACCTCCCACGGCGCCTGCCCATAAGACGACGGCACGCACACGCTTTTTGTATTCGGGGTATCGGGCCAAAAACTCCAGAATATCAGCGCCGCCCTTGCTGTAACCCATCAGCACAACGTCACCAGGCGCATCAAATTGATCGGCCTGTCGGGAGCCATCCAGTTTGGTGCCGTGGCCCTCATCGAGCACGCGACGAATATCTTCACAATTGGGGGCGCAGCCACGCATAGGGTGCATGTCAGCACGCATAATGGGCCAGCCATGTTGCTCATGCAGACCAATAAATTCATCGCGAAAGGCATGGTCGGGTAACAAGCCATTGAGTAAACCGGCGCAAAATACCAGCGTGGTGTTTTTTACTTGAGGCTTTGTGTGTGGTGCGCACTCCTGCTGCCAGGCAGAAATACCGTCGCCCCGCAAAAAACGCTCGGCAATTTTTTGTTCAGGCGGTCGTCGGTCGCGAACCCCTACCTTACTGATGGGGTTGCGTGCTTCCTTCACGGCACGTTTATCCTGCGCGGCTTCTTGCAGGAATAGCTGCTGCCAGCGATTAGCCAAAAACTGTTTAACGTCTGGACGCGTGACCGTGCGCGGGTCTTGCGCGAGCTGTTTACGCAGCGATGCTGGCGTAAGCGTTGGCGTGGCTGGGGGGGAGATGACATCCGTTGGCATCACTAGCGCTTCCTATAGGTGACCGTTCAAAAAGCGCGCAAGTGTACCGGAGATGCGCCCGGTGCTCCATGTACCGAGCGCACAAATTTAAGCAAAATCAGTTATTTGATTCACCAAGTTTATCTTGTGTGCGCAAGTTAAAGTCGCTGCTGTGGTGCCGTTCAAGTAATTGTTCTGCAGGATTACCCCAGGCACGATTTACCATGCGGCCACGTTTGACTGCGGGGCGTTCCGCAATTTGTGCTGTCCAGCGCTGCACATGGGTGTAGCTGTTGACGTCGAGGAACTCGCCGGCATCGTAAAGCTTGCCCTGTGCCAATACGCCATACCAGGGCCAGATGGCCATGTCGGCAATGGAATATTCGTCACCAGCCATGTATTCGTGGTCTGACAAGTGAGTGTCGAGCAGGTGCAAGTGACGCTTGGTTTCCATGGCGTAACGATCAATTGGGTACTCGAGTTTTTCGGGGGCATAGGCGTAAAAATGACCAAAGCCTCCGCCCAAAAACGGGCCCGCGCCCATCTGCCAGAACAGCCAGTTTAAGGCTTCGGTGCGGGAGCGATGGTCTTGGGGTAAAAAGTGCCCAAACTGCTCAGCCAGATAAAGCAGAATCGCTCCGGACTCAAACACGCGAGTGTCTTTCTCGCGATCATAGAGGGCTGGTATCTTGGAG
>JAWWBW010000108.1:0-10149 GCA_033720775.1 Oleiphilaceae bacterium | reverse complement strand
GTACGCAGCAAACAAAAGACCAGTTTTCACGCGGGATTCAGCCTGATCCTTGAAAAGCTCTGACGGAAGCTGTGACAGATCCATTTGCTGACCACCGCCAAATTGCTGAACCGCCTCTTGCTTCATTTTGTTAATTTCCTGCTCCAACATGACTGCAGGCACATCTACTTCGTTCTGTTCAATCAGGGCAGCGATTACCTGCTGCTTCATCTTGCTGCTTACCGCCTGCTTCAGCTCACGCTCCATATTTTTAACAACTTCTTCACGGAACGCTTCTTCAGAATCGGCAGTGATGCCGTATTTTGAGTAGAACTCCTGATTCATTTCAGGCAACACCACTTCTTCAACGGTTTTTACATCCACTTCGAACCTGGCTTCCTTTCCGGCCAGATCTTCATTTCCGTAATCTTCAGGGAACGTTAATTCCAACGTTACCGACTCACCAGCCTTGGCACCAACCAGGCCATCCTCAAACCCTGGAATCATCTGACCAGAACCCAGAGTGATCTTTTGATCTTTACCGGTACCACCCTCGAAGGCCTCATCGCCAATGTAGCCCACGTAGTCAACCGTCAGAATATCTTTCTTCTTACTCTTGCGCTTGACGGACTTCAAGGTGCCATGCTGACGGCGCAGAACATCGATCATGTTTTTGATGTCTTTTTCTTTGATTTCAGCCTCTGGCTTTTCGAGCGCCAGACCAGCGAGATCTTTCACTTCTACTTCTGGATACACCTCAAAGATAGCAACAAACTCCAGATCCTTGCCTTCATCCATGCTTTTGGGCTCGAAGCGAGGATAACCGATCGGGTTAATACCCTCTTTAGACAGCGCCTCTACGTAGGAATTACGCATCACTTCGCCAAGCACCTCCTGGCGAACGCTTTGGCCATAACGCTTTTTCACGACTTTGACAGGAACTTTCCCTGGACGGAAACCGTTAATCTTGATGGTTTTCGCGGTCTGCTGCAGACGCTGCTCCACTTCACGATCCACCTGCTCGGCAGGCACGCCAATGGTCATACGGCGTTCGACGGAAGACGTGGTTTCAACAGAAACTTGCATGAAAATTCCTCAACTCTTTTTATCAATGGCAACTGAACTGGCCACACCTTCTACCAGCTTACAGAAGCACCAGGCGCACCAAGGGAAAATATAGGGGGACGAATAGTAAGAGCCCTCAAACAAGAGTGCAAGTACTTTATTCACATAACGGGAGTTTGTCAGCGCAGAGAGCTGACACAAACAAGGAAGCCAAATTAATTGGTGCGAAAGGAGAGACTCGAACTCTCACACCTTGCGGTACTGGAACCTAAATCCAGCGCGTCTACCAATTCCGCCACTTTCGCATATCTGACTAACAACTACCCTTGAGACTGCCAGCAGCCTTTCCTTTGAGATTAGGATTACACAAGGGAAATTGGGGTGGGCGAAGGGGATCGAACCCTCGACCGCAGGAATCACAATCCTGAGCTCTACCGACTGAGCTACGCCCACCACGACTCGGGTCAACACCTTAATGGCGCGCCCGGTAGGATTCGAACCTACGACCCACGGCTTAGAAGGCCGTTGCTCTATCCAACTGAGCTACGGGCGCTCGAACCCTAACTTGCCTTTATCTCTGACTTGCGTCAGAAATAAATTGGTCGGGGTAGAGAGATTCGAACTCCCGACATCCTGCTCCCAAAGCAGGCGCGCTACCAGACTGCGCTATACCCCGACTAGACTTGAGACAGCAGACGTTGTCGACCTCCTCAAGATGGCGCGAATAATACAGTTGGTTTTTTTAAGCGTCAACCGGTTCGCTAGCCAATTTTGTCTTTTTTCTGTAAATCACAACATCAGCGATCAGACTCTTGCGCGAGCATAGTCTGGCGACACAATAAAGCGCTTTTTTATTAAGCGCGCTCATGAGAAAATGCCGCCGTTTTTTAAGCCCCTAAGCCCAAAGAAGAGTCATGAGCGCAAAAATTATCGACGGCAAAAACATTGCTGAGTCACTTAAAGCCACCATCACTGAGAAAGTAGCTGAGCGCGTAAACAAAGGTTTACGCGCTCCCGGCCTGGCAGTCATTCTGGTGGGCGATGACGCCGCATCGCAGGTGTATGTACGCAACAAAACCAATGCGTGTGACAAAGTAGGCTTTAAATCCGAGGCTGTCATACTGCCATCCGACACAAACCAACAAACCCTGGAACAGCTAATCGACAAGTTTAATGCTGACGACTCCATCGACGGGATTTTGCTGCAACTCCCTCTTCCCGAGCATCTGGACAGCGACCCCCTACTAGAGCGCATCAAACCCGATAAAGATGTCGATGGTTTCCACCCCTACAATCTGGGCCGCTTGGCGCAAAGACTCCCACTATTACGCCCCTGCACCCCCAAAGGCATCATGACTCTGCTCGAAAGTACTGGTCAGACCCTCAAAGGCAAAGACGCCGTTATTGTGGGCGCCTCAAACATAGTTGGCCGCCCAATGGGACTAGAACTATTGCTTGCAGGTTGCACCGTAACAACCACACATCGCTTCACACAAAACCTGCCAGAGAAAGTGTCGCAGGCAGATATAGTGGTGGTTGCTGCCGGCAAACCCGGCCTGGTAAAAGGAGAATGGATCAAGAAAGGCGCCATCGTGATAGACGTTGGCATCAATCGCACCGAAGACGGCAAACTTGTCGGCGATGTTGAATATGAAGTGGCCGCTCAGCGGGCCGGCTGGATTACACCCGTGCCAGGAGGCGTTGGCCCAATGACCGTCGCCACACTTATGGAAAACACCCTGTACGCAGCAGAGGAACTTCACACCTAACAACAATTGGCGGCCAGTAGCAAACCACCCTCAGATACTTACGAACACGAGAGAGCCCCACTCGCGCCCAAGACACGGTTATTTTCTACGCCAGCTTGTACCTTCGCGACTGTCGTCCAGCACAATCCCCTGCTCCGCCAGCTGGTCACGAATACGATCGGACTCAGCCCAATTCTTCTCTTGGCGCGCAGCCCAGCGCTGAGCAATCAACGACTCAATGTCTGCATCACTCAACCCATCCTTCTGCTCGCTGCCACCTTTAAAATAAGCATCAGGATCGCTCTGTAAAATACCCAGCACGCCCGCCAATTCACGAACCGTTGCTGCCAGGTCAGCCGCTTCCGCCACACCATTCTTGCGCGCCAGATTCAGTTCTTTTACCACCTCAAACATAACCGAAAGCGCGCCCGGAGTATTGAAGTCGTCATTCATGGCCAGTTCAAATCGTTCACGATACTCCGCCAGCACCTGCCCACCCTGTGGAGCACCGCGCATGGCATGATAAAAACGATCCAGCGACGCTTTGGCTTCGGCAAGACTATCTTCAGAGTAATCCACCTGACTGCGATAATGACTGGAAATCAAAAAGTAGCGCACCACTTCAGCGGGATACTTTTCGAGCACCTCACGAATGGTGAAGAAGTTGCCCAATGACTTGGACATCTTTTCCTTATTGACCCGCACGGCACCGGCGTGCAGCCAATAGTTCACGTAATTTTTGCCGGTCGCCGCTTCAGACTGGGCAATTTCGTTTTCATGATGGGGAAACTTCAGATCAGGCCCACCACCGTGAATATCAAAGGTATCTCCCAAGCAACAGGTCGACATGGCGGAACACTCGATATGCCAGCCTGGCCGCCCCTTACCCCACGGCGAATCCCAGCTTTCCTCACCCTCTTTGGCGGCCTTCCATAACGCAAAATCAAGCGGATCTCGCTTGGCCTCACCTGCATCGACGCGCTCACTCGCACCTGCAATCAAGTCTTCAATATTCTTTTTACTGAGCTTGCCATACCCTTCGAATTTGCGTACCGAATAATACACATCACCATTATCTGCAGCGTAGGCAAAACCCTTTTCAATTAGCGTTTCGATTAATCGAATAATATCGCCCATGTGCGCAGTGGCACGCGGCTCCTGATCGGGCGCTATGTTCCCCAGCGCCCGCTCGTCCTCATGCATGGCTGCGATAAAACGCTCGGTCAACACTGAGAAAGGTTCACCATTTTCGCCTGCCCGGCGAAAAATCTTGTCGTCTACATCGGTAATATTACGCACATAGGTCACATCAAAACCCTTGTAACGCAAGTAGCGACTGATCACATCAAAGCCCACCATGACCCGCGCATGGCCAATATGGCAGTAGTCATAGACCGTCATACCGCACACATACATGCGCACTTTGTTGGCCTCAATAGGAACAAAGGCTTCTTTTTTACCACTCAGACTATTAAAGAGAGTAATACTCATGAGACCTTGTTACTCCATACATCCTTTAAGCCAATGGTCATATTAAATACAGGGCGCCCTGGCTGATGATCATAGCGGTCGGCTACGAAGTAACCTTCACGCTCAAACTGAAATGCCGCCTCAGGCTCAGCATTGGCAACTTCTGGCTCAACAATACCGCGAGTGATTTCGAGACTGTTCTCATTGAGGTGCGACAGAAAATCCGCCTCGCCCGCATCAGGATTGGGATGATTGAACAAACGATCATACAAGCGTATTTCAGCATCTACCCCTTTCGTTGCCGACACCCAATGGATCACGCCGCGGGGCTTAATCCCATCGATATTATTCCCCACTGAATCAGGCACCAACGAGGCAAGAATCTCGACTATCCGGCCTCCTGAATCCTTGATCACCTCATCGGCTTTTATAATGTAAGCGCTGCGCAGGCGCACGTAATCACCTAGTACCAGACGCTTAAATTTCTTACGAGACAGCGTTGTATCTTCACTGAAGTCTTCACGGTCTATGAACAGTTCCTTGGTAAAAGGCAACTGCCGCTCCCCCATCTCAGGTTTATTGGGGTGACGACCAGCCACCATCGTTTCATCGTCACCACCCACATTGTTCTGATCAAAATTCTGAATCACAACTTTTAGTGGCTTCAATACACACATGGCACGCGGAGCATGCTGATTCAAATCATCGCGAATCGCATGTTCAAGCTGAGCCACATCGACATCACTGTTATTCTTGCCGCTGACCGGGATCATATCGCAAAACTGTCGAATGGCCCGCGGCGTAAAACCGCGTCGACGCATACCCGAGATCGTTGGCATGCGCGGATCATCCCATCCCGACACCTTCCCTTCGTCCACCAGCTGCTTGAGCTTGCGCTTGCTGGTCACCGTGTAGTTCAGGTTAAGTCGGCCAAACTCATACTGGCGCGGCTCACTCGGTACAGGCAAATGCTGAATAAACCATTCGTAGAGTGGACGATGCGCCTGAAACTCAAGCGTACAGATGGAGTGCGTCACCCCCTCAATGGCATCCTCTTGCCCATGGGCAAAATCGTAACTGGGGTAAATACACCATTTATCCCCTGTCTGGTGATGTCGCACCTTACGAATACGATAAAGAATCGGGTCTCGCAGATTCATATTGGGTGAGGCCATGTCGATTTTGGCGCGCAGCACACAAGCACCTTCGTCAAATTCACCATTTTTCATCCGCTCAAACAGAGCAAGATTTTCTTCGACTGTGCGATTTCGATAGGGGCTCTCTTTGCCCGGCTTGGTCGCCCAGCCTCGATATTCACTCGCCTGCTCAGGGCTCAAATGGCACACGTAGGCCAAGCCCTGCTCAATCAGATGTATCGCCCAGGCGTAAAGCGTATCAAAATAGCTCGAAGCAAATTTAACCTCTCCCGCCCATTCATAACCGAGCCAGCGCACATCCTCTTGAATCGCATCAATATATTCCTGGGATTCTTTTTCGGGATTCGTATCGTCAAAGCGGAGATTGCACTCGCCACCAAATTCCTCGGCCAAACCAAAGTTAAGCCAAATCGATCTGGCGTGACCGATGTGCAAATAGCCATTAGGCTCTGGGGGAAAACGCGTCACCACACGGCCATCGTGGCGCTTTCTGGCCACATCTTCTGCGATGATAGTGCGTAAAAAATGACTCGTTTTGGCGGATTCGTTTTCAGACATGCTTGCGAGACTTCCCGAGAGAATAAAACGCGGCATTATAGCCAAGAGGCCGCGTTTTACGGAAGTGGCAAGCGCCTAGGCAGAGAGCTTTTTATCCTTGGGGACAAACTGGTCTATTCGATTTAAAAATCGTGCCAGAGCAGGAATGTTGTGCGCCACAATCGGAATACCCGTGGTTAAGAGCCCCACAGAGATATCCCGCTCGGGATCAGCCCAGCACAGTTTATTAATCAAGCCAATATGACCGAAGGCCGCAGCGCTGTGTTTACCCCACATCCCGATTGGATCGCCACCGAGCATTAACCCGGCACTGTATCGCATGGGCAGCATCAAGGTGCGATCGAACTGCACGGCCGCATATTCATGCGTTAACCGCTTAACCGTCATGGGGTCACACACACGCGCACCATTCCATTCACCGCCATTAAGCAACATCTGGAAAAAATTACAGATCTCCTCGGCCGACCCATAAATATTGCCCGCTGGTATAACGGCCTGCATAAAGCGCGGATCATTACTCACCTCTTGCACCATATCGAGTGAGCCCCCGAGAGCGCGACGAATAATACGCGATACCGGGAAGAACGGGCGCATACCGGTCACGTGATTCTCAGCGACGCAGTGCGTGTACTCGGCATCCAGACCATACTTAAAGTACTTCATGTTCATCGGCTTGCGCAGGCGTTCGTCCAGAAATTCCTGAATGCCCTGCCCCGTCACTTTGTTCAGCACGCGTTCCAGAATATACCCACCGGTAAGCGCATGATAGGCCAGCTTGTCACCGCGCGGCGAATTCGGCGCCGACTCACACAGCAGCTTCCAGATCGTGTCATTGTCCCACAAGGTGTCTACCGGCAAACCCTCCGGCAAGCCAGGAATACCGCTACGATGCGACAAGACCTGATGGATAGTCGTGTTCTTTTTGCCGTTCTGGCCAAACTCCGGCTCGTAAAAACTGATGGGATCGTGCAAATCGATCAGTTTATCTTCATTGAGCAAGTGGATCAGAAATGCAGTCACCGCCTTTGAAGCAGAAAACAGACAGACCGGCGTATCGGGGCGCATTAATTCTTTGGCTTCATCTGCTTTGGCGTGGGGGCCGTTGCCCTGCGCATGCCCGATGGAGCGATGAAGAATCACCTCCCCTCGACGTCGCATACACAAAGAAATTCCCGGGTGCGTCGCGGTGCGATACACGCCCTCTACCGCCTTCCAGATCGCTTCGACACCCTCTTGCGTCAATCCGACCGATTCGGGAGCCACTTCTTCGGAGCTTTCAACCGTTGTGACTTTGGGAAATGAGTCCGGCAGCGTAATGGTGTTGGTGCTGCAGTGATGGAGATGTTTTGGCTCTGGCGTCCAGGACAGACCAGAAAAGAGTTTAGATCCCATATTCAATATCATGCGTTGCCACTACTCGATGAATGTAAAAGTTCTACCTGTAACGATAGGTCAGGCATCCTCAAAGCTCAATGATCTAAAGCAAGCGCAAAGTAACAATTCCGGCCACGCATCAGGGGCATTTTGCTTTGCCCGCCAATCCGCTACAATGCGCGCTCAAAAATCGAGCGACAACCCTGAGGAAGCACCATGATTCTGATGAAAACCAACTTTGGCGAAATCAAGCTGGAACTGGACCACGAAAAAGCACCAGAAACCGCCAAAAACTTCGAAACCTATGTGAAGGACGGTTTTTACGATGGTGTGATTTTCCATCGCGTGATCAGCAACTTTATGATTCAAGGCGGCGGGTTTGAGCCTGGCATGAAGCAAAAAACAACACGCGAGCCAATCAAGAACGAAGCCAATAACGGCCTAAGCAACAAAACCGGTACCATTGCCATGGCACGCACCATGGATCCACACTCCGCGTCAGCGCAGTTCTTTATCAATGTAAAAGACAATGATTTTCTCGACCACAGCGCCGAAACCATGGAAGGCTGGGGTTATGCCGTGTTTGGTAAAGTAGTTGAAGGCATGGATGTTGTAGAGAAAATTAAAAAAGTGCCGACGACTATGAAAGCCGGTCACCAGGACGTTCCCGTCGACGATGTAGTCATTGAGAGCGCCAGCATCGTCGAAGCCGAATAAACGCTCGGTAGGCCATGCATTATTTTATTTCAGACCTGCACCTTGAAGAATCTCGCCCCGACATCACCGGGGCGTTATTCGCCTTCCTCGATGAAATTCAGGCCGATGCAAGCCACCTCTATATTCTGGGTGACTTTTTTGAAGCGTGGATCGGTGATGACGAAAATACGCCACTGCAACAAGAGGTCGCAGCGCGCCTGAGAAAACTCAGTAACGCAGGCGTTAATATCTTCATCATGCACGGCAATCGCGACTTTCTCATTGGCGAGAAATTCTGTGCGCAAGCCGGTGCCCAGCTGCTAGCCGACCCCAGCACGATCACGATTGCAGGCGAAAGCATCTTGCTCATGCACGGCGACAGCCTCTGTACACGCGACGAGAGCTACATGAAATTCCGGCGCATGATTCGTGACCCCAATTTTCTCAAAACCTTCCTGGCTCGCCCTCTCCCTGACCGCCAGCAAACCGCTGCGCAGTTGCGCGCCATGAGTAAGGCGAATAACCGCCAGAAAGCCACCGACATCATGGATGTCACCCCCGAAGAAGTCCCTCGAGTCATGGCCGAACATGGCGTACGCACATTGATTCATGGCCACACCCATCGCCCGGCAGTGCATGATCTCAACATCGACAAGCACCCGGCGCAACGCATAGTACTGGGTGACTGGGAAGATCCCATGTGGGCGCTGAAAATTGATGATCAGGGCGAAAAGACCCTGTTCAAAAGGGATTTCTCCGATTTACAACCGTCGACCTAAACCCTGTGACAAACGCTGAGCACTACGACGTCATCATTCTCGGAGGCGGCGCATCAGGCCTAATGTGTGCCAGTGTTGCCGGCCAACGTGGTCGACGCACACTGGTACTGGATCGCGCCAACAAGCTGGGTAAAAAAATACTCATGTCTGGCGGCGGCCGCTGCAACTTTACCAACTACTACGTCACCCACGAAAATTACCTTTGCAGCAACCCCCACTTCTGCAAATCTGCGCTATCACGTTATACCCAATGGGATTTTATTGCACTGGTGGAACGCTATGGCATCGCCTATCACGAGCGCAAACACGGCGAACTGTTCTGCGATAACTCGGCCAAAGACATTCTCCAAATGCTGCTGCAGGAATGCCAGAAAGGCAAAGTCGAATTGCGCACACACTGCGACATAACCAGGGTCGACAAGACACCACAGGGCTACACGCTGGAATCCAGCTTGGGCGCGTTCAGTTGTCAATCACTGGTCATCGCCACCGGCGGACTGTCTATTCCCACCATGGGCGCCAGTGGTTTTGGCTACGACGTGGCCAGACAATTCGGGCTGAATCTCGTTCCCACGCGCGCTGCTCTCGTGCCTTTTACCTTCAGCGATCAAATGAAAACCTTTACCTCCGAACTATCGGGTCTGGCCCACGAAGTGCGCATGCGTAATCAACTTTGTGAATTCAGGGAAAACCTGCTGTTCACCCATCGCGGCATCAGTGGTCCGGTGGCGTTGCAGGTCTCTAGCTATTGGCAAGAAGGTGAGGCTATCGAGATTGACCTATTTCCCGATCTCGACACACACGAATGGTTACTAAACTGCAAACAAAACAAAGGCAGCAGCCTGTTGCGCAACGTATTGGCACAGCACTTATCTAAAAACTTTTGTCATCTGTTACAACAGGATTGGTGGCCAGACATGGCCGAGCGCCCGCTGGCCGAATTCAGTGATCAACGCCTGCACGACATCGCCCAAAAACTGCACAACTGGCAGTTAAAACCATCCGGTACCGAAGGCTATCGCACAGCCGAAGTTACACTGGGAGGCGTCGATACCCAGCACATTTCCTCAAAAACCATGGCCTGTCGCGACCATGAAGGCTTGTATTTTATCGGCGAAGTACTTGATGTGACCGGGCACCTTGGTGGCTTCAACTTCCAGTGGGCATGGGCCAGCGGAGTCGCGGCGGGACAAGTGGTGTGATGTAATCAAACAATTAAAACGAAGACATTGATAATTAAACGAAGACAAAAGTATAAAAATGAAGACACAGTAGCCGACTACTACAGTTATCCAAAAGGGAATTAATTTCTGCTAACGTAGG
>JAWWBW010000107.1:0-10350 GCA_033720775.1 Oleiphilaceae bacterium | reverse complement strand
GTGCGTACGCCGATGATTGGCCCAACCAAGATCTACGATTCGGTGCCCACTTTGACGCCAGAGGATGCGGCAGATCTGATTGCCGAGGCGATTGTGCATCGGCCAAAACGTATTGCGACGCGCTTGGGTATCGTCGCTCAGGTGTTACATGCGCTCGCGCCAAAAGTCGGCGAAATCGTGATGAATACGGGCTACAAGATGTTTCCAGATTCGGCTGCAGCACAAGGTAAAGATGCGCAGAACGATAAGCCTAAGGTGTCGACTGAACAAGTGGCGTTCGCAGCGATTATGCGTGGCATACACTGGTAATTAGTATGTGAACAGAACAAGCCGTTTGCTCTGCAAGCGGCTTTTTTGTTTCATTATTGAACAATAGGTGGGAGCTATAAGCTCGATTGGGAATTTTAATCGCCCTAGAGTGGGAACTGCCTGCTCGACTTAGTAAACTAGGCGCTGCCATTTTGGCAACACCGAATTCCACAGGCAGAGAGTCCTCTTTGCCTTATAAACATAACACGGAGAATACAGCATGAGCGTATTAGTAGGTAAGCAAGCACCGGACTTCACCGTCCCTGCAGTATTGGCAGATGGTCAAATCGTTGATGAGTTCACTCTGTCAGAAGCAATTAAAGGCAAATATGGTCTGGTTTTCTTCTACCCATTGGACTTTACCTTCGTTTGTCCTTCAGAGCTGATTGCGCTGGATCACCGCATTGCTGACTTCAAAGAGCGCGGTGTAGAAGTGATCGGTGTATCCATCGATTCTCACTTCTCTCACAATGCATGGCGCAATACGCCAGTAGACAAGGGCGGTATCGGTCCTGTTGGCTACACCCTGGCTGCAGACATGAACCACGACATCGTTAAAGCCTACGACGTAGAGTCAGAAGGTGGCGTAGCATTCCGTGGCGCATTCCTGATCGACAAAGAAGGCGTGGTTCAGTCTCAAATCATCAACAACCTGCCTCTGGGCCGCAACATGGATGAGCTGATCCGTCTCGTGGACGCCCTGCAATTCCACGAAGAGCACGGCGAAGTATGTCCTGCTGGCTGGAAAAAAGGCGACAAGGGTATGGATGCATCTCCAGAGGGTGTTGCAAAATATCTTTCTGAAAATGCCGAAGGACTGTAATAAGTTATTGCACGACTGATTAGTCGACATGCGACGAAAATACCCGCTCTTTGGCGGGTATTTTTTTGTCTGGACGATACGGAAATCTGAGTTGTTGTAATGTTATTTATGTGACTGGCGGTCACGCAAAAATAAAAATGTGACCTGATTCTCTTTCTATTTTTCATAAATTCGTTTAATTTCTTGCTCTGTGTTCCATTAATGGCACAAAGCCCATGGCGAGGAGTGCGCATGCAAGACCTGAACGAAATGGCCATTTTTGCTGTAGTGGTAGGCTCCGGCAGCTTTACCAAAGCGGCAGATAAACTGAAACTTCCAAAATCAACCGTTAGCCGAAAGGTCAGCCAGCTAGAAAAACGAGTGGGGGTCAGGCTGATCAACCGAACAACTCGGAACCTCAAACCCACCGAAACCGGCAAGATGTATTATCAACATTGCGTGCGTATGCTGGAACAAGCCGAGGAGGCCGATCGTGTCGTCAACAATATGCAAGCAGAACCTAGCGGGCTATTGCGTATCAGCACACCTTTGGCATTTGCGACC
The DNA here is from genome assembly GCA_033720775.1 of Oleiphilaceae bacterium. Taxonomy (GTDB): domain Bacteria; phylum Pseudomonadota; class Gammaproteobacteria; order Pseudomonadales; family Oleiphilaceae; genus PZPK01. The sequence goes on along the minus strand of JAWWBW010000107.1, from coordinate 8,675 downwards.
CATTTTTTTGTTAATACGATTAAAGGCTTTCTGGAGTTATACCCCAAGGTAGATATCGAAATTGTTTCCGATGACAAGCATGTAGATATGCTTGATGCCGAAATTGATATTGCGTTTCGGGTGGGGCCTTTGTCTGATTCCAGTCTGGTGACACGTAACTTGGGCACCGCACGTTTGTCTCTTGTCGCTTCGCCTGAATATCTGGGTAAGCATGGCTCGCCCAGAAAGTTGGATGATCTGCAGAATCATGTTTGCATCACGCATCCTGCAGCGCCCTGGGTATTTACCGGCAGCAATGGCCAGCCCATAGAAGTCGACGTCAAATCCCGTATGATTGCCAACGATATGGAAATGATCAAAAACATGACGATCGCGGGTTTTGGCATTGGTGCCGCGCCACAAATTCTGATTAGTGAAGATGTGAAAGCGGGGCGTTTGGTTACGCTGTTGCAGGATACGCCTTTTGTGGAACGCACGTTTTATCTGGTTTATCCTAGCCGACGCGAACCGCCATCGAAGGTGACGGCGTTTACCGATTATATCTTTTCCAACTGCCAACCTGTGCCACCATGGGAAAGTCTCATCGAGGTGTTTAATGTGAATCCCAGCATTATGAATAACATCTCTAAGCGGCCTGTCATGAGGTAGTGATGTCTGACGATGAAGACGATCTTTTTGCCAGTGAGATGAAGGGGGTTAAACCTCTTCGTCAAAATCGCGCGCGTTTACAGAAAAAGCAGGAGCTAACACCAGGTCATGTTGTTAGACGAAGTCTCGCTGCGCATCATCAGCTAAATAAGGATCCGCTCGCATCGACCAATGTTCCCCAACTGACTTCCAACGACTTGCTCGAATTCCGTCGTGATGGTGTGCAACATGGTGTCTATAAAAAGCTGCGCTTAGGGCGCTATGAAATTGAAGCGCGCCTCGATCTGCACCGGATGACTGTGGAGCAGGCCAGAAGGGAAGTGTTTCAGTTTTTAAGAGAGTGTTATCAATACGAATTGCGCACCGTCATTATTCTTCACGGAAAAGGCGACAGGAACCCGGATAAAGTTGCTTTGCTTAAAAGTCACCTGTCAGTATGGTTGCCACAAATTGAAGAGGTAATGGCATTTCATTCTGCGCAAAAACATCACGGCGGTACGGGGGCTGTGTATGTCATGCTTAAGAAAGGCGAAAAGACGAAACAGAATAATCGAGAACAGTTTGGTTTACGCTAGATAACCCCGCTGTCATGTTGCCACTAAATCCCGCAGCAAACTTCTTGATTTCATAATTCGTGATCCGTAAGCTCTTTATGTGACCAAGGGTCAATTAAAAAAATAAGCTCTGCCAGCCCAGGCTGCTTCTCCGCAGCGTAAACCATGAGGGAGATCCTATATGCAATTCACTATCAATGGAAAAAGTGTTCGGCTCGATGTTGAGGCGGACACGCCCCTTCTGTGGGTTATTCGAGACGAAATTGGACTCACTGGCACTAAGTTTGGATGTGGTAAGGGGCTATGTGGAGCGTGTACGGTACACCTGAATGGCTCGGCTATCAGATCGTGTATTACTCCCGTGGCAGCAATAGAGGGCCAGAGTATTACCACCATTGAAGGTTTGGCTGATGGCGATTCACTGCATCCGTTGCAGCAAAGCTGGATTAAACACAACGTACCACAATGTGGTTACTGCCAGAGTGGTCAACTTATGAGTGCCAGCGCTTTACTGGCGCAAAACCCAAACCCTTCCTCTGAAGATATCCGCTCTGCCATGGCTGGCAATATTTGTCGTTGTGGCACTTATCCGCGCATAGAAAAAGCAATTCAAGACGCGGCTGCTCATCAAAATGCGGGGTTTGATCTCGCCACTGAAATTAAAGTTTAGGGGGCGGTAATGAAAACTATTTCGACAACGCGTCGGGGCTTAATAAAAGCGGGTTTAGGTGCCAGTGGTGGCTTGGTTGTGGGCGTAAATCTTAGCGCTTGTGGGGCGCTTTCAAAACGTCAAATAGATGCACAAGGCAATTGGCAGGCAGATGCCTGGCTCGAAATTAAGCCAGATAATACCGTGGTATTCACTCTAGATCGGGTCGAAATGGGGCAGGGAACCTACACCGGCATCACCACGCTTTTGGCAGAAGAGTTGGGGATAGATCCTAGTGTAGTCAGCGTTGTGTTTGCGCCGGCCGCAAAGGTTTATCGCAACCCTGACTATGGTCTACAAATCACTGGTGGTAGCAACAGCCTTTCGTCTAGCTGGCAGCCCATTCGTCAGAGTGGTGCTGCGGCCCGTATGATGCTGTTGGCAGCTGCTTCAGATGCATTTCAAGTACCGGTAAATTATCTCGAAGCGAAAGATGGCCGTGTGGTTCATCCCGCTTCAGGAAAATCATTACCCTTTGGTGCATTAACCAAACTGGCGGCCAACCAAGCGGTTCCTGATGAGGTTGTTCTCACTCCAAAAGCGCAGTTCAAATATATTGGAAAACAGAATCAACGCCTGGATTCAGAGCTTAAAGTTCAAGGCAAGGCCAATTATGGCATTGACGCCTCGGTTGAAGGAATGCGCTATGCCGTGGTGCAGCGCTCTCCTTATATTGGTGGCAAAGTAAAAAGTTTTGATGCGTCTGATGTCCTATCTATGCCTGGAGTAGAACAGGTTGTGGAAATCAAAACGGGCATTGCTGTTGTGGCCAAGCGCTACTGGCAAGCACGTAAGGCCGTCGATGCGTTGAAAATAGAGTGGGAACGTGCCGACAATGAGCCAAAGAGTTCGGCGCAAGTGATGGCGCTCTATCGCGAGCGGGCGGCCGCTGATGACAGTGACGATATTCGTCGCGAGGGAAAGCTGGACAACACGCTGGCACGCTCGGCAAAAACGCTCGAGCTGGAATTTGAAGTGCCTTTTTTGGCCCATGCCACCATGGAACCGATGAATTGTACCGCCCACGTACAGAAAGATCGCGCTGATATCTGGACCTCAACCCAAGGGCCAGATATTGCGCAGGTTGTTGTTGCCAAGGTGACAGACCTCTCGCTCGATGAAGTGCACATCCACAACCAGTTTATTGGTGGAGGATTTGGAAGAAGGCTGACGCAAGACTTTGTTGGAGAAGCTGCCGAGATATCCTATAAGGCGGGCGGTCCGATTAAGCTGGTTTGGTCGCGTGAAGAAGACACCAAATACGACTTGTATCGCCCAGCATGTTTACACCAAATGCGTGCCGGACTGGACGAGCAAGGTAAGTTAATTGCCTGGGATCACCACATCGTGTGCCCCAAAATCATGGAGTGGTATATCTGGGATGCTGCGCCGGCGATGTTTTCGTGGGCGCCCAAGTTTATGTATCCCATGCTCGGCCAATCTGGCCTCTGGACAGAAGGTACGCCACTTACGCCGGCAGATCGTTCTCCTTACGAAGGCGCCGAAGATTTGCCCTACGATATTCCCGCCTTAGCCGTTAGACACACGCGTGCCGATGCGGGCGTACCCGTTACCTACTGGCGCTCAGTGGGGCATTCGCACAATGCTTTTGTGACCGAATGTTTTATTGATGAACTTGCCGAGCAGGCGGGTCAGGATTCTTATTCATTTCGACGTGACTTGCTGAGTAAGGCGCCACGATTACTGGCGGTGCTTGATCAGGCAGCCAAAGAGGGGCAGTGGGGAAGAGCGCTTCCCGAAGGCGTGTTCCAGGGCATTGCCGCGCACAAGTCATTTGGCACTTATGTCGCGCAGTTGGTTGAACTCAGCGTGCAGAACAAACAGATTAAAGTGCACAAGGTAGTTTGCGCCGTAGATTGTGGCACCGTGGTGAACCCCGATATTGTCACCATGCAAATGGAAAGCGGCATTATTTACGGGCTTACGGCGGCACTGTACGGAGAGATAACGATTGAGGATGGCCAAGTGCAACAGAGTAATTTTCACGATTACCCCTTGTTGCGCATGAACGAGTCGCCAGAGATTCAAACCATTATTATCGACAGTAACGAAACTCCAACCGGTGTCGGCGAGCCAGGCTTACCGCCACTGGCTCCAGCGATGGCACAGGCTCTTTATCAGGCAACCGGTAAGCGCTTGCGCAGCATGCCATTTGTATTAGGTTGAATATAAGGTCGTGCAAGGTACCAACGAACAGGTCGTTCGAGCGGTAGCAAACTGGCTGGCCGAAGGTGAATACGTATGGCTCGCCACCATCGTAGAAACCTGGGGCGCGTCACCACGACCGGCCGGAAGTCTGTTCGCCTTTTGTCCGGCTCTTAATTCGGTCGCGGGCTCTTTATCTGGTGGCTGTATCGAAGATGATCTGCTCGCGGAGTTGGCGACAGCTCCAATGTCTGCTTTGCCAGAGTTACGCCTTTATGGCGGTAATGCGGCAGAGCAGGCTCGCCTGCAGCTTCCTTGCGGTGGTCGCTTGCGCATTGTGCTGGAGTGTTTGAAGGGCGTCGAGTCAAGCGGGCATTTTGAGCGTTTGTCTCAGGCGTTGCACGCAAGACAACGTGTGGTTAGAACATTGTGTCTAAACACTGGTAATGCCCAAATAGCGCCGAGCAAGCAGCGCTTAACAGTCGATATTCAGGATGAGTTACTCGCGGTGGTATTAGGTGCTGGCGAGCGTTTATTGATTCTGGGTTGTGGTGAGGTAAGTGCTTATTTGGCGGAGCTGGCTCAGGCTCTGGATTTTTCCGTCACCCTTTGTGAGCCGCGACAAACACACGCTGACCGTTGGCGTGCGGAATACCCCCATTCTGATTTGCGACACTGCTTGCCTGATGATCTGATCGAGCGTGAATTTTTTGATCCGTATTGTGCTGTTGTTGCCTTGTCCCATGATCCCAGAGTGGACGATATGGGTTTAGTTGCCGCCTTACAAAGCCCCGCGTTTTATGTGGGGGCCATGGGCTCGGCACGTACTAGTGAGAAGCGCAAAGAACGCCTACTTGCGCTTGGTTTGTCACGTGAGGCTTTAAGCAAACTAGATGCGCCCATTGGCGTTGATATTGGCAGCAAAACGCCGCCTGAAATTGCGGTAGCCGTAGCCGCGAAATTGATACAGTCGCGATCGCGATTGTTATCCACCTCCGTAAGCGTTAACACAGTTTGCGCCACGTCACATTAAGTCGGCTACTTGGTTAAATATTGTCAAATGTATTGGGTCTTGCCCCTAATCTGCTGGCGGAACAAGCAATCTCTGCAACAATAATAGGGATATGTCGCGCGAGGAGCCCCAGAGCTTCAACGCGGCGGTGCTTTTGTATGAAACAGGGGTAGACCACAGGGAAACGATTTGAGCCAACTTACTTTATACAGTCAGTTCAATATGCGTAAACCCTATCTGGTGTCTTCGGACTTTGCCGATGTGGCAGGCCATCTTGCAGAGGATGGTGTGCGCTTTGAGCATAAGCCGGTGAATAAAGAACTGGACGGACTCGACAACGTTCAGACAGAGAGCTTATTTGCCCAAGAAATCTCGGCAATTAAGCAGCAGCTTGGCTACGCCTGCGCCGATTGCGTCACCCTACGGCCATCCGATTTTGCCGTCATTTCCATTCGTGATCAGTTTCTTTCCGAGCACACGCATAGCGATGATGAAGTGCGTTGGTTCCTGAGCGGCCGCGCATTGTTTTACATTCACGTGAATGCGCGTATACACATTCTGCAGTGTGGTCCCGGTGATTTTATTGTGATTCCAAAAGGCATTAAACACTGGTTCGATATGGGGCCTGAACCGGAATACCGCTGTGTTCGTTGGTATAACAGCGAGGCTGGATTGGAAACACAATTTACCGGTAGCTACGTGGCAGAGTCTACGCCGCGCTGGGAAACCGTTATGTCACAGCACCAGCTTGCGGCCGAACAATCTTAATTTGACCAAATGATTATTTTTTGTTGACAGCATGGATGTGCCAACGGCATTATCCTCCCATGACTAAGCGAATTTTTTCTCACATCAAGTTAGTGATTGCCATGCTTGCCCTCCGCAAGCCGTGGGCGATGCGCGCTCGTGTGCTTATTGCGCACCTTGGTGGTTTGAGAAAACCCTCTTAGTCTAACTCTCCTTCTCAAGCCATCGAATTCTGCGGTGGCTTGGTCGTCTTTTCCTGTCCCCGCTACGTTCAATGCAGAGTTGGTACCGTGTGCCTGTGGCACTGTGCAAACAAGGAAAAGTGCAATGAAAAGTTCGGCAGCGTTCGCCACCATCGTTTTGATCTGGTCGACAACTCCTCTGGGTATTGCCTGGAGCAACCAAACCATTCACCCCGCCGCGGCGGTATTGCTGCGCATGGCGGTGGCCGCGATGCTAGGATGGGTGCTGCTTAAACTGTGGCGAATCCCGTTGCGCTGGGATAAACCGGCCTTGCGCACATACGCCTATTCCACGCTTGGTATTTTTGGTGCGATGAGTTGTACCTATTTTGGCGCTCAGTATATTCCTTCGGGCTGGATCTCTATTTTGTTTGCGCTAGCGCCCGTAACATCTAATCTGTTTGCTGCACGTTTGTTGGGGCAGGGGGACTTTGATACCTGGCGCTGGATCGCGTTTTTACTGTCATTTCTGGGCCTGGTTGTGATTTGTATGGATGACCTCGTACTCCAGGAAGAGGGCTGGAAAGGCGTGGTGCTGTTATTGGCCGCCGTTACACTGTATGGGTTGAGTGGCGTGCTGGTGCAAAAGCAAACGTTTGTGGCGCATCCATTGAGTATTACGGTCGGTAGTCTAATAGCGAGCATACCCATGTTTACGTTGAGCTGGATGGTACTGGATGGACAGTGGCCGCAACTGGATTGGAGTAGTCGTTCACCTTGGGCGGTGTTGTATCTCGCCATTTTTGGCTCTCTCTTGGGGTTTGCCTGCTACTTTTTTGTAGTGAAAGACAGGGGGGCAACGGCGGTCACTATGGTGACCCTGATGACGCCGGTGATTGCGCTGTATCTTGGGCATTTATTGAATGGCGAGGTGATCACGATGCACGTGATTACGGGGAGTGCGCTAGTCTTGCTGGGTCTGGTATTTTACTATCGATTGGGTTGGTCGCTCCTTCAGCGCAAGCGATTTTCTGCCGGACCGTCGGAGCGAGAGAGGGCACTTAGTCCAAAGTAAAGCTAACCTCGATATGAGCGGTAAATTCAAGGTCCTGTTGTTCGTAACTAGGCGCGGAATCAGTCGCCATCTCGGCGCGCATCGACATCATGGGGCGGGGAGCCTGTGCTCCCTGTGCGTGGTAGCGAACGCTATGTACCTTGCCGAGTTTGGCGTCATACTGTTCGGCAATGTGTTGCGCTAACAGTTTGGAGCGTTGAATCGCCTGATCCAGTGCTTCCTGTTTGACTAGTCCCGGATTGCTGAGTCCCATTTGCACGTGTTGCAAGCGGGAAATGTCGAGTCGTGAAATTTTCTGAATGAGTTCTTCGAGCTGATCCAGATTACCCAGCACAAACCGCACGTTGCGAGTCACCTGATAGGCGCGAAACGTGCGTTGCCCCTGATGGTAAGTATATTGAGGTTGGATGTGTGTTTGACTGCTATCGAGACTGCCACTGGTCAGGTCAAAGTCCTCAAGCATTTTGAGTGTTTTTCTCACGTGTTGGTCGACGGTTTTGCGCGCATCCTCAACCTCGAGTGCCTCATGGGAAAAGTGAAGCAATAGTTCGGCCTGATCAGGCTGGGCCTTTGCGCTGCCCTCGGCGCTGACACTGATCAGTGCTGGCGATGGGTTATTTAGCGTGGATGCTGGTAGTGACAAGGGAAAGAAAATGAGTAATGCAGCAACGATGAAGGTGCGGTAAATCTGGTGCATGGTAGTCTCCTTGTTAATGCACTCGATTGAGTTCCCAAAGTGTGCGTTAAGCCAGATAGGTCTACAAGTTTAAGGGTCTTGGTTTGCCAAGATTTAATTCAATCATTGGAATAAAAGAAGTTTATGACGGTTCTCGGTATTCTCGATTGCGATGAACTCGCGCCCGAATTAAAGCCCGATTACAAGCATTATGCACATATGTTTACGCAGTTATTGCGGCCGCATTGCGAGCCTCTCTCCATTCGACGCTATAACGTTTTGTTGGGTGAGTTTCCGGAGGTTGTCGCAGAGTGTGATGCTTACTTGGTTACCGGCAGTAAAACCGGTGTATACGATAACGATCCATGGCTCGCACCGTTACACGACTTTATTCGGCGCGCATACGAGCAAGGCATCGCGTTGGTGGGTGTGTGTTTTGGCCACCAAATGTTGGCGCATTCTTTAGGCGGGGAAGCCGCAAAATCCGACAAGGGTTGGGGCTTGGGCGCCTACGATTGCGAGGCCACTCAAGACGCTATGCAGTGGTATCCTGAAGCACCGAAAAAACTGTGTTTGTTATACAGCCATCAGGATCAGGTAATTAGTTTGCCGCCTGGAGCACAGCGCCTTTATGGCAACGACTTTTGCCCCAATGCGGCCTATCTCATACCCCAAAGGGTGCTGGCTTTTCAGGGGCATCCGGAGTTTACGGTAGACTACAGCCGTCGGCTAATGACGCTCAGGCAGGACCGTTATGCTCCAGGGCAGTACCAAGAAGCGCTTAATACTCTGGATAAACCTTTGGACGCTGCGTGGGTCGCCAAGACGATAAGCCACTTTATCAAGACAGCATCGGATCGTAAGGAGAAGACATGAAACTATCTTTGTTCGGCAAAAAGTTTGCGG
>JAWWBW010000106.1:0-10494 GCA_033720775.1 Oleiphilaceae bacterium | reverse complement strand
TGAGCGCGTACGAGATAAGGTGTCGGTTAAACGACCGCCTGCCTATTCCCGAGTGGCGCAATCGTTTAGTCATATTTTTGCAGGTGGCTACGCGGCAGGCTACTACAGCTACAAGTGGGCAGAAGTACTGGCAGCTGACGCGTTCTCGCGCTTTGAAGAAGAAGGTATCTTCAATCAGCAAGTGGGCGAGGACTTTCGTCGGGAAATTCTCGAGGTTGGCGGCGCTCGGGATGCCATGGAAATGTTCAAGGCCTTTCGGGGCAGGGCGCCAAGCGTTGAGGCCTTGTTGCGCCATTCCGGCATCGTCGGGGAGGCCGCATGACCAAGCGTTTTATTGCGGGGGCTGTGTGCCCTCGCTGTGGAGAAATGGATCGGTTGGTCACCTTCGAGCGTGATGGGGATCAGATTCGCGAATGTGTGAGTTGTGGTTTTGAAGAGAAGCAGGTGGCGCAAGTGGCTGTGAAGGAACTCGATACGCGGGTCAATCACGATGAGTCGGTATCGCCAGAGGGTCAAACGCAAGCAATTAAAATCATTCAGCCACCAAAAAAGTAAGCGTTATACCGATTAGGTCTGTGCGGTGCCCCATCTATTCCATATTAGAATAGAGATGGTCATTGCTTCTATAAAAACGACGCGACTATACTTATTTTCTAATAAAAACCGAGCGTTTCTGTTACTTGAGCTTCTAAAAAGCAGTATCGTAGTAAACAGAAAGAATAACGTCCTAAAAATCAGAAGCTCACACGGGAACAACAATAACAATCGATGGAGACCCGTATGCGATCACGCCTGTTCCAATGGGCGCTGGTATCGCTGTTGCCTGTCCTCTGGGCAACGCCTGCTAGTGCTGAGTATGGTTTAAATATGACCCGAGGGGTCACAGACGTTAGCCAGTCCGTGTATGACCTGCACATGACCATTTTCTGGATCTGTGTGGTGATTGGTGTCGTGGTGTTCGGCGTCATGTTCTACTCGATTTTCAAGCACCGTAAAAGCAAGGGCGCAGTCGCAGCCAAGTTCCATGAGAGTACGACTGTCGAGATCATTTGGACCATCATTCCTGTGCTCATTCTGGTCGCCATGGCCGCACCCGCTACCACCACCCTGATCGAAATGTATGACACCTCCGACTCCGAGGTGGATATCAAGGTGACGGGCTATCAGTGGAAGTGGCGCTATGAGTATTTGGGTACCGGTGTCGACTTTTTCAGCAATATGTCCACACCCAAAGACGAAATCTATAACAAAGCCGCCAAAAATGAACACTACCTGCTAGAAGTCGATAACGAGCTGGTGGTGCCCATCAATAAGAAAATCCGGTTTTTGATCACCGCTAACGATGTTATTCACTCCTGGTGGGTGCCCGAATTTGCGGTGAAAAAAGATGCCATACCCGGGTTTATCAATGAATCCTGGACACGTATCAATGAGCCGGGTATCTACCGTGGTCAATGTACCGAGTTATGCGGCAAGGACCACGGCTTTATGCCTGTTGTAGTGCGAGCGGTGGAGCAGGACGAGTACGACGCCTGGCTGTTGGCCAAGCAGGAGCAGGCCAAGGCTGAAGCCGAGTTGGCAAAACTGACGTTTACGCTTGAAGAACAAATGGAGCGTGGCGAGAAGGTATACAACACCAATTGTGCCGCATGTCACCAGGCTAACGGTGCAGGTATACCGCCTTCCTTCCCTGCTCTTAAAGGCAGTGCCATTGCGGTGGGTGATATTGAGAAGCATATCGAAGTGGTCGTGAACGGGGTGCCCGGCACGGCTATGCAGGCATACGGCAATCAGTTGAGCGATGTCGATATGGCTGCGGTGATTACCTACGAGCGCAACGCTTGGGGCAATGACACTGGCGATAATGTTTCCGCCAAAGATATCGTCGATTTTAAGAATAAGTAGGAGAAGCTCATGAGTGCGGTAATCGATACCCCCAAGCAACACCACGACGATCATGAGCATCACGGCCCTGCCAAAGGCATTGCTCGCTGGTTGTTTACGACGAACCACAAAGATATCGGAAGCATGTATTTGTGGTTCAGTTTTGCCATGTTTTTGGTTGGGGGCTGTATGGCCCTTACCATTCGGGCTGAACTGTTCCAGCCCGGCCTGCAGCTCGTCGAGCCGGAGTTCTTCAATCAGATGACGACCATGCATGGTCTGATTATGGTTTTCGGGGCGGTCATGCCCGCGTTTGTTGGTCTCGCCAACTGGCTGATTCCGATGATGATTGGTGCCCCGGATATGGCGCTGCCTCGCATGAATAACTGGAGCTTCTGGATTCTTCCCTTTGCTTTTGGTCTGCTGCTCAGCACCCTGTTTATGGAAGGGGGCGCACCGAACTTTGGCTGGACCTTCTACGCGCCATTGTCGACAACCTACGCGCCGGATACGGTGACTTACTTTATCTTTGGCGTACACATGATGGGGGTGTCGTCGATTATGGGCGCCATTAACGTCATCGCGACCATCCTTAACATGCGCGCTCCCGGTATGACCCTGATGAAAATGCCGCTGTTCGTATGGACCTGGCTCATTACAGCCTTCCTGCTGATCGCTGTAATGCCGGTGCTCGCGGGTGTCGTCACCATGATGCTGATGGATGTGCATTTTGGTACGAGCTTCTTCAATGCCGCTGGTGGTGGTGACCCTGTTCTGTTCCAGCACATTTTCTGGTTCTTTGGGCATCCAGAGGTGTACATCATGATTTTGCCGGCGTTTGGTGTGGTATCACAGATTATTCCCACCTTTAGTCGCAAGCCGCTATTTGGTTATCACTCGATGGTGTATGCCGTGGCGTCGATTGCCATCCTGTCGTTTATCGTATGGGCCCACCACATGTTTACAGTCGGCATGCCGCTGTTTGGAGAGCTTTTCTTCATGTATGCCACCATGCTGATTGCGGTGCCCACGGGTGTGAAAGTATTTAACTGGATCGCCACCATGTTCAAAGGCTCCTTAACCTTTGAGGCTCCCATGCTATTTTCGGTGGCCTTTGTGATTCTGTTTACCATTGGTGGATTCTCGGGGCTGATGCTGGCGATTGCGCCATCTGACTTCCAGTACCACGACACTTATTTTGTGGTCGCCCACTTCCACTATGTGCTAGTGCCCGGCGCTATTTTCGGTATCTTTGCCGCCGTGTACTACTGGCTGCCTAAGTGGTGCGGCAACATGTACGACGAAGCGTTGGCAAAGTGGCACTTTTGGCTGTCATTCGTAGGCATGAATCTGGCTTTCTTCCCCATGCACTTCCTTGGGCTCGCTGGGATGCCGCGTCGTATTCCTGATTACGCGCTGCAGTTTGCCGACTTTAACAGCATTTCTTCGGTGGGCGCCTTCATCTTCGGGTTTACCCAGTTGCTCTTCCTCTATCTGGTAATCAAAGCAATCAAGAGTGGTGAGAAGGCGACGGATCAGGTTTGGGAAGGGGCAGAAGGGCTCGAGTGGACGATTCCATCACCGGCGCCTTACCATACTTTCTCTACACCGCCTGAAGTACGCTAACGAGAGGTGTAACTGCTGTGTCTACCGAAGTGAAACACCGCCGTACCGTACTCAAATCGCTGTTTGCAGTGATGGCGATGTTCGCTTTTGGTTTTGCCATGGTTCCCCTGTATGACGTGTTTTGTGACATTACAGGATTGAATGGCAAGACAGGGGGGCGCTACGAAATGGCGGATAAGCCGATGGAAGTGGACGAGAGCCGTCAAGTGCGTGTGCAGTTCACCACTTCCAACAACGAAGAAATGCCTTGGGAATTCCGTCCGCTTGTGCACGAAATGAAAGTGCACCCCGGTGAAATGGTTAAGGTCGATTTTTATGCCCGGAATCCCACAAATCAGAAGATGATCGCGCAGGCTGTGCCTAGCCTTTCTCCTTCGCGCGGGACAGATTACTTTCATAAAACAGAGTGTTTTTGCTTTAACCAGCAGGAACTGGGCCCCAAAGAAGACATAAACATGCCTCTTATTTTTGTCGTGGACACGGCGTTGCCCGAGGATGTGCCTGTCTTAACTTTGTCCTACACCCTGTTTGATCAAACGGCAATGCTCAAGGGTAGTGCCAAACTGGACACTGACGACTCGCAAGCTGCAGTACTGGCTGCGCGATAAAAGAATAACAATGTTTGGTACACCTGGTTGTAGCTGGGGGCCAACTATCAACAGGAGTCAATTATGAGTGCAGAATCCTCTTACTACGTGCCGGCTCAGAGTCGCTGGCCCATTGTCGCGACGGTAGGTTTATTCCTTACTCTCGTTGGCGCCGGGGCAGTGATGAATGCAAGCTCTGCCGGCGATAGCACCTTCATGCCCTGGTTAATGTTTATGTCTGGAGCGCTGATCATGGCTTACATGCTATTTGGTTGGTTCGGACATGTCATTCATGAAAGCCGGGCAGGTATGTATAGCCCTCAGATGGATCGCTCCTTTCGTTGGGGAATGAGTTGGTTCATTTTTTCTGAGGTTATGTTTTTTGCGGCGTTTTTTGGCGCGCTGTTTTATGTTCGTGTGCTGGCTGTGCCCTGGTTGGGTGGTGACGGTCATAATGCCTCCACCGGAGAGCTGCTTTGGCCTGAATTCGAAGCCACCTGGCCTCTATTAACCAATCCTGATCCCAACTTGTTTCCCGGCCCGAAAGCCGTCATTGATCCTTGGCATTTGCCATTCATTAATACCCTATTGCTGGTCACCTCAAGTGTGACGGTGACTTTTGCGCATCATGCATTAAAAGACGGCAAGCGACAGGCTCTGACAGCCTGGATGATTGCGACTATCGCGTTGGGTCTGGTGTTCCTGTACTTCCAGGGTGAAGAATATGTAGAAGCCTATCAAACCATGGATTTAACCCTCCAATCGGGTATCTATGGCACCACTTTCTTCTTGCTTACTGGATTCCACGGAGCTCATGTAACACTTGGTACATTGATGCTCATCATCATGTTTTTCCGTATTCGCAAGGGCCACTTTGACAAAGATAACCACTTTGGTTTCGAAGCCACCTGCTGGTACTGGCACTTTGTAGATGTGGTGTGGGTCGGACTGTTTGTGTTTGTTTATATCCTGTAAGGCGTGCTTGCAGGTTTAAAAACCCGGAATCGGCGATGGATTCATTTTTAGTTCGCCAGTTTCGACACCAATGTAAATAAGCACAACCAGGACGATTGCGAGACTAACGCGAACGGCCAAAGAATTTGCCACGCGTTTACTCTTACTATCGTCTTTGACAAGAAAGACCAGACCGCTGAAAAGGCTGATTAGAATCGCAATCAGTAGAATAACAATCAGTGCCTTGATCAGCATGGTGGTCTCCTGTTAATTGATTTCAAGGGGCTTTCGTTTCACTTGCTGCAGTGTATCGATGCGCCTGTGAATATACAAAATAAACGACTGTTGGGGTCAGGCTTTGTGTGGAAGTTGTGGTTGTTCAGCGCCTTCTTTTTGCCCCTCACATTTATGCTTGGGTGTTGGCAACTGGAGCGTGCGGAATATAAACAAGCGCGTTCCCTTGAGCTTTCACGCAGCATGTCGCAAGCGCCCAAACCGCTGAGCGAAGTCGACGTTCCTAAACTGTTTACCCCGTATAGATTGCAGGGTCACTATCACGAGCAGCATTACTTGCTCGACAATCGCATGCGGGGCGGTCGCATCGGCTATGAAGTGTTGAGCGCTTTTAAATTAGACGGCGATAACTGGGTATTGGTGAATCGCGGCTGGGTACCGGCAGCCCCGTATCGACATCAATTACCTGATATTGAGCACGTGACGGTGCAGCAAAATTTACATGGTTACTTTTATCGCCCTGATGGCTCGATCCCGGTTCTGAAGGACCTACAACAAGAAGTAATGCAACCCGATATTAGGCGTATTCAGCGTGTCGTGTGGGACGCAATAGAAGCGGAGATTCCAGGGGCTATGCTGGTGCGCGCAGAATTTCGCCTCAGCGATCAAGGTGGTGCCGGAGCTTACCGTCTGGATTGGCCACCATTAATGAGCGATGCCAATAAGCACAAAGGTTACGCGGTGCAGTGGTTTGCAATGTCGGGGGCGCTATTGTTGCTAATGATTTGGGCGATCATAAAGCACCGTAAAGAGTTGAGAGCGCAGACGCAGACAGAGACGGCATAACAATAATCAATGCATGTAAGAGGCAAGTAGCATGAGCAGTACCACGCAGAGTATTCCCATGGATAGCAAACAAATTAAGCGCAATCGGCTTAAATTACTCGGCATTTTTGCGGTGGCACTGTTGCCGCTTTTTTTGGCATTGGCGATGTACTTTGGTGGCTGGGCGATACCGGATAACCGCACCAACAAAGGCAATCTATTATGGCCCCCGGTTGAACTCAATTTGCTGGATTTACAAAACATTGCGGCTTTGCCCCAAGAAAACGCACAGAGTGATAAATGGTCGCTGATGGTGACCGGCGGCGCGCAGTGCGCTGAACAATGCATGCAGCTCTTACACGAAGTGCGTCAGGTGAATATTGCGATGGGGCGTGAAGCTGAGCGCATTCGTCGTTTACTGGTCAGCCAGTTGCCAGTTGCCTCGCTAAATACTCTGGCTGAGCAGTATCCTGAACTGGTGATTTTGCCCGCAGATGCTGCAAAACTCTCGGCCTTTCAGCATCAAACTGCCCAAGTAGGAGCAGCCCAAGCGCGCACGGAGCAGTGGCAAGTGTGGGTTGTGGATCCATTGGGTAACGTGATTCTGCAGTATACCGAGAAGCATGACGGTTACGACATAATGGATGATCTCAAGCGTCTGCTTAAGTTATCCAAGATCGGATAGGGTTCAACCATGAGGCAAAAATGGTTCTTTCGTTTATCGCTTTTTTCCTGTGTCTTTGCAGTTGTCGTCGTAATGTTAGGGGCATGGACGCGATTGGTGGATGCTGGCTTGGGGTGTCCTGACTGGCCTGGGTGTTATGGCTTCTTAACCGTTCCTCAAACGCCTGAGCAGATCGCTATTGCCGAAGCACGATTTCCGGAAGCGCCGGTAGAGGTAGAAAAAGGCTGGCCTGAAATGATTCATCGCTACTTTGCTTCTACTTTGGGTCTACTGATCATAGGGCTTACCGTGCTAGCAATAAAATCCCGTCGCGAAACGGAGAGCGCGCAATTACCGGTGGGACATTCAGTGGGGTTATTGGTGCTGGTGGTTTGTCAGGGGCTGTTCGGTATGTGGACGGTTACGTTAAAACTGTGGCCGCAAGTTGTTTCGGCGCACTTGCTGGGAGGCTTCGCAACCCTGTCTTTGTTGTTTCTGCTGGTGCAGCGGCAGCGTCACAATAGTCCTTTATCTGATGTGGGGCTTAGTACCCAAATTGGTAGCGCCAAGCGTTGGGTTAGTCTCGGTTTAGGTCTCGTGGTAGCGCAGATATTTTTGGGGGCATGGACTGCAGCGAATTATGCCGCGCTGGCTTGTGGCGATAGCTTTCCTACCTGCCAGGGGCAATGGTGGCCCGATATGGATATGGGAGGAGGTTTCAATTTCACTCAGACCATTGGGCCGAACTATCTGGGTGGGTTGTTTGATAACGAATCGCGCGTAGCGATTCAGATGGTACATCGCATCGGCGCACTGGTACTCACTGCCTATTTGGTGGGTCTGTATTTATGGCTCAACAGACGGACTGCATCCAGCGTTTTACGGGGTGCCGCGAATACGATGCTAGGTATTCTTGTGCTACAGCTGGTTCTGGGTATTAGTAATGTGATCTGGTTGGTGCCCTTGGAGATAGCTGTCGCGCATAATGCAGTGGGTGCCATGCTGCTTCTGGCTATGGTCAACCTTCGCTTCCACTTGCAACGCGTTCCATACAATAAAAACAGAGAGGTCGCACATGAAAGTACACAGCCTGCCGTATAAATCGGAATTACCCACCTGGCGCGACTATCTGGAGCTTTGTAAGCCAAAAGTCGTTGCCCTGATGTTGCTCACTTCTGTGATCGGAATGTTGTTGGCAACCTATGCCTTGCCGTCATGGCAAGCGCTAATTCTAGGGAATCTTGGTATTGCGCTCATGGCAGGTTCCGCGGCAGCCATTAATCACGTGGTTGATCGACGTATCGATATTCATATGGCGCGAACGCGCAATCGCCCCATCGCGCAGGGTAAGGTCGACGCGCAACATGCTTTGGTATTTGCTGCCATGCTGGGCATCTTGGGCATGGCGATATTAATGATATGGGTGAATGCGCTGACGGCCTGGTTAACCTTGGGCTCATTGGTAGGCTACGCATTGGTTTATACGTTATGGCTTAAGCGAGCGACACCTCAGAACATCGTGATTGGCGGGCTAGCTGGTGCGGCGCCCCCCTTGTTAGGCTGGACGGCCAGTACCGGCCATATTGATCCGAATGCTTTGCTTCTGGTGTTAATCATTTTTGCCTGGACGCCTCCACACTTTTGGGCTTTGGCGATTCACCGCAAAGAGGAATATGCGCAAGTGGGTATACCAATGCTACCTGTTACGCATGGTGAACACTTCACCAAGTTACACATTATTCTCTACACCATTATTCTTATTGCTATATCGATCTTTCCTTACCTGACGGGAATGTGCGGCGAGATTTATCTCATGTCGGCACTGTTGCTGGGTGGGAGGTTTTTGCAGTGGGGAGTCAGGATGTTGCGTAATAGCCACAAGCATGCGGCTATCAAAACATTCAAATTTTCTATCACCTATTTAATGCTGTTATTTATCGCCTTGTTGGTCGATCACTATACACGCCCATTCTTTCTGACTATGTAAGAGGCCTTGTCCGAGCAGACTGGGCATTAGTCATTGCCCAGTCCCTCGCTTTGTGATTCGAGTATCGCCTGAATATTGGATAGCACCTCGCGCATGTCCGTGAGCGTACTGGTTCTTCTTAAAATCTCAATTTTTCTTGTTTCTAGCTCGGCGATCTTGGGGCCGATACGCCGAATGCCCTCAGTAATGAACTCGTAGGCATAGTGGTGATCCTGAATGCTGAGCTTGTTAATCTCGGCGATTTCCTGCGAGAAAATACTGCTGATATCGTAAATAAAGTCTTTGTGTTCTATAGATGATGCCTCCCAATAAGCATCATCCAGCAGCTCGATAAAAGCCATAAACTCATTGATGACATTGGCAATGGATGGTTTTGACACGGTCGCACTCCTGTCACTTTTTCCGCAATACAAATTGAATGAGAAGTACCTTAAGCATAGCAGAGACGATCCAAACCAAAATGAAACTTGGTAACGCAGCGTTGCGCTGATCAAAACATAGACACACAGCGTTACAGAGGCTTACGCCATTCTGTTAACTGTTTGGCAGGTGTACTTTTTGAGGCTTTCTATACTGGTCTGAGCGAATTCAAAAGAGGCGTTGTATGAATACCTTGATTGCTCAGAAAGAACGTTTGGAAGGCGAAGTGTCAGTGGCGAAAGCGAAGCTGGCACGTCTACGGTCCAGCCCGCAGCCAGACTTGCGTGCAATTACGGAATTAACGGAAAGTATTACCCGCAACAAGCAATTGATTGGCATGATCAACAATCATTTGGGCTGCGGGCACCAGCCAATGTGGCGCGCCAAATGAATACTTGGCGCTTGGGCCTTATAACTCAGTCTGACGCTCTGTCAGTAGCTGACCCTGATATACAATGGCTGGGGTAGGTTCCACTTCCTGAAGATTGTCGTCGTCGCCTGTAAAGGTAATGTCGTAGTTTGTGTCTCCCACTACAGGTAACGAAATACCTGTTCTATCTCCGCCGTTTGCTTCAACCAGTTCATCAAAAACAGCCTGTTTCTCACAGTCAGTTGGGTCATAAATAACGTCTGGTTCACCATCTTCCTTGTGGGGATTTTCGATCGCCTCAATATATGGCGAAAAATAGATGCGCACTTGCTGTGCGACATAATCGGTTTCGACTCTTACGCGTTTTACATCGTCGTTGCTGCTGTTGACGTTGAAGCTGTTGTAGGCGATTTTATTTGTCTCACCTTCGTCCGCATCATCTTCAGGGTCGCCGGTACATTCATTTTTCTGAACGGACCGAGTTTGAACGCCGTCGTCACAGGCCTGTAGGTCGCCAGGTTTTTCTGCATCATCATTGGGGTAGCACACTTGATCTTTGATGATAAATTCCATCACCCCCAGTCTCGTGTCAAAACCGTCATCCAGATTAAAGATTTCGGTTTCATCCGTATTGTTCATGATGGCCTGGCGAAGAATAGGCGGTGTATAGCCCTCGGCAGTAAAAGACTCTGGACTCGCCTGCCAGAAACCAACAAAAGGCGCTGTTGCACGCTCTTGTGAGCTAAGCAGAGCCTCTTGTGTACGCGTCGCCAACACGGCTTGCTGCACGATGCGCGTGAAGGGACTGTAGGAGAGACTGAACTCTACGAACAGCTGTTCCTCAATATTGTTTTCGTCCGGGCCTTTGCTCACGACAAAGTTTCGGTTTGTGTAATCGCAGAAATCATCATCTGCCGCGATGGCGCGCGCCATTTGATCTCGG
>JAWWBW010000105.1:0-10496 GCA_033720775.1 Oleiphilaceae bacterium | reverse complement strand
GTGATGTCGTCGCCATTATTCGCAATCTTCGGGAACAGTTTTTAGGCTAGGACGCTGGACGCTGGACGCTGGACGCTGGACGCTGGACGCTGGACGCTGGACGCTGGACGCTGGAAAAGATTTTGTTAAAAGGTCCCTTTCTGTCAAGGCATGGGGACTGTAGGTATGGGATTTATTCCAACAAATCGAACCTCGAAGCCTAGGCCAACCCCGCGTCGAAATGCATTTCGACCCACACGCCAGGCCCAGACTTTCTGACCCGCGCTATCGTGTCACGCGACTAATTACCAGCTTACCTACCCTACAAACCTGGGTTTCGGCTTTGCCCTGTCGATCCAGCACTTTGGAAATGGCTTTGGACGTTTCATCATCGGCTGTTCGAATCGCCGGTGCAAGTTCGTTTATTAACTTCCAACTCTCGGCATAGTAAGCATCTGCGGCGCCGAGACTACACTTGAAATGACTCATCGCTGCGATTTGCCCCAAAGCAAACAGGCTCTCGCTCAATGATGGCGCGAGTTCACTCACGTCCGTTCGGCTTGTGATATTGAGATTGCGAATGTCAAAGCCCTCACCCAGTCGCTTTAATCCTGCCGCAACCCCTTGCTGTAAACGTTGATCTGGTGCAGACAGCGCACTGCTGTCTTGTTCACCGCCGCGAATGACGTCAATGATTTCGGGCTTGCTCGCCCAAGTACTACCGTAATCATCGTAAAGGCGCGATACCTGCGAATCCATGCCGGTAGGCACAAGAAAAACGATCGCCAATCCCATTGCCATGGCGGTCGCACCACCGGTTGCCAACACAGCCTTCAAGTGATCAGAAACAAAGTTCAATAGGCGTGAAATCAAAGCCGGCTCGTTGTCCGTCTGTTTTTGAGACGCCATCACAACATCGGTGGCGAAGTGACCAATCTCCAATGTTTCAGCTGTCTCTACCGCAGCCATCCAGCGTGAAAAGGTATCAGGATCATTCGCAATGGCGTCCATAATCTGGGCGCGACGAGTGGCGTCCAGTTGTTCCTTGCTTTGAGGATCCAGCAGCATTGCCAGTTCCTCATTACTAGGCACACGAAATTCGCCTTGTTCGCGACTCATACCTAAAGCCAGCATGGCCTTGGCGGTGTCTTGAGCCTGATCTTTATGACTGGTCATGGTTTTGCTCCAATTACGCAACTACTCGTATCCTGATTAGAAGGACAGATCCGACCCATTGAACGTGAAAAAACGAAAGCTCGGGGTTTGCTGCATCGCGCGGGCCTCGCCTCAAAAAATGTCATCATGTCTGAGGCAATAAAGCATCGAGTTCCAAACCGCACTGCCGTAACGCCTCGCCAATGCGAGTCATCGCTTCATTCACGATACGCCCAGCCTGATGTGCCGGTAGCCCAAGCGCCTTAGACGTTGCGGACTTGCTTAATCCCTCAACATAAATCATACGCAACATGATTTTTTCTTGGTCCTTCAGCGTTAGCGCTTGCTTCAGTTTGTCGAGTTTGCTTTGCTGGGTGTTGGCGAGACGATCAAAACGTGCGCTGCCTTCCCCTTTAAAGTCGTCATTGCATACATGTTCATTACAGACGGCACTGATCATCATAAACAACTCTGCGTGAAACGGGTTTTCAAATTCAGGTTGTTCACTATCACACTGCGCGGCCTCCGCTTGCTGTACGTCGCTCAACTGATTGATATCGTCAGCCAGTTCGGTATCACGATTTGACTGCCCGCATGTTGGGATACGCGCCTTAATCACGCGTGCGGCCTGCTGCACGGCTTCCGGCTCGCGAAACCCACGCTGACAAAAACGGTCCACCAGTGCCGCTAAGGGTTGACGCTCCAGACAAAGACTACGCCAGAGTTTGATCCAGCTTTCGCCGAGATCCTGCAACCAACTGGGTGGTCGCGGACGCCCGAAGCGCTTGCGGGAAAATTCTTCAATGGCGTTGCTGCTGAGAGTATAAAGAAAGGTCTTGAGCTGCGACTTGCCCTGATACGTCTGACACTTTTGCCAATCATCCTGCGACAGGTATTCGATCACGTAGGTGCCAGCTTCTTCTGCCAGACTGCCCTGACCGAAACGTTTAACGGCAAGTTTATTGATAGCGGCCATAAACTCGGGCGCAAACACTAGTTCGGCCCAGTTTGGCTCACTGCCTGACTCCTTCATGTGTATTTCCTGTAATCGTGAGCTCGTTGCGCTTGGTTACCGCCTGCGCCAGAAGCGCCAATGTACAGCGACACCCATTTTTTTTCCAGCAGCATCTACTCGCTTTCATTTGTTTTTTATAGCTTTTTTTCTTTTTATGCATGTATGGCAATAGGGTTAGAAAAAAAAAGTATTTCAAACTTCCAAACTTGTCCGTCTAATGGAAATGTCCCACCGGCAGTATTCCGGCACATCAACGTAAGCGGAAGTGTTGGGACGAGGATCATTTACACATTTAGGAGAAGACCATGAAAAAAATAATACTCATCAGCCTCGTTGCCGGAAGCATGTTAGCCGGCATCAGTTCCGTGCAGGCTGCGGACGTAAAGGGAGACGTAAAAGCCGATGTGAAGGCAGGCGTCATATTGCAAAACAACAAAGGCATTGCCAATAAGAACGAAGCCAATATTGGCTCCGTTACCGGCAAAAGTACCGATGTGGGTGGCGACGTTAAAACCAAAGTAAAAGTGGGTGCCGTGATCCAAAACAACAAAGGTATTGCCAACAAGAACGAAGTGAATATCGGTTCTGTTACCGATTAATCCCCTGCGGGGCTAGGCAGCATTGCGCCAGCCCCTGCTTTTTTTACAATGGATACACACCAGGAGGAGAGACCATGAAACAGTTCATTAGCGCACTATTACTTGCCTTGCTGACAACGGGCATCAGTCACGCCAGTGATATTTGGGGCTACGACGGTGATTTTATGGACGACGACTCCAATGCCAAAGTGCATCGCAATATCGCCAAACAGCGGGCGCTCGAGGCAAAAATGACGCCCGAGGAGCTCGAAGAATCACGCAAGCGACGCAGTGAATGTGGGTCGCTCGATGTGGGCAATGTGCAAGGCGGTGGTCGCAAGGTCGAAAACATCACCGTAATCAAAGGTGACGTGATTAATTTTTCTGGCAACTGCCGCTCAAACCGTTAAACGATAAAAAGCCAAAAATCAGTAAGCTAAGAAGCTGAAAAGCTCGGGGAATACACAATGAAACTGACCAAACTGTTCACCAGCCTAGCACTCTGCTCGCTGCTTGGCGCCTGTGCCACACAGGAGTCAGTGCACCAGGAAGTGAAAAAATTGCAAACCGGGCCGTCGGCTACGCCACACAAGTCCATTACCAACTTCGCTTCTGGCTTGCGTTGCATGGACAACATGATGATCGAATATGGCGTGCGTGATATCTCCATGCTCGTCGAAGATCTGTCCGATCAGACCGGCAAGGTCAATGCCGGTACCAAAGACATGCTGATAACAGCGGTTTCGGATATGACGCGCCGCAGCCGTGCCGTAAAACTGATTCCCTTTGGCAACGACTCCGGCAACCTCATTTCTTTTTTGGGCGCGGCGGGTTCACAAACCCCTTACAACGTGGTTCCCCAATATGATATTCGCGGGTCAATTTCGCAGCTCGATAGCAGCGTTGTACGTGAACAGGTGGGCGGATCCATCGCCGCTTCGAAGTGGGGCTTGGGCGCTTCGGCCAGCACCGCAGGGTCGATTCTAGGCATTGATCTCAGCGTGCTCAGCACACAGGACTTAAGCGTGATTCCCGGCGTTACCTCGAGCAACGCGGTCGTGCTATTCAAGTCAGGCGTGGGTGGCGATACCGATGCCACCATCAAAAAAACCGGCATCAGTTTCGACTTTCAGGTAGCCAAAAATGAGGCCACCGTGCAGGCGCTGCGTAACCTGATTGAGCTGGCGACGATTGAGCTGGTGGGTCGTCTGGTCAAAGTCCCTTACTGGCAATGTCTGGAAATTCCGGATACCGCTCCCGACATCGTGCGCGAAATGGAAGACTGGTACTACGCCATGCGCGCCCACAATGAATTAACCCCCTATGTGCGCTCTCTGTTGATTACACGCGGCCACTATCCTATGCAGGAAGCCGATGCCGAAGTTGCCTTTGCACAGGGCGTCGCAAGCTTTCAGCGCAACCACGGGCTCACCGCTACCGGCAAGGTCAACTACCCTACATTTGAAACTCTGTTAACGGGTTCATCGGCCCATATCGCAGAAGCTGAGCAAGCGCCAAAGCCGCAACAGAGTGCAGCGGTAAGCCAAGCACTGGAGCTTGATTTGCGCACCGCTTCAGGAAAGGATCGCTTCGCGCCAGGAGAAAATCTCTCCATCGTCGCCCGCAGCAATCAATCGGCCTATGTGTACTGCTATTACGCCGATGCTGATGGGTCGATTCAGCGTTTTTTCCCAAATCGTTTTGCCAATGACAACTTTTTGAGCGCGGGCAGTCAGCTGGAATTGCCGGGCAATATGCCTTTCGACATCTATGCCAACGAAGAGGGGCGTTCTGAAACCATCTCGTGCTTTGCGAGTGCAGACAATATTTATCATGAATTGCCCATGGAATTACGCACCTACGATTTTGAAACCCTGAATGTTGCCTCGCTCGACGAAGTACGCCAAGGCTTCAAACAGGCAGCCAAAGGACCGTTGGCCGAAGCACAAATCGCTGTACAAACCCAATAAACGCAGCAGGAGAAGCACGATGAAGCTAAGCACCTACAAAATGATCAAAACCAGCAGCGTTGCAGCCATCATGATCGGCTTACTGGGTATTGGCGCTGCCAGCCAGGCGGGTACAGAACTGCAAAAAAACAGTGAGGCATCGCAACAAATGAGTCACGAAGAGCCTCGCAACAGCATGCCGCTTTCACGCTCTAATTTGCGCTGCTGGCAAGAAGGCAAACTGCTGTTTGAAGAAACCCAAGTTAACGAACGGAGTCTGGAACGCGCGCGGCAGGTGCTGATTTTTGATCAGGAGCGCGCCTACGAGCCTAGTCAGCTTTATCTGATTGAAAGCGGCTCCGCCACCTGTCTTTACAAGAAAGTGTAAACCGATAACGAAAAGGGAGAAGCCCATGCACACATTTAACAAACTAAGAAGATCCGCCCTCATGCTGGCACTTGGTGCCGGTATGGCCTGGACGGCGCCAACGCTGGCTGACTCAACCGACACCGTGCACCTCGGCAAGCAAACCGTGAGCAAAGAACAGGTAATAGATCTCTTGGCCCCTAAGCCGCAGCAACCCAAGCTACTGACACGCGGTTTGCGGTTGCATAAAGATGATGCCGAACCGGCCTTTCAGGGTGATCAGGTGCCAGCAGCGAAGTCTCTATCGCTCGAAGTCTACTTTGAATTGAACTCGGCCCAATTGAGCCCCGAAGCCGTTGCACAACTTACGCCCGTTGGCGAGGCGCTGCAATCCAATGAACTGGCCACACTAAACTTTACTCTCGAAGGCCATACCGATGCCTCAGGCGATGAACAATACAACCTCAAATTATCTGAAGCGCGGGCGCGTGCAGTAAAAGCCTTCTTTGTTGAGAACTTTCAGCTTTCTCCCGAGCGCGTCAAAACCGAAGGCAAAGGTGAGTCACAACTTATTGAAGGCACACCTCCCACCAGCGGCATTCATCGTCGCGTGACCATCGTGGCATATTGAGGTCAGCATGAAAAAGATCGCTGCTCTTGTCTGTGTGCTGATGAGTGCAACATTCGCACTCACCACCGGTGCCGAAAGTGTCTTTGAAGAAGATGCCTTCGGCAATATTAATCAACGCAACGTGGGTGTACTCGAAGAGCAGCGCTTTGATCGCCCTCATCAACACAATCTGAGGCACATTGAAGAATCCCGTTCATTGCCCGCGTTTAACGAACTCGAAATACGCGCTCCGGTGGAGTTTCATTACCAGGCATCAGGGCCCAACGCCCTGCAATTGCAGGGTAGTGCCGAGAGCGTCAAGGCAATTAAAGCTTACGTAAGCGGCTCAAAGCTAGTCATTGAACGGCAGCATCAGGGAGGTTTGGACACCCCCGTTCTGACACTGAGCGGCGGCAACCTCGAGCGCGTCAGCGTCCATTCCAGCGCGAACCTCGACCTGTCTCAACTCCGCGGTAAACGCTTTGCACTGGAAGTCCGAGGCGCGGCGGATATCAAGCTAAAAGGCAAGGTGCAACAATGCAGCATTGACGCGCAGGGGGCGGGCGATATCGACCAGTCTGAGCTGATTTGTGAAGCGCTGGACCTGAAAATATTTGGTGCCAATGATATCGAGGCGCATGCCACGCAGCGTATCTCAGGTCGTCTGCAAGGCGCTGGCGACATAACAGTTCATGGCCAACCGGCACAGCGGCAGGTATCGATACAGGGTGCTTACGATATCGACTATTTTTAATGGCGATTCAAAGAAGAAAACGAGAGCTGCCTGCATGAAGTTGATGGACAAGCCACCCACTCCATGCAAACACATGGCTGGCCTCTAGAAAGTAGAGCCCAACTGAAGACTGGCGCCGATCGTATCGTCGTTGCCGGCAGCGGCCAGCTCAAAGGTAGCGCCAAATACGGATAAGCCCAGCCCTGCCGTGAGCACCGGATCGAGATCTCCCTCCAGGTTATCCCGAATACCCAAGCGTATTTGTACGGTTTCAAAGGCATCGTATTCGGCACCGAAGCCAATCATCTGGCGTGCAGGTAACAATTCCTGCATTTGACCATTCTGGTCACGCGCTTCTACCTTGTCATGCTTGTTCAACTGCAAGTCAGCAGACAGGATGTAACTATCGCGACTGTATGAAATACCTGCCGTGACCGTGGGCTGCAGTTCGATTGTAACCCCCTCAACAGTAAACGGCGTTGGACCAAGTATTTGAGTATCGTTAGTGGTCAATTCTTGCGACAGCACATTGATCACCGAAAAACCCGCTAGCCAACGGTTGTGATCATCCAAATACGAAGCAACCCCGACATCAAAATTGAAACTGGTATCTTTTTCTTCGGAATCGGAAATGTCGTCGGACTCAAAATCGTCCACGTCAGCGGTGTAATCAAACACTCGAAAATCAACAACCTTGGGCGATACCCCAACCGCGACGTTACGCCCC
This sequence comes from Oleiphilaceae bacterium, assembly GCA_033720775.1. Lineage (GTDB taxonomy): Bacteria > Pseudomonadota > Gammaproteobacteria > Pseudomonadales > Oleiphilaceae > PZPK01. The sequence continues at coordinate 3,383 of JAWWBW010000105.1, read as the reverse complement.
TGTATTTCAAAATTACGCGCTAAAGTAACGCCTGCTTGAGTGGTCGCGATGCCCACGCCGCGCACATTGGATTGAAGGTTGTTGTTAGGGTCAGTTTCGTCGTAGGTGATGCGGCTGGAATCGTTGTTATCGATGGCATCCTGTACCTGTGCCGGCAACGTCACAGACAGATACTGTTCATCTTCATAATTTAGCGTGAGACTGATGTTGGCGCTCGACGAAACAAAGGTGCCAATACCAAGGGTTTCACTGGGAAACTGAACCGAAATACCTAACCCGAGATCGGCTAACACTTTTTGCCCATCAATACGCACCAGCTCCTGGTTCAGGTCGGCCAAGCGGCTATCAAATTCAGCGCGTGATCCGGTCGTGTTCGGGTTTTGCAGGTTATCGATATCCTGTTCAATCGCATCAATGGCATTCTCGAACGGCGTGAGAAAATCATCATCAAAATCATCAATGGAATCGACCAGTTCATCCTGATCCGTTCCGGCGACAGAGATAGAAGGCAAAATGAGCCCGAAACCGTCACTTTTTTCTTTTTGCTTCACTGCAAGTAGGGCAGGATTGTAAAAACTGGCTGCGGCAGGACGCGCTGAGGCAACGCCCACGCCCCCCATCGCAAACGCACGCGAATCCAAAAAGCTGGGACCACCAGCAAATGACTGCCCAGACCAGGCAGCAATGACACAAGCGAGTGTCGCTTTTCGCAAGTTCATGAAGAGTTCCCCGTGTAATTAATAATACGGTCCAGACACCGCGACCGGTCAATTTTTTAGCGTAGCCAAGGCTGCTCAGAATGCGACAAGGATTTGGTTGGCTTTTTGTTACTCGGGCAACAGATCTCGCAAGGTTTTACCCGCCAGCATTTGCTCGCGATGCTGTTTTAGATCGTTCACCAGATTTTCTACTGCTGTTACCGCTCCAACACGGTGAAGCAAATGACAGTCGTCAGCACGTAATGCATCGAGAATATCCATGACTTTAATATGATCGGTGGAGCGGCCCGGAGCGAGGGCCTCGGATTTATCACCCGCAACGATCAGTAGACCATGCCGTATGAGCTTATCAACAATGCCACGAGTCATAATCGCGGGAATAAAATTTAACTGCTCCACCTCCTCTTGCGAAAGGGGGCGTTGTCCGCTTTCGTAACGGTGTGCGACTTGCACCATAATATAGAGCCACACTTTTTCGAGCAGATCCGGCGAAGCCTTTACATCAATGGTGCGCGTAATGTGGTTGCCATGTTGGTGGTAGAAAGCAATACTCGAACCTATCAGTAGTATCAACCAGTTGAGATACAACCAAATCAACAACAGAATACCAACGGCGAAACCCGAATAAATCGCGTCATACTTTGCCGAGTTCACCACAAAACTGGTAAACAGCATGCTCGTGCCCTGCCAGCATGCGCCAGAAACTACGCCGCCCATCAGGGCGCTTTTCAGATTGACCCGCGTATTGGGCATGAGCACATAGAAGAAGGTGAAAGCGCCGATAATCATCAAAAACGGCATAATCTTACTGACCGCAAAAATCACACTGCCGAAGGGTTCAATGGCGATCAGGTTTTTGACCAGCTGTGAATTCATGGTGCTGGCGGTCACACTCAAGGCTGAGACAACCAGTGCCGGGCCAACCAGAATGACACTGAGATAATTGCTGAAACGTTGGCTTAGCGAACGCAGTTCGGGGGCGTACCAGATGGTGTTAAACGCGCGTTCGATTTTCTGTACCAGCGACACCACAGTATAAAACAGCAGAACAAACCCCACCGCTCCCAGCACCCCCACCTTCATATTCTCAACGAAGCTGAGCACATTGTTATGGATTTCGAGGCCTTTTTCGCCCATGGGTTCGAAAAAGCTATAGAGCATGGGCGTGAATTTGTCTTGAACGTTGAATGCTTTGAGCACCGAGAAGCTCAAAGCCAGCAAAGGAACCACCGAGAGCATGGTGGTGTATACCAGACTCATGGCATGTAGAGTTAACTGGCCATTAATCAGGTCTCGAATCACGGCAAACAGAATGCGTGCTGCCCTGCGAATAATCTTTTCGGCAAGCCCCGAATATTGGTGCGGCTCCTGTAATAACCACTCAAACAGGCGTTGGCGCCATTCCTGGACTCGCGTATTCATACTGTTAGCTATATTCCTGTAATGGACTTATTTGCGCGTAAAGTCGTCGATGTAATGATTCAGTTCGTCCAGAGACTCCAAGAGCTCGTCAAATGACTGGTGAATCTGGTCCTGATTCGCCTGATGGATCTGTTGTTCCAGATTAGCGGCACAATCGGCCAACTTGCCAGCACGAATATTGCCGGCACTACCCTTGATCGAATGTGCTAAACGGCTCATATATTCTTTGTCACCTTGTACTTCGGCCTGCCGGAACTGCTCTTCAAAATCACCAAAACTATCGCGAAATGCATTGAGAATGGTTTTGATGACATCGGTGTTTTGCATAAAGCTTTCGTTAAGCTTGTGCATATCCAAGGGATCTGGGGCTTCGTGATCTCCATTTGTCATCGTGCGTCTCCTTACTGGGCGCTTGTTAGGCAAAGACTTGCGTTAAAACGGTAAATATTGCGACTCCCGAAGTGGTAAACCTCTCACTATTCGAGGGAAAAGTATAGACTACCCTAATCAACTTGGAGTGGCGTCGCTCTTTGCTGTTCACAATTTATTGCACGGAATTTTATGTTTCGTTTCTTCGAAAGTTTAGTCAAACCGTTCCCGGCCTCCGCCCCCCAACAACCGCCTCAAGGTCTCTGGCAGTTTTGCCGGCATTACACGCGTGGAGTCGAGCCCCATTTAATCATCATGTCAGTGCTAACAGCGCTCATCGCCATCATGGAAGTCACGCTATTTGGCTTTTTAGGACAACTGGTTGATTGGCTGGCGCAAAAACAACCCGAGACCCTTTGGCAAGAAGAAGGTGATACGCTTCTGTGGCTAGGCCTGTTAATACTGCTGGGTCTGCCTCTCACCGTGTTTATACATTCCAGCGTGGTACATCAGGCCTTGCTCGGCAACTACCCCATGCGTATTCGCTGGATGGCACACCGTTACCTGCTTGGACAAAGTCTGTCTTTCTACCAAAACGAATTTGCCGGTCGCATCGCGACGAAAGTTATGCAGACAGCGCTTTCGGTGCGCGAATCTGTCATGAAAATGCTCGACGTATTGCTCTATGTCACGGTCTACTTTGCAGGCATGATGACTGTCATCGCCAGCTCGGATGTGCGCCTGACGACCCCTTTGCTGGTCTGGTTTCTCGTGTATGTACTCACATTGCGCTATTTCATCCCCAGATTACGCAAAATTTCGAGCCAGCAAGCCGATGCGCGCTCGCTGATGACGGGCAATATCGTAGACACC
>JAWWBW010000104.1:0-10517 GCA_033720775.1 Oleiphilaceae bacterium | reverse complement strand
TTGGGCCTCCTTAACATGAGGACTTCCGGCCGCTGATCACAGATCAGCGTCGCAGTCCCGCGCGCAAAGCGATGCTTTGCAACCGCTTGGTACTGCCCTCTCCTGGGCACCATATTCCGAAAGCCTCGATCGCAAGATCGGGGCTTTTTTGGTTTTTGGGCCTCCTTAACATGAGGACTTCCGGCCGCTGATCACAGATCAGCGTCGCAGTCCGGCGCGCACAGCGATGCTTTGCAACCGCTTGGTACTGCCCTCTCCTGGGCACCATATTCCGAAGGCATCGATCGCAAGATCGGAGCTTTTTGGTTTTTTGGAGGCAAGACGCAATTTTTGGCTCGACGTCGGACGTCGGACGCAATAAACAGATGCGAACCCTTTTCCGCCCTCATCATAACGACGAAGCTAAAAGCTTCGCTGTGTATGCACCCGTTTTAGCAATTTTTTGGACGAATCCCGACAACAAATAGGGGCCTCTTGCGAGCTCTCGTCCGGATTCCCGATGCTGCCGTTCTTCCAACTGTACCGCTCTGATTTGATCAGAGATATTCTTTTCGCACTGAAACTTAGGCAGCGCCAATTCAAACTCTTGATCCACTATTTTTTCAATCGTATGGGTGCTTGTTCCAATAGCCCGGAGCCCCATTAAACCGACGATAACGCCATAAATTAGACCTCCAAGAAAAAATAGTTGGTGCCCAAAGCACAAACGAGCATTTCGGGTTTTCAACAAAGAACTAAATATTTTGGCGTGATCTTTTTCGTGAAATCTCATAGTGTCGAGCTCAGCAAGATTTGTCCTGAAAAAATATCTCGCAACACATTTATGCCCACGATAAACACCCACAGCACCCACCTCGCAAGCGTGCATGATTCGGAGTTCTTTTTCGATACTCATTCGTTGTACTCGGCTTTTAGTAAGCCCTGATAAGACACTAAATGTCCTAAATAGGGCAATGAAAACTCAACAAGAAAACTATACTGATCTTGTTCAATTTTCTTGTAGGCTCTGGTTTTAGGCATCAACCAAACCGGCACGGGTAGGCCTGCAAATCGAAGTTGAAGACACTTCCAGTACCAGCCTCCGTCTATAATCTCTACCGTCAAATGCATGGTCAAGGGCCCTGTTGTTTCAACCCAATAACCATTTGTGACGTTTCCTACAGGTTTAAAAAGTGAAACCACTGACTTCTGGTTATTGAAACAACGTCCCCAGTGCAGACCATCATCGCTATGCGAAATATCGACTTGAAGCTGTTGTACACCCTCTCCCGGTAAATTCATCTTTCGCGCCAGACGTTTACCAATGATTCCCGCAAGCCCGCTACCGTAATAAAGATTCACCTCACCTTTCAGCCTGCCGCCCTGTACGTGCAATTTTTGCAGTAAAGGGTGCAGGTCGAAAAACTGATCGCCAAACCAGTTTTTTACCAATTCGCTCTGCATAACGTTCCTTTTATGAGGGATTAAAACGAGAGAAACAAATGTAATTTCTTTCAGCCTACATAGCTGAGGATTGCGCCTCCCTATTCCTGTTTTTCCATTTCCGAATTTTGCGCTTTCAACCGGTTCCGTCCACACTGTGTGCTACAGCATGCTCACAATAACCCTAATAACACGGGAGAAGGAGATTCAGGCTCGTGGTCACACCTTCTGCAATCTTCACTTTTATCCTGCTCGCCTGCGCACTCTCGGTGTTGTCGTTACCAGCAAACGGGCAGCCAAAAACGATCGATATCGTTAACCCCGTCTGGCAAAACTTTTCAGAAGAAGATGGCTCTGGATTTTACTTCGATTTAATGCGTCGCATTTACGAACCACTTGGTATTGCCGTCAAAATCGAAATCCTTCCTTGGAGTAGAGCCGCCATTTTACTGCAACAAAAAAAAGCCGATGCGATGCTGGGCTCCTATAAAGAGCAACCTCACCTGTACATTTACCCCAAGCAGCCGGTTTGGCTCGACATCAGTGCAGCGGCATTTAAACGCGACCAACATAGCTGGCAAGGCAATAACACCTTAAACAACAAACGTGTGGGATGGATTCGCGGGTACGACTACCACAAACATATCGACATCAAAACGCACTACCTGGAATTCAACCAAAACCACCAAGGCTGGAATATGCTCGCCATGGACCGGCTGGACTTTTACATCGACAGCATCACCGACTTGCGTCTTTACATGCAACAACAATCCCTCAGCACCGAGACTTACGCCATCGAGCCGGTGTTGGTCAAACCAATGTACCTACGTTTGGCCAAGACGGAGAAAGGCCAGCAACTCGCCGATTTGTACGATCAGCGCATCTTCGACCTGGTGCAAAACAGAATGCTGGAGCAGCTTTATAAAAAGTGGGGCTACGAACACCACTACCCTGACTTTGTACAGGTACTCAAGGACTGAAAAGGGGACGCATCTATTTATTGTTCCCTCTATATAAGAAGGTCAGCCAATTCAAGCTGCTTCCCTGCAAGGCTTCGCTCCCGTTCAGGCAACACATCCATACTCGGCCAGAGGCCCGTGCTCAGTGCGTCGCGGTAATCCGGCGGTAACCCAGCCTGCGTCATGGCATGCTGCGCGGCGCTGACATCGTAATGCAGGCGATGCCATGTCACGCGAATGCGGTTTTCGTGTGGCGTTAACAACATGTACCAGGTGTGATCCTGGCCATCATTGGCTGGCATACCGATCACACCCGCATTCAACCACCAGCCAGCGCTGAGCTTCGTACCAAAAGGTACTCCGCAATGCCCGCCCACCACTATGTCGGCTCCGGATGCTGCAAGCTGTTGCTGTTTTTTCTCTTGAGGCGTGGATGCGAAGATAAACTGATTAATAGCGTTCACACTGCCGTGTACACAACGAACACGCTGGCCTTGCATGGTAAAGACAATGCTGCGCGGCAATTGCCGCATCCAGGCACGCTGCAACGCATCAAGTTGCTGGTTGGCATAACGATACCAGGCTATAGATAGAAGCGAGCAGGCCGTGCCCTCTTCAAAACCACAACCGCAATCGTCGTCTTCATTCCCTAGGGATTCTTCGCAATTGCCCATCACAACGGAGCTCCCCCAATCGCGTATTTCGTCGACGGTCGCGGCGGCGTCGGCGCAATATGCCACCACATCGCCGGTACAAATCACGTGCTGGGGGGGCACCCCCATACGTTCTGCCTCTGCACGCATTGCTCGTGTGGCTTGCAAGTTACTGTAGGGGCCACCAAACACCAGTAAGGGCTCATGTAATGCGCCCAAATCCTGTTCCAGCATTAGCCTGCCACAGGGCTGGCACTGCGCTGTCGCGACATCGCACCACCTAGCAAGAACAGCAACACCCCACCAATCAGCACCGCCGCCGAAATCCACAACAGCTTGGTGTACTTATGCGCTTCACCCAACCATTGCGTATGTGATGACGACTCCAGAAAATAGAGCATTGCGCCGCCAACGGCCAAGGCGAACGCGCCCAGATAACTCCACACGGGAATGTCCTGTCGCCCACCCCAGAGCGAGAAGAAAATCACCGGTGCCAGATACATCGATGCGGTACCACTCACCGCCACCGCACTGAACAGATCCTTGTTACCAAAAAACACCATGCCCAAGCCGGCAAGCATGAACAACACCATCACCAGTCGCCCATTGCGCATGGTGGGTGACACCACTTTCATATCCACGGCAACCAGCTTGGCTGAGCTGGACAAGGTACTGTCGAGTGTCGACATCGCCGAAATCACCAGCGCGGCATTAAACAGGAACATGGGCACATCACCCAGCAAACGAAGCAATACGTCATTCATGGCCTCACCACTTTGGGCGTAAGCGCCTGCCATTACACCTAAACAGCCAAAGGCCATAATGCATAAGATGCTTATCCAGGCAGCATGGGCAAAACTGCGTCGCGTGAGGTCGCGATCCGCCAAAAAACCGCGATCCATCATCACCGGATCATGCATGGGGTAACTCCACACCTGTAGCAAGGCAACAATGAGCAGAATTGGGCCGGGCTCCGAAATGACAAAGGGCGTACCAAACAGGCTCTCGGTGCTGACATGCCCCGAGAACAACGCCAGCGCTCCCAACGCAATGAGTACGGCAATGAACACCAGCATCTGGAATACATCGGTACGCAGGGATGCATGCAAACCGCCGAGCATGGCATAGGCCAGCGTAATCCCGGCAAACGCCAACACGGCAAAGGTGTATGCACTGCTACCCGCCGCGCCAAAGAGAATACCGATCACCAAAATATTGGCAAACACCTCACTCACCAGGCGCAGGCCAATCACAAAGTTGTAGCAGGAGGTGCCCGCTGATCCGAAGCGGTCACGCAGAAACTCCTGCACATTGTCGTAGCCGTGTTTAAAACGCAGCGAGTCGATAATCAGCCCACCGGTGACAAACGAGAGGTAATAGGCGGCATAGGCAATCGTGCCCCAAATGCCGTAATAGAACCCCAGTATCGCGGCATTCAATAAGGAGCGAGCAAAGATCCAAGTGGTGACCTGACTCAGAATCAAGGTAAACAGACCGGGTTGCGCACCATTAGGCGACACCCCTTTAAAAAAACCATCTTCTGCTCGCGCTTTGGGCGAAAGTAACACCGAAATAAGTGCCACAATGGCAATAGTGATAGGCAGGGCAACTGACATGTGCAGACTCTCTGTTGGATTTTAATGGTGATAACGCTGCCTGTTCGGAGGGCAACAGACCGCCTTCTCATTTAGGCTAGCGGCCTATATAGAACGATGCAAAGCATTTTGGTTCCATCCATTTGTACTCCTGCCCAAAGCCAAAACAAAGTAATGGAAAAAGCGTTTAATTTAGACATAATGGAGCGTCTTACAAAGCCGTCTGGCTTTGCACCGTGTCTCTTTTGTGCTGTATTCGCGGTTAAAGTCTCTCAACAAAAGGAAGGATTCATGACACAGCGACTTACTACTCTACTCAGCGCTTCGGTCTTTGCCTGCACCATGGCCTCGCAAGCATTTGCTGACGATACACATGGCAAGCGCTATGCCTCCGTTGATATTGGTTTTTATGGCCTTGAGAGTGATAACGGCAATTTCGAAGCCGACCTTACCCACATTAGCGGTCGCGTTGGTGGCTACCTGAATGACAACCTGGCACTCGAAGCCCGTTTAGGAACCGGTGTGACCGACGACACCATTAATGAAGGCATTTTTACCGATACCGATATTAGCCTGCGCTATCTGGTAGGTGCCTACATGCGCATCGGCGCAAAAGCAGGCGATCAACTATTCCCCTATCTTCTTCTGGGCTTCACCCGTGCCGACTTTGAAACTGAAACCGGCAGTAATAGCAGCAACGATGCCGAAACCGATACCTCCTATGGCGCGGGCATCGACTTCAACCTGTCTGGCCTCACGGTCGCACTGGAGTATGCCAATCTGGTCGATAAAAATGACTCGACCTACTCCGGTTTCTCGATTGGGTTGAAGAGCACCTTTTAAATATCGGGCTGGCCGCGCAAGGCATCGACTGGAAAGTTATGCCTTCTCTCACCGGGCCATCGCGGCCCGGCCAAAAACTCGCATACACGGATGATCAGAATGTTTTGGCACCATCAACTACTACGCCAAGTAGGCGTTCTCTCCCTGCTCTCCACGCTGGTCGGGTGTGCTGCGACCTCGGTATTCAACCCCTACCCAAACCAGGCGATGAAAATGAAAGCGGCCATGGTGCCGGAAGCTTCTCAGGGTGCGCCAGTTTTCGAACAGACCTTGGCAAATCTGGCGGAACATCGCAACAGCGCCGATGCACAACTCTATATGATGGAACGCGGGCGACTCACACAGATCGCGTCTCGCTTCGAAGAGAGCAAACAGGACTTTGAGCTGGTGATCGACAAGTTTGAGGCAAACGATCTGAGCGCCACCGTACAAACGTCCAGCCTGGGAGCACAAGGCGCCTCATTGCTTACTAACGATAACGCCTTACCGTACCAGGGAAGCGGTTACGAGCGCATCTTCACACACCTTCACCAAGCCCTCAATTACTGGGCGCTTGGCAAAATAGAGGGGGCGGCTGTTGAGTTCCGCAAAGCCGGGCTGGAGCAACAGATTTTGTTGGAAAAACACGAGCAGGAAGTCGCCGAGGCACAACAAAAAGCAGAAGAAAAAGACATTGAACTCGGCAAGCTGTCAGAGCACTTTGCCGGACTCGACACCGTTGCCGGGCAGGTAAAAAGCTCATTCCAAAACGCCTATACCTTTTACACCGCCGCGACCTTTTGGGAAGCCACCGGTGAGCTCAATAGCGCTCTGGTTGACTACAAAAAAGCCCTGGAAATTAACCCGAGTGCCGAATTCATTAAACAGGATATTGCTCGAGTCGCGCGTAAACTCGGCGACACCAGCTACCCTAAAAGTGCATTATTGAAGGAAGACGAAGGCATGGTAGTCATCGCCTTTGAAGAGGGCTTTGTGCCGGCCAAGAGCGAAATCAAAATCCCTATTCCCATGGCCGATGGCAGCGTCATTGCCCTGGCGTTCCCGTTCTACGATACCCAGTTCTGGCCATATAGCCCGTCGCTAAAAATTCGCGATGATCAGTTTAACGACCACGGCACCACACAGACCCTCACTAATGTGAGCGCACTGGCCGTAAAAGACCTGAAAGAGCGCCTGCCTGGCATGCTCGTGCGCCAAACATTACGCGGCATCACCAAGCATCAAATGCAAAAACAAAGCGGTGAACAAATGGGCCTGGCCGGCAGTCTGATTGCCAACGTCTATAACATTATTTCGGAGAGTGCCGACCGGCGCAGCTGGCTCACCCTGCCCCACACGGCTCAGGCGACACGACTCATACTGCCTGCCGGACAACGCCAACTCAGCCTGAGCACACCGGCTACTCAAACCAATGTCACGCTCGACATTAACCCCAATCGCACGACACTATTGCGCGTTATTGGTGTCAATAATCAACTCATCACACAAGTGTTTACGCTGTAATGCCCACAGCAAGGAGCCTCCTATGAACAAACGCCCCCTCGTCGCTTTACCACTGCTTTTTGCGCTGCTTACTGGCTGCGCGGTAAACGAAACCGCAACCGTGACGGTCGACGGCGACACCACTACGCAGGTATTGGAATCCAATAGCGGCTTTTTATCTGCCAGCCTTGAAATTACCGAAACCAAAGTGGGATCGGCGGGAGATTTAATGAAAGTGCAGGCGACGCTGAAAAATGCCTCGCGCAGCGAACTGAGTTTTCGCTATAAATTTAAATGGTTGGATAAAGACGGTTTCGAAATCGCGGTGGACGGTCGCCCCTGGACGCCCCTCACCATCACCCCGTATGAAAGCAAGTCGGTTCAGGCCACCGCCCCTAACCCAACGGCTAAAGCCTTCCGTATTATGGTTCAAGATTAACCCCCCGTTTGTTCAAGGAGATCACTATGCAAACGTTTAAAATCGCTTCCGTTATTTTATTTAGCCTGTTTCTCAGTGCCTGTGCCAGTGGCCCCAAGGTCACCTATGGCGACGCCACTGCAGTAGAAACCACCACCACCGGCTTCGGTTCCACCGACCTGCAAACCATTGCAGCAACCCTGGTCGATGATTTGCTGACCTTTCCACCGATCGTGCAGATGACCGCCGAACGTCGCCCCGTGGTGTTTGTCGATAAAATCAAAAACAAAACTACTGAGCACATCGATACCGAATCCATCACCGATTCCATTCAGACCAAACTGTTGAAATCCGGTAAGTTCCGTTTTGTCGATATGACTGCCGTTAAAGCCATTCAGGAACAACTGAACTTCCAAATGGACAGCGGCATGGTTGATCCCGCGAAGGCCGTGGCATTCGGTAAGCAAACCGGCGCAGAGTTCATGCTGTACGGCAACATGTCGAGCATCGTAAAGCGTAATGACAGCACCAAAGACGTCTACTACAAATTCACGCTTAAAATGGTGAATCTGGAAAGCGGTATTATGGAATGGGCCGGCGAGAAAGAAATTCGCAAAACCGGCGAAAAGCAGTTTTTCTCGCTTTAAGGTCGCAACAAGTTAACAGCGGCGCACACAAGGAATCCGTGTTGCGCCGTTGCCCCCTCACTCAAGGAGATCCCCTTATGGCACAACGTCTCTTATCGCTTTTACTCCTGATCCTTGTTCCCACCTTCACACTCGCTCAAACCGAATTGCGTGAGCAAACGGCAACCGGCTATGGCGATAACTATCAGGAAGCTCTGGCGGCGGCGCTATTTAATGCTGCCAATCAGGTAAAAGGCCTCACTGTACACAGCGAAAAACAATTACGCGCCGATATTCGCAAAGTGATCGAGGGCGATAAAACCGTGGTCGAAGGGAGCCTTGGCGTTGAACAGAAAATTTTCACCCTCACCAAAGGGCTCATCGATTCCTACAGCGTGAGCAAGGTGCGTGAACCTAGCGGCCAGGATGGCACATGGGCAGTCACCGTAAATGCAAAAGTGCCTTACCATACGACCAGCGTGGCAGAGGACACCCGCAAGCGCGTGGCGATTATGCCGTTTCGTTTTGCCCATGCCACCTTTGCTCTGGACCCTGAGGGTCCACAAAGCAGCGGCTATCAATTGGCGCAAAAAATGCGCGACCATATTCTGACCAGGCTCACACAAAGTCAGCAGGTAATCGTATTAAACCGCGCGTTTAATAGTGAACTGACCGGCGAGCAGGCGCTGCTGTCATCAAGCCAGGTGCCACCAGCCGAAGCCGCGCGCCTCGGGCAAGTAGCCGGTGCCGACTACATTTTGGTGGGCAACATTCATAAATTACATACCAAGGCTGAGACCAAGGAGTTTTACGGCATGCGTAAAACAACCTTTACTGACCATGTTGACCTGACCTACCAGTTGATCGAAGTGGCGAGTTCCAAAGTAGAGTGGGCCGACACGCTGCAGACTAAACTCACGCGCGAACCCGATGCCAGTACCGACCATACGCTCGATACCATTGGCGAACGGGTCAGCAATAATCTTCTGGCATTTTTAAGCGGAGAACCGGTGCCCTTTGTCAAAGACAAAGAAGATAAACACAAGATGTCAGACAAAGCGGTACGAGCCACGCCAGGGTCAAGCGAAGCGCCTATTCGCTGGTAAAGACTTTATCATCGCAAAAAAAAGAGCGCCAAGGCGCTCTTTTTTTATGTACCCGAGATTGCAGACTAGAACGTAATCTTTTCTTTATCGCTCAAGCCCAGATTATCCCACACGCGCAAGCTGGGCTCCGCCTGATTCAGGGTATAAAAGTGCAGTCCGGGCGCACCTGCATCCAACAACTGCTGACACATACGCGTCACCACTTCTTCGCCAAAGGCTTTGATACTTTCTACATCATCACCGTAGGCTTCGAGCTGCTTTTTAATCCAGCGCGGAATCTCGGCTCCACACATATCGCTAAAACGCACCAGCGAAGAATAATTGGTGATGGGCATAATGCCCGGCACAATCGGGATATCGATACCCATTTTTTCGACGCGATCAACAAAGTAAAAGTAGCTATCGGCGTTAAAAAAGTATTGGGTAATCGCGCTGTTCGATCCAGCATCGACCTTCTTCTTGAAGTTGAGCAAATCCGCCTCGGCATTGGGCGCCTGCGGATGAAACTCGGGGTAAGCTGCCACTTCAATATTGAAGTGATCACCGCTGTGCTCGCGAATAAACGCCACCAACTCATTGGCATACTTGAGTTCACCGGCACTGCCCATACCCGACGGCAAATCACCGCGCAGTGCGACGATACGATTCACGCCATGCTGCATGTATAAATCGAGCAAAGACGCGATGTTTTCTTTGGTCGAGCCGATGCACGACAAATGCGGCGCAGTGGAAATACCCTGATCCTGCAAGGTCAGCACGGTATCGATGGTACGCTCTTGGGTAGAACCGCCCGCACCGTAAGTCACCGAAAAGAAATCCGGCTTGCGACGCGCTAACTCATCCCGCACCACCTGCAACTTCTCACTACCGGCCGGCGTTTTAGGCGGAAAGAATTCAAAGCTGAAACGTCGTTTGAACTGTTTTTGGGTTTGCATGCTTGTTCTCTTATTTCTGGCGTGAAGCTTGTTGCAGGAAGCTAGAAGCATGCTACAGAGGCTGGTATGCTTCCAGCCTCCGGCTTCTAGCCTCCAGCTTCAATCTAGTATTTATAAGCCTCAGGCTTATATGGCCCATCTACTGGCACATTAATATAGCGCGCCTGCTCTGGGGTCAGTTTGGTGATCACGCCACCAAAGCCTTCTACCATATCTTTTGCCACTTCTTCGTCGAGTTTTTTCGGCAGTACCTTCACGTACAGGTTCTCGACCTTTTTCTCAGCAGGCAGATCCGCAAATTTACGCTCGTAGAGATACATCTGAGCCAGTACCTGGTTGGCGAAAGAACCATCCATAATGCGCGATGGGTGGCCGGTGGCATTACCCAGGTTCACCAGACGACCTTCTGACAACAGGATCAGGTGGTCATTTTCGGCACGATTACGATACACCTTGTGTACCTGCGGCTTCACTTCTT